>DATEIO010000630.1:0-5280 GCA_035278895.1 Thermoanaerobaculia bacterium | reverse complement strand
GGGAATGAAGATCTACGCCGTCGCCGAGATCGCCCTGCTGGTCGTGATCGCGTTGGGCAGCCCTCAATACCGCTGCCAGGGCCACGATCCCGAAGGCCGGGACAGCTTCTTCTTTCCTCTGCGCTCGGATCACCCCATGTTCCACGAGCTGGGCATTCAGGAGACCTGCCCCTGGCCGCTCAACCAGCCGGGGAAGTGGTGGCCGGACGTGCTGCCGGAGGGAGGACGGACACGGACGACCCTAGACCCACAAGGACGCTCACCACGGTCTCCCTGACGTCCGTGTTTTTCCGTGTCCGTCCGTCCTCGTCCCTGGGGCTCTCCCTACCCAAACGGCCCCTCCCCCGGCTTGGGCAGCTCCAGCAGGAACGGCTCCATGGGGATCTTCGCCACGCACGAGGTGTCGATCCCCTTCGTGGTGCCCTTCTGGACGAGCTGGATCTCGACCTCGTCCACGCAGGGGTCGTGGCCGCTGTGGCCTCCGTAGGGAATGACCACGGCGAGGGCGTTGGGGTAGCTCTGGGCCACGCGCTTTCCGAACTCCGGAGGCGTCACCGGGTCGCGCTCGCCGTTGACGATGAGGATGGGGACGTCCGAGCGGACCGCCTCCTGGTGCCCGGGCGCCGGCTTGGCGCGGGGCCACACGGAGCAGGCCCCCATCTGCTGGCGCACGCGATCGTCACCCAGGAAGCTCCCGGCCGTCCGCGCCGCCACAGTCGCCGGGTCGATGTACTGGACGTCCTCCGCGCAGGTGACCGAGAAGAGCAGCCCCAGGGCGAGCTCGCGCACCATCCCCACCCGCGAGAAGACGCTTGCCTGGGCCAGGGGGAAGAAGTTGCCGTTCGCCGCCTCGTGGAAGAAGACCGGGAGCATCGCGCCGGTTCGGGCGTTGTAGAGCGTCCAGCGGATGCCGTCGATCATCACGGTCTTCGAGACCTGGACGGCCGTGGGCTTGCCCGTCGCCGGGTCCTGGATCTCGACCGTCACCGGGCCCTGGTCGAGCCGCTCCATCACCTTCCGGAAGTCACCGCGCGGATCCGGGAACTTCCCGCGGCAGGCGGCGTCCTTCTCGCACCAGCCGAGGAGGATGTCGAGCGAGCGCTGCCCTCCGGCCGCGTGGGAGATGGGGAGGGTCTCATCCATGGGGACCGCGCCCCAGAGCGTCACCGTGCGGACCGACCCGGGGTGCCGGCGGAGATAGGTCTGCGCCGCCCGGGTGCCGTAAGAGGTGCCGTCGAGATTGATCTTGTCGTAGCCCAGCCAGGCCCGGACCTCGTCCACGTCGTCCATCGCGACGTCCGTCGTGTAGAGCGTCAGGTCGGCATTCTTCGACAGCTCGTCGCGGCACTTCTTGACCGCCTCGACCGGGAACATCTCCCCCAGCCAGCTCTGGAGATCCCCCTCCTTGCCGCCCATGTTGCAAAGGAACCGGTGGGTGCCGCCCGTTCCGCGCTGGTCCACGTAGACGAAATCGCGGTCCTGGCGCAGGGCCATGTCGGTCCGGTAGTCCGTCAGGGTGCTTGCGGCCTGGCCCGGGCCTCCCGCGAAGAAGAAGATCGGGTCCGGCTTCGGAGTCTTCGACCTGGCCGGAATCACGATGACGGAGAGGCCGATCTTGCGGCCCGCCTTCGCGGCCCGGTTCTCCCACACCTCGTACGTGCCGCAGAAGGCATCGACCTCCCCATTGTCCCCGGGGACCTTGCAGGCTTTCAGCTTCTCCCGTGAAGGGTGGACCGCCGCCAGGGCGGGCAGGGCGAAAAGAAAAGCGAGGAAGGCGGGCAGCAGGGTTCTCTTCAGGGACATCGGGAGCTCCTGTCGGTTGGCCTTCCCTTCTACGGAGAAGGCGGCTAGACGGTTTCAGGGATAGAATCCCCGCCCTATGGCACTGTTCCGGCGCAAGTTCCGTCTCACCGCCTGCGCGACGACCGGCGGCTGAGCGGCCAAAGTAGGTCCGGGGGACCTTTCCGAGATGATCGGCCCGCTCGTCCGGCTCGCCGGACGGGATGAGAGGATCCTCGTCGGTCCGGAGACGGCCGACGACGCCGGGGTCTATCTCCTGGGGAGCCACGCCCTCGTGGCCACGGTCGACTTCATCACCCCGGTCTGCGACGACCCTCGCCGCTTCGGCCGGGTGGCAGCGGCCAACTCGCTCTCGGACGTCTTCGCCATGGGCGGCCGCCCTCTCTTCGCGCTCAACCTCTGCTGCTTCCCGGAGCTCGACGGCGAAGGCGCCCAGGCCTTGTCCGGCATTCTCCAGGGGGCGGCCGAAGCCCTCGCCGAGTCGGGAGCGGTCCTTCTGGGCGGTCATTCGGTGCGCGACGACGAGCTCAAGTTCGGCCTGGCCGTGATCGGCGAGGCGGACAAGGACCGCCTCCTGACCAACGCCGGAGCCCGTCCCGGCGACCGCCTGCTCCTCACCAAGCCGCTCGGCACCGGCGTCCTCGTAAACGCCTTCAAGGTGGACAAGATCGACGAAGCCGGTCTGGAGCCCGCCCTCCGCGAAATGGAGCGCCTCAACGCCGAAGCCTCCCGCCTCGCCCTCGCCCACGGCGTCCACGCCGCGACCGACGTCACCGGCTTCGCCCTGACCGGCCACGCCCTCGGCATGGCCAAGGCCTCCGGCGCCGGAATCCGCATCGTCTTCGAGCGGCTTCCTGTCCACGAAGGCTTCTACCGGCTAACCAAGGCCGGAGTCACGACCGGCTGCACCGTGGCGAACGAAGACAACGTCCGCGCCCACCTGGAGATCCAGGCGAAGCTCGACCGCCTCCAGCGCGAGGTCCTCTTCGATCCCCAGACCTCGGGCGGCCTTCTCCTCTCGACCCCGCCCGAGAACGCCGGGGCGCTTCTGGAAGCCCTCCGGGCTTCGGGGCACACCGCCGCCGAGATCGGGGAGGTGTTGCCGGGGCCGGCGCGGATCGAAGTGGTTTAACCCCCCAACTGCCGCTTGAGCTCCTCCAGATCCGCCGCGATCTGGGCCACCATCTCTTCCAACCGGTCCACCCGCGCGGCGAGGGCCGGGCGGGCGGGGGTAGCGGAGTCCATGGAGGGCTCGGCGAAGACCCTTCTCTCCTCCGGCTCCTCGATGGTCTCGCCCACGAGGTGGGCCCAGCGGACCTCCTTCTGGCCGGGGCGGCGGGAGAGCTCGATCACCAGGGGCTCGTCCTCGGCGGCCAGGCGACGGAGGGTTTCCTCCACCTCCTCGAGCGAGGCGAAGGGGTGGAGGCGGTCGCTACGGGAGCGCAGTTCTCCGGGGGTCTGGGGACCGCGCAGGAAGAGGAGGGTGAGGACCGCCTTGGCCGCCCGGTCGAGCCCCCAGCGCCGGACGACGCTCTGTTGCCAGCGCTCCGTCCGGGCGCCTTCCGTCCTCCAGACGAGCACCTCCTGGCGCATCCGGTCCAGGGCCTCGACGATCTGGGTCTCGGACAAGCTCATCACCGGCTCCCGGTTCGTCTTCTGGTTGCAGGCGGCGATCAGGGCGTTCACGGTCAGCGGAACGGTCTCCGGGTTCGTCTGCTCCTTTTCGAGGAGCGAGCCGAGCACCCGGATCTCCGCGGGGTCGAGCTTTCGGGGGATGCGCGTAGACATCTCTGGCCTCCTTCGGGACGGGGAGATCTTATCCCCGCCCGCAACCGGAGGGCGATCTCACGGGTGCCTCTTGATTTCTACTTGGACTGGTGTCATAGTCGCGGAAATTTGATGGCGCACAGGACAGGTTGGACGCGGCTTCAAGAGAATCACCCTGCCGACACACCTCCGCAGCAACCGCTCAGAGCGCGATACCCCTTTGGATTCAGATCGATCGAGGATACTTAGGCACCGAGGGACCAGTAGCGAGAACACCTACGCCTAGGAAATCCCGAAGATCGAGCCCGCGCACGGCTCCTTGTCAGCTCAAGCACGAAGCGCACGGGTACTCGGGGATTTTTGCGGCTCGGAGATCGATCCAGAGGTTTATGAGCTCCATCGCTTCGCTTTGCCCCCAGGTGGGGGTGTTTGGAGGAGCGCCGCCTTCCCGCGGCGAACAAAAACAACCTGTTTTTCTGTTGCAAGGAGCAAGAGCATGTCTGAGCAAGGTGTTGTGAAGTGGTTCAACGACGCCAAGGGGTATGGGTTCATCGTGCGCGAGCGGGGAGCGGACGTGTTTGTCCACCATGCCTCGATCATCGCCGAGGGATTCCGCACCCTGTCTGAGGGAGACCGCGTGAGCTTCGACGTCGTCGAGGGCCCGAAGGGGCTGCAGGCAAAGAACGTCGTCAAGATCTCCTGACACTTCACAAATTTGACATAGCCCCGCCCCGCCCCGGGATCTTTATCCCCCAGGCGGGGCGTTGTCGTTTCCGGACGCCTTCCTTACCGGTACCGCGACCGCATCCGCTGGTACTCGCGGGTGTCGTTGGTAAGGTTTCTCCGCCCCGGCAGGCGGGAGATCTCGGCCTCGACATTGCGGATCCGGTCGTCGGTCAGCGGGTGGCTCGAGAAAAACTGCTCCACCTTCGAGGCCCGGCGGGAGCGCAGGCTGTCCATCGTCCGGAAGAACTCGGCCATGCCTGCCGGATCGTAGCCCGCCCGGTACATGTAACCCACGCCCGCCCGGTCCGCCTCGTTCTCGGCGCTGCGGCTGTAATTGGTCAGGATGCCCGTCCCCACGAGCTGGGCCGCGATCTGCTGGCCCCGGCCCGCGTCCCGGCCGAGCAGCAGGCCCGCCAGGAGGTTGTAGCCGTACGCGCGCGTCATCAGCTGCGTGCCGTGCCGCTTGGCGCCGTGGGCGATCTCGTGCGACATCACGCCCACGAGCTGATCCAGGGTATCCGCCTCGGCGAGCAGGCCGGTGTTCACGTAGACCAGGCCGCCCGGCAGGTTGAAGGCGTTCACCGAGCTGTCCTGCACCACGAAGAAGTTCCAGGGACGGTTCCCGAGGCCGGTCTGGGCCACGATCCGCCGCCCGATCTCGGTCAGGTACGGGTCCTCATACACCCGGTGCTGGCTCGCCACCTCCGCGTGGAGCTGCTCCCGCATCGCCCACTCCTGGTCGAGCGACACGAGGTTGACGCCCGCCTCGCTCGCGGAGACCGAGGCGAAGAGAAGAAGAACGGCCAGCAGGGCCGAAGAGCTTGCAACTTTCAAGGTTCGCGGTCTGTTCGTCATTGGGGTCTCCTTCATTCCGCGTCCCTGGATAACCAGGGATCTTGCGACTTCGCCAAGGCTATAGGGCAAAAGCGATGCCAGGGGTTTTGCCCAGGAGGGTAAGGTCGCGAGGGAGACCAAACGTCCTCTACA
>DATEIO010000629.1:0-6842 GCA_035278895.1 Thermoanaerobaculia bacterium | reverse complement strand
GTGGACCGGATGATGCTACCGCACCCGAGGACAAAAAAAGAGCCGCGGGAGATCCGCGGCGGGAGGGTTGACGCACGTAAGAAGAGGCGCAGGAGGGGGGCGGAACGTTACAGCTCCTCTTCCTGGCTCGGCGCTTGCACTGGAATTACCTGCTTTGAGAGCCTCTACGCACCGACTCCTCGTCGTCTCGAACCGCCTCCCCATCGTCCTTCAGAAGACGGACGGCAAATGGAACCTGAAGCCCGGATCCGGCGGGCTGGTCTCCGCGCTGGCGCCGGTGCTCTCCCACCGCGGGGGCTTGTGGATCGGCTGGCCGGGCATGCCGCTCGAACGGGGCGGGGCCTGGGAAAAGGTGATGGAGGAAGGCTACCGCGAGCGCGGGTACGACCTCGTGCCGGTGCTGCTCTCGGAAGAAGAGGTCAAAGGCTTCTACGAGGGTTTTTCGAACGGCATCCTCTGGCCGCTCTTCCACGACCTCCTGGGGCGGTGCGACTTCAACCCGTCCTACTGGTACTCGTACCTCTCCGTCAACCGCAAGTTCGCGGACTGCGTGATCGAGCACAGCGACCCGGACGATTTCGTCTGGGTGCAGGACTACCAGCTCATCCACGTGGCGCAGGCGGTGCGCGAGAAGGAGGAGGAGCGCCGGATCGGCTTCTTCCTCCACATCCCGTTCCCGCCGCTCGACATCCTCCTGAAGCTGCCGTGGCGGGGGCAGATCCTCTCCGCCCTCCTGGCCTACGACCTTCTGGGGTTCCAGACGCCGCGCGATACCCGAAACTTCCTCACCTGCATCGAGAACCTTTTCCCCGGCGTCGAGATCGACGACTCGAGCCCGATCGTCGAGGTGCGGCTCGAGACCCGGACGGTGCGCGTGGGCTCCTTCCCCATCGGCATCGACTTCAAGTCTTTCGAGGAGGCGGCCCGCTCCGAGAAGGTGGTGCGGAGAATGGAGGATCTGAGGAAGAAGATCGGCCCGCCCCACCTGATCGTGGGCGTGGACCGCCTGGACTACACCAAGGGCCTCCCGGAACGGCTGGAAGCTTTCCGGAACGCTCTCCAGCGCCACCCCGAGCTGCGCGAGAAGGTGGTTTTCCTCCAGGTCGTGGTCCCCAGCCGGGAGGCGGTGCCCGAGTACCAGGCGCTCAAGGCGATCGTCGAGCGGCTCGTGGGGGAGATCAACGGGCAGTTCTCCTCGGCTGGCTGGGTGCCGGTGCAGTACCATTACAAGAGCCTCGTGCGCGAAGATCTCCTCGCCCTCTACCGCATGGCCCGGATCGGCTTCGTCACCTCGATCAAGGACGGTATGAACCTGGTGGCCAAGGAGCTCGTCGCCTGCCAGATCGACTGCTGCGGCGTCCTCGTGCTCTCCGAGTTCGCGGGCGCGGCGGCCCAGCTCCAGGAAGGGGCGCTGCTGGTCAATCCGCACGACATCGAGGGTATGGCCGACGCGCTCAAGACCGCCTTCGACATGGACGAGGACGAGCGCCGGAGGCGGATGAACGCCTTGCGGGAAATCGTCCGCGAGCAGGACATCTTCTGGTGGGTGGACTACTACCTGACCGCCGCTCTGGGGACCGTGCCGGATGACTTCCGGACGCCCCAGGAATACCTGCCGCCCCTCGAGATCTACGAGAACCTCTAGTGGAGCGCCCCTCCGCCCTGGACCGCTGGGACGAGATCGCGGCCCGCCTTGCCGGCCGCCGGCCCGCCGTGTTCCTCGACTACGACGGCACGCTCTCCCCCATCGCTCCGCGCCCGGAGATGGCCACTCTGCCGGAGGAGACCCGCGAAGTGCTCCGCCGCCTCGCCCGGCACGATCCCGTGGTGATCGTCTCCGGCCGTGGCCGCGAGGACGTGGCCACGCTCGTGGGCCTCCCGGACCTGACCTACGCGGGCAGCCACGGCTTCGACATCGCCGGCCCTCCCCCGTCGCCGGGCGCTCCACCGCTCCGCCTGGAGGTGGGCGACGGCGTCCCCGATCTCATCGACGAGGCGGCCCAAAGGCTGAAACGCGATCTTGCCGGTGTTGAAGGGCTCCTGATCGAGCCCAAGCGCTTCGCGGTCTCCCTCCACTTCCGCCTGGTGGACGCGCAGGAGATCCCCCGGATTCAAAAGGCCGTGGACGAGACGGCCGCTGCCCTCCCCGGCCTGCGCAAAGCCCACGGCAAGAAGCTCTTCGAGCTCCGCCCGGACCTCGACTGGGACAAGGGCAAGGCCCTTCTCTGGCTTCTGGACGCCCTTGGGCTCGACCGTCCCGGCGTCGTTCCCGTCTATCTAGGGGATGACCTGACGGACGAGGACGCCTTCGCGGCGATTGCCGGCCGGGGCATCGGCGTCCTGGTGACCGAGGAGCCGCGGGATACGGCAGCGGACTACGCTCTCCGCGATACGGACGAGGTGCGGCGGTTTCTGGCTATGCTCTCCCCATGAAGATCCTCTACGGCGTGGTGGGCGAAGGTCTGGGGCACGCGATGCGCTCGCGGGTAGTGTTGGAGCACCTGGTCTCCGCCGGGCACGACATCCACGTCATGGCGTCGAGCCGGGCCGCGGATTTTCTCGCGGCGCGCTTCTCGGGGGTGACCCGCATCCACGGATTCCACATCCTCTACGAGGAAAACCGGGTGCGGAAGGGGGCCACGCTCGTTTCGAACGTGATCGCGGGGGCGAGCGGCCTGCCGAAAAACATGGCGGCCTACTTCAAACTTTTCGAGGCATTCCGGCCGGATCTGGTGGTGAGCGACTTCGAGTCGTGGACCTGGCTTTACGCCAAGATGCACAACCTGCCGATCCTCTCGATCGACAACCAGCAGATCATCAGCCGGTGCGCTCATCCGCCGGAGGTGATCCGAGGGCACGAAGCGGATTACTGGCTGACCCGCGCCTTCATCCGCGGCAAGCTCCCGGGCTGCGACCACTATCTGATCACCACCTTCTTCTATCCGGAGGTGGAGAGGCCGCGGACGACGCTCATCCCGCCCATCCTCCGCCCGGAGATCCTCGCCGCGACTCCGAAGCGGGGAGACCATCTCCTCGTCTACCAGACGGCCGAGGGCTACCGCGGCCTCGTCGAAACCCTCGCGGAGACGGGAATCGAGTGCCGGCTCTACGGCCTGCGGCGGGACATCAAAGAGGAGCAGGTCGAGAAGACGCTCCGCTACCGTCCCTTCAGCGAGGCCGGGTTCATCGAGGATCTGGCCACGGCGTGGGCCGTGATCGCAGGCGGCGGCTTTACCACTGTGGGCGAGGCCGTCTACCTCCGGAAGCCCGTCTTCTCGATCCCCGTGGGAGGCCAGTTCGAGCAGGTGATGAACGCCCGCTGGCTCGAGCGCCTGGGCTATGGCCGGAGCGCCGACTCCCTCGCCGGCCCCGGGGCCATCCGCGACTTCATCGAGGGCATTCCGCGCTTCGAGGAGCGGCTGGCCTCCTACGAGCAGGACGGGAACCGGCGGCTGTACGAGGAAGTCAACCGACGCCTTGAATCCCTGGCGTAGAGACGTTCCAACCCGCAACGCACCACTGTCCGAAGGCCCCCCACCGGAGAGACGCGCACCACCCTGCGAAGGCCCTCGACGGCGGAACGTCTCCGAAGGGCAACCCGCTCCATCGCAGGGCCTTCCCGGGATCACCCCCGAATCACCGGTGTGCCCTCCGAAGAGAGACGTCCCGCCGGTGGGGGCCTGCGGGTGCTCGTGCACGTGTGGCCGGTGGGGGCCTTCAGACGGTATCGCGTTGCGGGTTGGGAGCGTCTCTACAGCGATCCCGAACCGGTTGATTACAACCACCCCTTCTGCCGCGCGATCCGCGCCGCCTCGACGCGGTTTTCTGCGCCCAGCTTGCTGATCGCCTCGGAGAGGTAATTGCGGACCGTCCCCTCGGAGAGGTGAAGCTCCGCCGAGATCCTGGCGCTCGAATGACCCTCGGCGGCGAGGCGGAGCACCTGGCGCTCGCGGTCGGTCAGTGGATCGGCCTCGTCCCAGGCCGCGGCGGCCAGCTCGGGATCGACGGCGCGGAGGCCGGCGTGGACGCGGCGGATCGCCTCGGCCAGCTTCTCGGAGGGGGAGTCCTTCAGGAGATAGCCCGCGGCCCCGGCGTCCAGCGCCCGGCGGAGATAGCCGCTGCGGGCGAAGGTGGTGAGGATGACGACGCGGACGGGCGCGCCCTTCTTCTTCAGCTCGGCGGCCAGCTCCAGGCCCGTCATCCGGGGCATCTCGATGTCCGTCAAGACCACGTCGGGCCGGGCTTTCTCCAGCATCTCCAGGGCCTCGCGGCCGTCCTTGGCGCGGCCTACGACCTCGATGTCCGGCTCCAGCTCCAGGAGGGCGGCGAGGGCACCTAAAACCATCCCCTGGTCTTCGGCGATCAGGACTCGGATCACCGCCCCGCCTCCGCCACGAGGCCGTCCGGCCGGATGGGCCGCACCTCGGCCTCCGGCCGCCGGGGGAGGACGATCGCGAGAGTCGTTCCCCCCTCCCCTCGCCGTTCCAGCCGGCCTCCCAGCCCCTCCACCCGCTCGCGCATGGAGGCGAGGCCGATGCCCTCGGGCGCGGCGCCGCCCCGGCCGTCGTCCTGCACGGTCAGGCGCACCTCGCCGTCCGCCTTCTCGATCGTGATCCGGCAGGTGCTAGCCCTGGCATGGCGGACCACGTTGGTCACCGCCTCGCGGAGCGCCAGCGCGAGGACGGTTTCCTGCGCCGGATCGAGCTCGACCGGCTCGGCGAAGTATTCGAGCTTCACGCCCGCGGCTTCGAGGGCGAGGCGGGCCCGGCCCAACTCGGCCTGGAGCCCCTCGGAGCGGTAGCCAGCGATCGCCGTCCGCACCTCGCGGAGCGCCTCCCGCGAGATCCGCTCGACCTCCCGGATCTCCCGGCCGGCCCGCTCCGGGTCCTTCTCCACGAGCTTCGCGGCCAACTCGGATTTCAGGGTGATGACCGAGAGCGTGTGTCCGAGAAGGTCGTGGAGGTCGCGGGCGATCCGCTCCCGCTCGGCGGTCTTCGCCAGGCGCTCGACCTCCTCCTGGGCCATGCGCAGCTTCGCGTTGGCCCGCCGGACCTCCGCCTCCTGGACGTTCAACCCGCCGATCAGAAGGGAGAACACGGCGGCCGGAATCCACAGGTAGGGCGAGAGGTCGGCCAGCCAGGTCTCGAGGCCGAGAATCGCCAGGACGGTGAAGATGAGCACCCAGGAGAGGCGCTTCGATCCCGAGTGAGGGACGAACGCGGCGGCGTAGACGAAGAAGGCGCTCGCTCCCCAGTTGAAGGGCGCGAAGAGGACGCCCAGGAGCAGGATGCCGCCGGCGCACCCGAGGATGCGCCGGTCCCAGTACCAGAAGCCTCGGAAATAGAGGGCCAGGAACACGGCTCCCCCGGCCAGGGTGAGCGCCCACTCCAGAGCGGACGCTCTCTTCAAGGCCGGGGTGATCAGGAACGACACCAGGTAGACCAGCCAAACGTAGGGCCCCCAGCCGAGGTCGTGGTCTTTGGGGAGAAGTCGCATGACGGTTCGAGACCCAGTTTAGAACAGGACTCCTACTCCACCTTCTTGAGCGTCATCTCGAAAAACTTCCGCCACGCCTTCTCGTCCCGGCTGAACTCCCCGACCTCGTGCCACTCCCCCTTGTCCGTCAGCCGGATCACGTAACGCACCCGGCCTCCGACCTGGGGCACGGGATAGGTCCATTCCCAGCCGCCGTCCACGAGCCTCCCCTCGTTATACCCGTGCCTCCCTTGCGTGGAGCCGGAGGCGAAACGGAACAGCTTGCTCTCCACGTCGTAGGTGAGGAGGCCGATCGCCTGGAACACGGTGACCTCCCCAGACGTCCCGTGCCCCTCGACGAGCAGCGCCAGGCCGTCCAGCTTCCACTGCACGTGCTCCGTCTGCGTGAACGTCGTGCGCGGAGCCCCCGGCATCTCCACCCAGCCTTCGCCCTTCCACTTTCCCACCATGAAGCCCACCTTCTTCATCTCCTCTTTCTGGACGGCGATCTGAGGATCCTGGGCCGCCAGGGGGAGAGAAGTTGCGCAGAGGAGCAGGAACGGAATCATCACCTTTTTCATCGCCATCCTCCCTTGTCATCCAAAGGTTTTTCCCTCATCCCGGCGGTATCCCCACCAGGCCAGGAGCAGTGAAGCCACCGTGAAGAGCACCAGGACCGCCACGTGCCGCGCCGGGGGCTCTCCCTCATCCATCCCGAGCGGCCGCAGGGCGAGCTGGGCGTAGTGGTAGGGCGGCAGGAAGTGCGCGGCGTTCTGCACCAGCCCGGGCAGGATCTTGATCGGGAGCCACATCCCCGAGCCGAACGCGGCGGGGAGCGACAGCAGGTTGAGCACGGCCGGCGCCGAGTTCGGACCCGCCCAGTAGCCCACGGCCAGACCGAACGCGGCGAAGGGGACCGCCCCGGCGATCTGGATGCCGGCGAGCGACAGCCACGTGCCGGCGGGGAGGCGCACGCCGCCCATCGTGGCGGCGAGCGTGGAGAGGCTCCCCACCATGATCGCGGCGAACAGAAAGCTCATCGCGAGCTTGCCCGCGAAATGGGCGAGCGGCGGCATGGGCGTGGCCCGCTTGAACAGCATCCACCCCTGGCCGCGCTCGACTGCGACGCCCACTCCGAAGCCGAACAGGGCGGCGTTCATCACCCCGAAGGCGCCGTAGGTGGCGAGCAGGTACGTTGCCGCTCCGGAAGCCGGCCCGCGCTGCATCGCCACGCCGAAGAGCACGTAGAAGACCAGGGGGAAGCTGAGCGTGGGCACCACGTACATCGGCAGGCGCAGCAGCTTCAGGAACTCGTACTTCGCCTCCAGGGCGTAGATCCGCCCGAGGCTCCTCGTTTCCGTCAGAGC
>DATEIO010000628.1:0-10807 GCA_035278895.1 Thermoanaerobaculia bacterium | reverse complement strand
CGTCGCCGGCAGAATCTTCCAGCGCGCGGCAGAATTTTCCCGCATCCCGTGGAATCTTACCGCCGCCTCCCGAATCTTCCAGGCCGCCGCAGAATCTTACGGAGCGCCCTGGAATCTTACGGCGGCTCGCAGAAATCTATGACGCTTCGTGGAATCTTCCCGGAGACGCTCCAAGATTCTGCGAGGCGCCCGAAAATTCTGTGGCGCGCTGAAGAATTCTGCATGCCGCTGGAAGATTCTGTGGAACTTCGGAAGATTCCGTGGCGCGCTGTAAAATTCTGCGAGCCGCCCGAAGATTCTGTGAGGCGCCCTAAAGTTCTGTGGCGCGCTGGAATTTTCTCCGGGCCTCCGGAAAATTCTGCGAGGCGTTCCTGGACTCTCAGGTGCGCTACAAAAATCTGCGAAGCGTCAGGAGATTTGGGAAGGCGTTACAAGCATCTGTGGGCCGCTCAAGAATTCCGCGGCCCGTTCCCGTTTTCTGGGAGCCTCTGCAGTTCTATCCAAGCCGTCCCTGTTTTCTGAGCCGCTCCAGATGCGCAAGGATCTGCCGCTCGGCCAACGGCCACGCCTCTTTCGGAGCGTCGTCGTAAACCAAAGGCAGCATCTCCTTCGGCTCCCTCGTTCCCGCGCTCCAGGCGTTCAAAACCTTTTCTTCTCTCCACAGGCGGTGGTCGATGTATTCGCGGAGCTTGGCCACGGCGTTTTTGATGGTGGGGCCGTGGGAGGGGAAGAGGGTCTTGGGGCGGAGGGCGGCCATTTTTTCGAGGGAGCCCAGGTAGTCGTCCATGTTCCCCTCGGGGGGATCGACGACGATGGTGCCGATGCCGGCGATCATGTCTCCCGTCAGAAGCGAGCGCTGGGTCTCTTCAAGGAAGCAGAGGTGGCCTCTCGCGTGGCCGGGGGTGTGGACGACGAGGACGGGGAAGGGCTCGTCTCCATGGCCGGCCAGGAGAACCCTTTGGCCGTCGTGGAGCTCGCCGTCGATCCGGATCCCTCTCGAGACGAGCCTTTCGGCGGTCGCGGGGTGGGCGAGGACGGGGACTCCCAGGGCGGCGCGCAGCTTTTCGACGCCTCCGATGTGGTCCGGGTGGTGGTGGGTGAGCCAGATGGCGGTGACACGGCGGCCCAGTCTTTCTTTCGCCTCGGCCAGCGCGCGCTCCAGGCGTTCGTTCTCCCTGTCCGAGGCGGCTCCGGGGTCGACGAGCACGGTCTCTCCGGTCCCCAGGAGATAGGCGTTCGTGGTGGCGGCCGGCGGGAGGGTGTGGGTGAGCAGGGGGAACATGAGGACGCCGGGGCGCATTTCGACGCGGCGCAGGGGGCCGAGGTTGGTCTCGCCCGGGTCGCGCAGCCGGTCGAGGCCGCGGGTGGGGCCTTCTTGCCCAAGCACTTCCAGGATGTGGAGGATCGGCGGGGCGGCCAGCACGTCTCCCCGGTGCCAGGCATCCCAGGCGACTCGGGGGTCGACCCAGGCGCCGTGCTCGAGCTCTCCTTCGTGGACGGCCGGCTGGGCCGGCGCGTCGGCCGGCCATTCGAGGAGGAAGTAGCGGTTGTCGAAGCGCAGCGGCGCGAAGGGCGGCGTCACCCAGCGGCCGGCCCAGACGAGGCGCGAGGCGTCGAGCTTCACTTCCAGAGCGCTCAGGATGTCGGCGAAGGAGCGGGTTCCGGCGAGGAGCTCCCGGCGGGGCTCGACCAGCTCTTCGGGGTCGACCGCAGGGACGGAGAGAAGGATGCCGGTCTCTTCGAAGAGCTCGCGCAGGGCGCAGGCCACGAGCCCGGGCGGGAGGTCCGGCGTGGGCTCGTCCAGGTCGCGCAGGGACTCCGGGATGCCCTGGGACGGTGGGGCCTCCTCTCCGGTCATCGGCTCGCCCGAGACGGGCAGGGCAGCGTCCCCCCGGGAGAGCCCGCCGCCGGGGAAGGCGTGCCATCCCCCCATGAAGGGCAGGGCCTCGACGCGCTTGACCCAGAAGACCTCGACGCCGTCGGGACCGCTCCCTGGGCGCCGCCGCCAGAGCACTACCGCCGCGGAGGCCCGGGCCGGCGGCAGCCCCTCGGGCCCCAGGGGACGTCCCACCACTTTTTCGTACAGATTACCGCTCTCGTTCGCCATGCCCGGCTTATATCACGGGGCGAAGAGGGCCTCCCGCGGTGTCCCGTTTCGGCAACCCGGCTTCACCTTGGATGTAGAACCCAAGAACGCAGTCGTGGGTTTCCGCCAATTACTAAACCTTGAATTTGTGGATGGGGAAGGGCCGTGGGGCGGCCGTGGCCATGGCTTTGGCCGGGAGGTTTCATCATTCGATACGCACCGAGGATTCTGCGCCCCGTTCAGGAGCTGATCGCGGAGAGGGCGGCTCTCGTGCCTGCCGCGCTGGCCGTGGCGAGCTCCGAAGAGAGCCTCACCTATGCCGAGCTCCTGGAGCGGGCGAACCGGCTCGCCTGGCACCTCTGCTCGCTGGGTGTAGGACCGGAGGTCCCGGTCGGCATCCTCGCCGAGCGGTCGGTCGAGATGGTGGTGGCGCTCTTCGCGGTGCTCCAGGCCGGCGGCTGCTTCCTCCCCCTGGACCCGGCGTATCCGGAGGACCGCCTCGCCCTGACGCTCGGGGATTCCGGGGCCGCGGTCCTGCTGGCCCAGGACCGCTGCCTGGCAGAGGCTCCGTCGCTCGCCCGGGTGTGTCCCAAGGCCGTCCGGCTGAAGGAGGACTGGCCGGAGGTGGAGCGTTGTTGTAGCGGCGCGCCGCCCTCTTCCGCCTCCCTCGACAACCTCGCCTACATCATCTACACCTCCGGATCGACAGGACGCCCCAAGGGGGTCGCGGTGGACCACCGCGGGCTCGCCCACCTGACGGACTGGTATCTCGGGTTGTACCAGCCGGCGCCCGCGGACCGTGCCACGCGGGTGGCGGGGCCGGCGTTCGACGCCTCGCTGATCGAGGTCTGGCCGGTCCTCGCGGCCGGCGCGAGCATCCACATCCCCGACAAGGACGTCGTCGCCTCGCCGGAGCGGATGGTGGAGTACCTCGTCCGCGAGAGGATCACCCTCTCCTACCTGCCCACCCCGCTCGCCGAGGCGGTGCTGGAGGAGGAGTGGCCGGAGGTGGTGGATCTCCGGGTGCTCCTGACCGGCGGCGACCGCCTACGCCGGGGTTTGAAGCCCGGCCATCCCTTTGCCCTGACGAACCACTACGGCCCGACCGAGAACAGTTGCGTTTCGACGGTAGGCTGCCAGACACCGGAGGAGGCGCGGGAAGACCGCGAGCCGCCTTCGATCGGTTATGCCGTTCCGGGTGTCGAGCTTCACCTCGTGGACGGGGAGCTCCTGCTCGGCGGGACCGGCCTCGCCCGCGGCTACCACGGGCGGCCGGACCTGACGGCCGAACGGTTCGTGCCCGATCCGTTCGGCGGGCCGGGAGCGCGGCTCTATCGCACGGGCGACCTCGTGCGCGAACGGCCCGCGGGGGACTTCGACTTCATCGGCCGCATCGACTTCCAGGTGAAGATCCGCGGCTACCGCGTGGAGCTGGGGGAGATCGAGGCCGTGCTGATGCGCCACCCCGGAGTGTTGGACGGGGCGGTCGTAGCCAGGGACGAGGGGCACGGCGAGAAGCGGCTCGTGGGCTACGTGGTGCCGGGCGATTCGGCGGGGCTGACGCCCGCCGCGCTCAAAGGCTGGCTCGGCCGGAGCCTTCCGGAGTGGATGGTGCCCTCGGTGTGGGTGTTCCTCCCCACGCTGCCGCTCACCCCGAACGGCAAGGTGGACCGCCGGGCCCTGCCGGCGCCCGGGCGGAGCGAGGAGCTCTACGTGGCTCCGCGGACGCCGCTCGAGGAGCAGGTGGCCGCGGTCTTCGCCCAGGTCCTGGGGGTCGAGCGAGTGGGAGTGGAGGACGACTTCTTCGAGCTGGGCGGCCATTCGCTCCGCGTGATGCAGGTGCTCTCGCGCCTGCATTCGGGGCTCGGAATCGATCTGCCACAGTGGGTCTTCTTCGACCACCCGACGGTCGCCGGGCTCGCCCGGGAGGTGGAGGAGATGGGGGCTCTCCAGGGGCCCGCGGCTGCAGACTGGGAGATCCGCCCGGTGCCCCGCGGGCCAGGCGAAGGGCTCCCGGTCTCCTATGCCCAGCGGGGGATCTGGCTGGACGAGCGGCTCCATCCCGGCACGGCCCGGTTCCACGTGCCGGTCGCGCTCACGCTCGACGGTCCTTTGAACCCGGCCGCCCTGGCCGCGAGCCTCGCCGAGATCGTTCGCCGGCACGAGACGCTGCGCACGGCCTTCCGGTCCGTGGACGGCGTCCCCGTGCAGGTGATCGCTCCGCCGGGCGGATTCGCGATGCCCGTGGTCGACCTCTCCGGGCTTGCTCCGGAGACGCGCCGGGCCGAGGCCGGGCGGATCGCGGACGAGGAGGCGCGGGCCCGCTTCGATCTGGAGCGCGGCCCCCTGTTCCGGGTCCGCCTGCTGCGCCTCGGGGAGACGGAGCACGAGCTCCTGGCGCTCTCCCATCACATCGGCTCGGACGACTGGTCGATCCACGTCTTCACCCGGGAGCTTGCCGCCCTCTACGCGGGGTCGCCGCTCCCCGAGTTGCCCGTGCAGTACGCGGACTTCGCCGCCTGGCAGAACCGCTGGCTCGCGGGCGGGGTGATCGACGCCCAGATCAAAGTCTGGCGGGAGCGCCTGGCGCCGCCTCTGCCGATGCTCGACCTGCCGGTTGACCGGCCGCGTCCGCCGGTACGCAGCGCCCGCGGCGGCCGCGTCCGCGCGGAGATCTCCCCGCGGCTTTCCGCCGGGCTCGATGCCCTGGGCCGGCGGGCGGAGGCCTCGCCGTTCATGACGCTCCTGGCCGGCTTCGCCGCGCTCCTCTCCCGCGTGAGCGGCAACGAGGACCTCCTGATCGCCTCGCCCACGGCCGGTCGCCACCGCGAGGAGACCGAGGGGATGATCGGCCTGTTCGTGAACACCCTGGTGCTCCGGATGGACCTCTCGGGCGGGCCCACGTTCCTCGATTTCCTGGGCCGGGCCCGCGAGCGGGCGCTCGAGGCGTACAGCCACCAGGACGTCCCGTTCGAGATCCTCGTCGAGGAGATGCAGCGCGGGCACGACCTCTCGCGCAATCTGCTGGTCCAGGTCTACTTCGTGCTGGGCAACGCGCCCCGGCCGCCCAAAGAGCTCGCCTCCGGGATCGCGATGTCGCTTCGAGAGCTCGAGGCCGGGGCGTCCAAGGCGGACCTCTCGGTGTTCCTGGACGAAGACGGTGGCCGTCTCGGGCTGACCGTGGAGTACGACTCCGACCTCTTCGACGCCGCGAGCGTCGAGCGCCTGGCCGGCCGCTACCGCGCCCTCCTCGAAGGGGCGGCCGCTGATCCGGAGGCGCGGATCGCGGACCTTCCCCTCTTCTCCTCCGGGGAGCGCCGGCAGGTGCTCGTCACGTGGAATGCGGGCACGGCCCCGGCGCGCGGGGAGCTCGTTCCCGGGCTCGTGGCGGCCCGGGCCGCGGAGCGGCCGGAGGCGGCGGCGGTCGTCTCCTCCTCCGGGACTCTCACCTACGGCGAGCTCGCGGCGCGGGCCGGCCGGCTCGCCCGGCGCCTCCGGGCCGCGGGCGTGGGACCGGAGACGGTCGTGGCGATCCTCTTCGAGCGCTCGGCCGAGCTGGTCACGGCGGCGCTCGCGGTGCTCGAAGCGGGCGGCGCGTATCTCCCCATGGATCCGCTCTACCCCGCCGACCGCGTGGCCTTCATGTTGGAGGACTCGGGCGCGCCCGTGGTGCTCACCCGCTCCGGCCTCGCCGGAATCCTTCCGGGCCGGGGAGAGCGGGCCGTGCTCCTGGACCGGCCCGAGGCGGAGTGGGACCTCCCGGCGGGCGTGGACCTCGCGGGCCCGGGGATCTAGCCTGAAAACCTCGCCTACGTGATCTACACCTCGGGATCGACGGGCCGGCCTAAGGGTGTGGCGATCCGCCACGACTCGCTCGCGAACCTCGTGGCCTGGCACCGGGACGCCTATGCCGTGACGGCCGGGGACCGGGCGAGCCTGATGGCCGGTCCGGCCTTCGATGCTTCGGTCTGGGAGCTGTGGCCCTACCTCGCGGCCGGGGCCCGGGTGCTCGTGCCCGAGGAGTCGGTGCGCCTTTCGCCTCCGCGGGTCGTCTCCTGGCTCCAGGAGGAGCGGGTGACCCTGGCCTTCCTTCCCACGCCGCTTGCCGAGGCGGTGATGGACCTCGTGAGGCCGGGGGACCTGCCGGATCTGCGGGCGCTCTTGACGGGCGGCGACCGCCTTCACCGCTCCTCGAAGCCGCTCGCGGTCCCCCTCTTCAACCACTACGGGCCCACGGAGGGGACCGTGGCCGCCACCTGGACGCGCGTCGCGCCGCACCCGTTCCGCGATCCGGCGATCGGCCGGCCGCTCGCGGGCGCCCGGGTCCACCTGCTGGACGGCCGCGGCGAGCCGGTGCCCGCGGGCCTTCCCGGGGAGATCCACATCGGCGGCCCCGGTCTCGCCAGGGGGTATTTCGGCCGTCCGGACCTGACCGCCGGGCGGTTCGTACCCGACCCGTTCTCCGGGCTCTTCGGGGAGAGCGGCGCGCGCCTGTACCGGACCGGCGACCTCGCCCGGTATCTGCCCGGGGGCGAGATCGAGTTCCTCGGCCGCACGGACCACCAGGTCAAGATCCGCGGCTTCCGCATCGAGCTGGGGGAGATCGAGTCGGCCCTGGGCCAGCACCCGGTCGTGCGCGAGGCGGCCGTGCTCGTCCGCGAGAGCTCCCCCGGGGACAAGCGCCTGGTGGCCTACCTCGCGGTGTCCGACACGGTGGTGATCGAAGAGCTGCGGTCGTTCCTCGCGGCCCGGCTGCCCGAGCCCATGGTGCCGTCCGCCTTCGCATTCCTCGAAGCCCTCCCGCTCACCGCCAACGGCAAGGTGGACCGCCGGGCGCTCGCGGAGATCGCACCCTCCTCCGATCCGGGCGCGGGCCGGGAGGAGGGATACCAGCCGCCGCGCACCCCGGTTGAGGAGGTGCTCGCCGGGATCTGGGCGGGGGTGCTCTCCGTCCCCCGGGTCGGGGTGCACGACGACTTCTTCCACCTGGGCGGACACTCGCTCCTGGCGACCCAGGTGGCCTCCCGGGTGCGGCAGGCGTTTTCGATCGAGCTGCCCGTGAGGGCCCTCTTCGAGGACCGGACGCTCTCCGAGCTCGCCCGCCGGATCGAGGAGGAGCGCCTGCGCGAACAGGGGATCGCGGGCGAGCCCATCGGGCCCCGTCCCCCGGGTGATGAGGCGCCGGCCTCCTTCTCCCAGGCGCGCCTCTGGTTCCTGGACCGTCTCCAGCCCGGCTCGGCCCTCTACAACATCCCGTCCGCCCTGGCGCTCTCGGGCCCCCTGGCGGTGGATGCCCTCGCCCGGGCCATGGACGAGGTGCTTCGCCGCCACGAGGCGCTGCGCACGACCTTCCGCGCGGTCGGCGGCGAGCCGGTCCAGGTCGTCCACCCGTTCACTCCCCGCGGCCTGCCCGTGGTGGACCTCTCCGGGCTGCCGGAGGAGGTCCGCTCGCGGGAGTCCCGGCGGGTGATGGAGGAGGAGGCGGGCCGGCCGTTCGACCTTGCCGCCGGTCCGCTCCTGCGCACGACGCTCCTCAAAACCGGGGTGGAAGAGCACACGCTGCTCGGGACCTTCCACCACATCGTGGCGGACGGCTGGTCGATCGGCGTCCTCCTGCGGGAGCTCACGGCCCTCTACCGCGCCTTCGCGGCGGGGAAGGGCTCGCCGCTCCCCGAGCTTCCCGTGCAGTTCGCCGACTTCGCGGTCTGGCAGCGCCAGTGGCTCGCGGCGGGAGTCCTGGACACCCAGCTCCGCTGGTGGCGGGAGTGGCACGCCCGCTTCGGCGGCGAGATCCCGGTGCTCGACCTGCCGTCCGACCGGCCGCGTCCCACCGTGCAGACCTTCCGCGGCTCGATCGAGCCCATCGCCCTCTCGGGCGAGCTGTCGGAGCGCCTGCGCCATCTCACCCGCGAGCGCGGAGCCACCCCCTTCATGACGCTTCTGGCCGGGTTCCAGGCGCTCCTCCACCGCTACACGGGGCAGCGGGACCTCCTCGTGGGCACGCCGATCGCCAACCGCAACCGCCACGAGACCGAGGGGCTGATCGGCTTCTTCGTGAACACCCTCGTGCTCCGCGTCCGCCTCGAGCCCGGCCTCTCCTTCTCGGGGCTCCTGGAGCGCCTGCGGGAGGAGTCGCTCTGCGCCTACGCCCACCAGGACCTCCCCTTCGAGAAGCTCGTCGAAGCGCTCCATCCGGACCGGGACCTCTCGCGCAGCGCCCTCTTCCAGGTGGCCTTCGCGCTCAATGCGGCGATGCCCGTGATCGAGCTCGCCCCCGGCCTCTCGCTCGCCGTGGGCGAGGTCCACCCGGAGATCTCCAAGGTCGACCTCACCCTGAACCTCTACGACGAGTCCGGCGGCTTCCGCGGCACCATCGAGTACAGCACGGACCTGTTCGACCGCGAGACCGTCCGCCGCTTCGCCGGTCACTACCAGACCCTTCTCCAGGGGATCGTGGACGCGCCGGACACGGCCTTAGGTGTGCTGCCCGTTCTCACCCCCGGGGAACGCGGCCAGATCCTGACGGAGTGGAACGCTACGGGTCAGCCGTTCCGGCAGGACGGGCTCGTCTCCGAGCTTCTGGAGGCGTTGGCTGCGACCCGGCCGGACGACGTGGCGGTGCGGGCCGGGGAGCGGGCGCTCACCTACGGCGAGATCAACCGCCGGGCCAACCAGGCGGCCCACCGCCTGCGCCGGCTGGGCATCGGCCCCGAGCGGATCGTGGGCGTGCTCTGCGAGCGCTCTCCCGAGCTGTTCATTGCCATCGCCGCCGCGGTCAAGTCCGGCGGCGCCTACGTG
Organism: Thermoanaerobaculia bacterium; assembly: GCA_035278895.1. Classification (GTDB taxonomy): domain Bacteria; phylum Acidobacteriota; class Thermoanaerobaculia; order Multivoradales; family UBA5704; genus DATARR01. The sequence continues at coordinate 1,923 of DATEIO010000628.1, read as the reverse complement.
CCGCTCGACCCGGCCTATCCGGAGGACCGCCTGGCCGCCATGCTCGACGACGCCGGAGTGGAGGTGGTGCTCACCGTCGAGCGCCTCGCGGGCCAGGTGCCGGGCGCGGGCCGGAGCCTTCTGCGGCTGGATGCCGACCAGGCGATCCTCGCCGCCGAGAGCGACAGGAATCCCGAGCCCGTGGGAGACCCGGACAACCTCGCCTACCTGATCTATACGTCCGGCTCCACGGGGCGGCCCAAGGCGGTCGCAGCGAAGCGCGAGTCGTTCTTCAACCTGCTCACCTGGCAGCACCGGGTGCGGCCGGCCGTGCCGGGTGACCGCGCGGGGCTGATCGCCGGCCCGGCCTTCGACGGCTCGGTCTGGGAGACCTGGACCCTGCTGACGAGCGGGGCCGAGATCCGCATCCCCGAGGACGACGTGCGCCTCTCGCCGCCGCGCCTGGCCGAGTGGATCGTGCGCGAAGGGATCACGCTCCTCCTCCTGCCGACCCCCATGGCCGAGGCGTTCTTCGCTGTCCCCGAAGCCGCGGCCACGCCGCTGCGGCTCCTCTACACGGGCGGCGACCGCCTGCACCGGATCGCGCGGCGCGACCTCGGCTTCCCGGTCGTCAACTTCTACGGCCCCAGCGAGGCCACGATGGTGACCACGGCCGCGGATGCGGCGAACTGGGAAGAGGGAGACGGCGATCCGTCCGTGGGCCGGGCGATCGACAACTACCGGGTCTACATCCTCGATCCGCAGCTCCAGCCGGTGCCGGTGGGCGTCCCCGGAGAGCTGTGGGTGGCGGGGATCGGTCTCACCCGTGGCTACCTGGGGCGGCCGGATCTCACGGCCGACCGTTATCTGCCGGACCCGCTGGGAGACTCGGGCACGCGGATGTACCGCTCGGGCGACCTCGCGCGCTTCCGGAGAAATGGAGACATCGAGGTGCTCGGACGACTCGACCATCAAGTGAAAGTGCGGGGCTTCCGCATCGAGCTGGGGGAGATCGAAGTGGCCTTGGCCAGCCACCCGGCCGTGCGGCAGGCGACCGTCCTGGTCCACGGGATCGGCTCGGGCGACAAGCGCCTGGTCGCCTATCTCGCGGCGGGTGCGGTGGACGTGGCGGATCTGAAGGAGAGCCTGCGCGGGACCTTGCCCGAGTACATGGTGCCGGCGGCGTTCGTCCTCCTCCCCGAGCTGCCGCTCACCCCGAACGGCAAGGTGGACCGGAAGGCCCTCCTCGCCATCGCTCCGGACGTGGCCGCCTCCCGCGAGGAGTACGTGGCCCCGCGCACACCTCTGGAAGAGATGGTGGCGGAAATCTGGCGCGAGGCCCTGAAGATCGAGCGCGTGGGGCTCCACGACAGCTTCTGGGACCTGGGCGGCCACTCTCTCCTCGCCACCAAGGTTCTGGCGCGCACCCAGGAAGAGCTGGGGATCGACCTGCCGATCCAGTCGATCTTCGAGTCGCCGGTCCTCGAAGACTTCACTGCCGTCCTGGGCCGCGCCGCGCTCGCCGCGAGCGGAGAGGACGAGGCCGGCCTCCTGGCCGAGCTCGCGGAGCTTTCGGAGGAGGAGGCTCGGGCGCTGTTGTCGTAGGGGGTTATTCGATCAGGCCTTCGGCTTCGGCGAGGGTGCTTGCGGCCTCAACCGCCTGACGAAAGAGGTAGGGGCGGAATGGGTCCGCGTACCCCTGTTCCCGCTGGAGCTTCAGCACGACCCTGGACAGCTTCCGCGTGAGCGACTTCAGGGTTGAAAGCGGAGGGGATCCGGCCGGAGTGGCGAAGCAGTCGAGAAGACAGCCGAGGACGCCTGTTTGGGTGCTGCGATGGATATGAGGGTCGTAGCCGTTGAGGTCGCTCAGGCTGGCCTGCAATCTGAGGTCCTTCTCTTCGAAGATGAAGAAGCTATGGGGGATCTGCCGGGACAAGCTATAGG
>DATEIO010000627.1:0-4972 GCA_035278895.1 Thermoanaerobaculia bacterium | reverse complement strand
CATCCGCTCATACCCAGTATGAGGACGAAAGCGCAGTCCTTCATGATTTGCTTGCGGAGCGCTTCGAGAATTTCACCGACGACCCGAGTGCGCCCGAAAAAGATGGCCTCATGCTCAAACTCAAACGACTCGAGGCCCCGGAAAGGCGAGCCGGCCGTCCAGATCGGAATTGCCGGAGATCCATCCCTCCAGCCTTCATCGTGCATTAGACGATCCGTCAGGATCTTTCGCAGGTGCATTTCGACCATCTCTTCGAAACGGCCCAGGTCGGTGTAGGTATGAAAGGCCGCCTTGAGAGTGTTTTCAGCTTGATCGATGAACCATCGCTTCTCGAAGGCCCGCAGAGCATCGAATTGCTCGATCATCTGCTGGCGGACTTCGACTGGCTCCGCAGGGATGGTCTTGGGAGTCTTGTTGAAGTAAACCAAGAGCTTGGGAGTACCGTGGCGGCGGGCCCCCTCCGCTGCATCTTCGAATTCGTACTCGGTTCCTGAAAGATACGGTGTCCCGTCTTCACGGCTGTGCTTAGTGTGGAGCCGTGAACCCAAACGAGACCAAAGAATGCAGAGGACGACATCGAATGTGGAGGGGGAAGGGATCTGGTCTTGAAAGTCGTTAGTCGCACGCATCGGCTCGTGCTCCCAGAAGTAGCTCTGCAGATCCACGCGACCAACGAACTCTCCAGAGAGACGCTTCAGGACGCGAGCCGCGATCTCTCTTTCGCGCCCAACGTCCCCAGGAGAGGAAACGAAGATCTTTAGAGTGTTCATGCTAAGCATCCCTGAGGATGCCCACCTGAAAGGCCCGCCTCGGAGCCAGATACGGTTGCCACCTTTCGCCTCCTTGCACTCGAAAAGCCTTGCGCCTGGGCGGCGACCGGCCGAAACGCACCACGCTTGTTGGATTCGCTCGAAAGAAATAATAGTGATAGAGGCTAAGGAGTGTCAATGAGATGAGGATATTTCAATAAACGCCTGAACATGCCGTTATAAGCGCGGGCATGGACCTGTGACGATCGAGGTCTCAATGGTCGAGGTTCCAGCACCTTGAGGCTTCTGAGGCGACACAACGGGAAGAGAGTACCTCTACCAGTAAAGACGCGCCAACCGCCACGAAACGAGGGATTGGCTCGGTGGAGCTTAGCTCATGTCTCGTTTCCCGCTTGCCACGCACCCTTTCTTCTAAAGGAGGTGTGTCAGGAAAATCGCGAAAGTCGCTGGAATGACGTGCATTCTGCTGCTCGGCGTTCTCGCTGGGCTCTGTACGGAGAGCGTGGCCTGGGCAACGGACTACACGCTCACCACGACCGTGACGACGGACGGCGTGCAGTCGCTCGCCGGAGGCGTTCTGAGCATCGCCTGCCGCGCCTCGTCCAGCTCGCCGTGGACGTCGTGCGGCAGCTCGGTGCCGGCCGGTACGCAGGTGTCGATCGATGCCATCGCCAATCAGGATTACTGGTTCATGTGGTTCACCACGAACCCTTATCTCTCCGGCTGCACGACGACGAACTACGGATGGGGCTGCTTCTGCGCCAACCCGGTCACTCACTGCGGATTCACGATGCCGGCGAGCAACGTGAACATCAACGCCGAGTTCCAGGTGCCGTAGCCGGCCCTCCCCCACCTTCTGGAATCCTGCTCCGGTCCGACCTCAGAAATGAATGGCAACCCTGCGCCTTCCAGAGGCGCAGGGTTGCCACCAGCGTTCCATTCGGATTGATAAATCGATTTGTTACTATTTGCTTGCACCTACCCGAGCGGCTGCCGTACCATCGAGGCGTTCATACCCGTGTCCGCCGGAACCGCTCCGTGCTCCGGGCGTTATTGAACCGCAGCTCCACGCTGCTCGTCGTGCATCGGGAGAATCATGCTCAGAAAGCCCCAGACGCCCTCGACCTCGTCCGACGCCTCTCCCCAGAAGCCGGTGCCGCCCTGCGGCTGCGACCAGGATCCGGTGGAGGCCTTGAAGCAGATGTTCGTCGATTATTTCCAGGGGACTGGCCTGGCCGCGGGACGCGATCCTGCCACCCGGCCGGTGTTCCTGCGGCTGCATGGCGCCGCGCACGGAACCTTCGTGGTGAACCCGGATCTGCCGGAGGACCTGCGCGTGGGTGTGTTCGGGCAGAAGGGCGAATACCCGGCGTGGGTTCGCTTCTCGAGCGACGTGCAGCCCGGAAGACCCGATTTCAAAGGGACGGTGGGGATCGGGATCAAGCTCTTCGGCGTTGACGGGCGCAAGGTGATGGAGCCGGACCAGGACGCCACTACGCACGATTTCATTCTCCAGAACCACGACGTGTTTTTCGTCGACACGGCGAAAGACATGTGCGAGTTCACCTGCGCGTCGCTCAACGGACAGTTCGATCAGTACGTGAAGGACCACCCCGTCACCGGCGAGATCCTCGATGCCATGGAAAAGGTGGTGGACACGGTGCTTGACACTCCGTACTGGAGCGGCCTCCCGTCGCGCTTCGGGGAAGGCCGGTACGTGAAATACAAGCTGGAGCCCGAGACCGTGCCGCCCGGAAGCGGCGGCAAGCCCGACTACAACGATCCGTTCTATCTTCGTGGCGACCTGCACCAGAGGTTGGGGAATGGCGAATCGCGCTTCCGCTTCCTGGTGCAGTTCCAGACGAACGACGAGCAGATGCCGCTCGACCGCGCCACGGTGCGCTGGAGCGAGGAGGCGAGCCCGCCGGTGCACGTGGCCACGCTGATCCTCCCGCAGCAGGATTTGGACACGCGCGGGCAGTCCACCTACGGGGAGAACCTGGCGTTCAACACCTGGCACGCGCTTCCCGAGCACGAGCCGGTGGGGAGCATCGCCGACGCGCGGAAGGTCGTGTACCGGGCCTCGGCGCGGGTGCGGCGCGACTTCAACGGCGTGCCGCTGGGCGAGCCGGTGGAGCCGCGCCCGGGCGAGTGGAAGCCCGGCGAGCCGTACCCGGCCGGGAAGGACGTGACCATCGTCCGCGCCGCCATCCACCCCGCCATCGGCATCGCCCGCGTGGGCAACAGCCGCACCGACTGGTTCCCCGGCCCCGAGGTGGTCCACCCCGCGCCCAAGGAGCCCGGGTTCTATCGCGACCGCTCGGGTGCGCTGAAGCGGCAGGGCGCGGTCTTCCGCATCTACGGCTACAACGCCGCCGGCCAGGTGGTGCGCGAGCTCACGGCAGGATGGGCCGATGTCCGCTGGACGGCGCACGTCGCCAACACCAAGGCCGCGTGGTACCAGTGGCAGATCGCGCTCGACATCCCTGAATCCGCTACGCTCCAGGTGCCGCAGCGCAACGCGAAGATCACGAAAGATGCCCGCAAAACGCTGGTGATCGACGGCGGCCGGAAGTCGATCGAGGGGACGAACACGCAAGGGAAGGACTACGAATTCCGCGGCAAGTTCATGGATACCGACGTCTACCTGGGCGAATTGCGCACCGACGCCGCCGGACGCCTGATCTTCCTCGGCGGCCACGGCGTCTCCGCCTCGCCAACGGCAAGCCCCATCTACATCGACAGCGACGAAAACAGCTTCATCAACGCCGACGGCTGGTACGACGACATGTCCGACGGGCCGGTGACCGCGGAGGTCACGATCGAGGGACGCAGCATCCCGGTGGAGCCCGCGTGGGTGGTGACGGCGCCGCCCAACTACGCCCCCGGCGTGATCGGTGTGCGCACGCTGTACGACCTGCTCGTGGACCTCTACGTCCAAAACCAGTGGTACCCCTTCCCCGAGCGCCCTTCGTTCCGCGAGGACGTCTACCCCATTCTCCAGCGCCTCTCCGGGCTGCAGTGGGTGAACAAGGGATACCTGGTGCAATACGGGCTCGGCGGCGCCAATCCTTTCGAAGACCCGGCCTATATCGCCAAGCTCGGCCGGGATCCCAAAGAAGCAGGCGTGGACCTCTACGGCGAGCTCCGGCGACAGATTCTGAATTCCTTCCGCGATCCGGCGGGAACGGACAACAGCCAGCTGCCCTGGCCCTGGATCTACGGCGACGCCATGGCCGTGCCTCCGGCCGACACGCCGCGGCAGAACGCGACGGTGTCGCCCACACAGTACGCCATCCTCCAGCTCTGGGCCGCGGGGACGTTCGTCCCGGACTGGGACGGAGAGGACGACGGGGAGCCTTCGATCAACAAGGTGGACCTGCAGAAGCAGCCTGCAACGCTGGACCGCGCGGCGCTGGACCATTGCCTGGCCGACGCCTTCCATCCCGGTTGCGAGGTGACCTGGCCGGTCCGGCATCTGACGATGTACAAGGCCCCGTTCCGCCTCCACCACGGGCCCATGAGCCCGGCGGACCCGCCGTACGGACCGACGCTCAATCAGCAGGAGGTGCTCTCGCACACCGGCCCGCTGCACGCCCAGGGACCGGGCGACCTGACGCGTTGGATGGGGCTCCCCTGGCAGGCCGATACCGCGTACTGCCGCTCCGGCTACGACAAGAGTTACGATCCGTATGTCCCCACTTTCTGGCCGGCGCGGGTGCCGAACGACGTGCTCACCGATGCGGCGTACAAAATCGCGATCGATCCGAACAAGGCACCGGAGGAGCGTTGGGCCGCCTTCTCTCAACGTTACCGGTGGGTGAACCCGCTGCACGGCACGACCGCCGGGCAAATGGAGCAGATGGTCCGCATCTTCGGGGACATGGCCCTGCTGGAGGTGCGGAAGGGATCGACGGACCTCCCCGATCTTCCGCCAACGATGAGGGTTGCGTCCTTCGGGCCGGAGATCCCGGAGCCACCGGCGCCGGCAGCAGCCCCCGCGGCGGAGCTGTTGGTCACGGAGGGGGCTCTCGCGTTGCCGCCAGCCGAGCAGTTGCGGCGGCGCGCCGTGGCCGAGGCGGGTTGGGATTCGGACGAGGAGCGCAGGCGCGCTCCGCTCCCGGTGCGCCACCCGAAGAGGTGACGGCGTCGACGGAGTACCCGGTCGTGGTCGCGGGCGGCGGCCCGGCCGGGGCGGCCGC
>DATEIO010000626.1:0-2761 GCA_035278895.1 Thermoanaerobaculia bacterium | reverse complement strand
ACGTAGACACCGACCGGCCGGTCGGCACGCTCTGGACGGTCGCGGCGCGGGGGACGCCGGTCGCCCCGTCCATCGCGGTCGCGGTGGCGGCGGCGTGGGCGATCGTCATCGTCCCGGGAGCGGCGCTCGCGGGGTCTCTCCGGCTCGGCCGCGCGCGGCGGAGCGGCGGGAGCGGCGGACGGGGACGGCGCGGGACGGGGCTCCCGGGAGAGCAGATCGGCGGGCGGCGGCGGGGGCGTAGTCCGGGCAGCCGGGGGAAGCGGCGCGGGAGCTTCCCGCCGGGGAGCGTCCGGATTGACCTCGATCACCACCTTGCGCCGGGTTTTGAGGAAGCCGTGCTTCTTCTCGAGGCTCTTGTAGGCGATCTCTTCGGGCGTGAGGTTGAAATAGTTGGCGGCCTGGACCAGCGCCTGCTGCAGGCTGTCGCCGGAGAAATACCGTCTCTTGGGTTCGTTCATGTCATCCATAGGAATGGGCTCTCTTTGGAGGCTCCGCGGCCGTTACTTCTGCTCCTTCGGCCAGAGACGGTTGTAAACCCCCTGTTGCACGATGGTCAAGACGTTGTTCGTCAGCCAGTAGAGAACAAGGCCGCTCGGGACGCCCAGGAACAGGAACGTCATGAAGATCGGCATCATCTGGAAGATGCGCCGCTGCATGGGGTCGCCCGCGGGCGGCGCCATGCGCACCTGGAGGAACTGGGTGGCTCCCATGACGATGGGCAGCACGTAGTAGGGATCGTGGATCGCCAGGTCCCGGATCCACAGCATCCACGGCGCTCCGCGCAGCTCGGCCGCCGCCGAGAGCAGCCGGTAGAAGGCGAAGAGGATGGGCATCTGGAGCAGCATCGGGAGGCACCCTCCCGCCGGGTTCACCCCGTGCTCCTTGTAGAGTCCCATCATCTCCTGGTTCATCTGCTGCTGCACTTCGAGGTTCGGCCGCCCCTGCTTGTCCCGCAGCTTGGTCCGGTACTTGTCGCGGATCCTCTGCACCTTGGGGTTGAGCTCCTGCATCTTGCGCATCGACATCATGCTCTTGTGGGTGAGCGGCAGGAGCAGGATCTTGATCACGATCGTCAGCAGGATGATGGCCCAGCCGTAGTTGGCCACCACGTGGTCGTGAATCCAGTGGAGGGCGACGAGCAGCGGGCGGGCCAGGACTCCGAAGGTGCCGAAGTCCACGGTCCGCTCCAGGTGGTAGGGAAGCTTCGCCAAACGCTCGTACTGCTTGGAGCCCCAGTAGGAGACGAGCGACAGGCGATCGCCTTCCGGCTGCAGCACCAGCTCGTACTCCCGCGTCATCTTCTTCTGCTCGTCGGTCAGGTCGTCCTTGGCCGGCATGGGCACGAAGCTCGCGCCGTCGGCCGCTGGCTGGACGAGGACCGGGCGGAATACGGCGCGGTCGAGCCCCTCGCGGGGGATCTGGGCGGAGAGGAAGTAGGTGTCCTCCACGGCGGCCCAGGAGAGGCCGCGGCCAGGGACCTCGACGGTCTCCTGCGCCTTCAGGGCGTCGAGCATCTTCACATCGCCGCCGGCCAGGTAGACGCCGGCGCGCCGCTCGTAGCGGCTCTTGAGCTCCTCCTCCGTGGGGTTGCGGATGCCGGGGCCGATCCGGAGGCCCCAGCGCTCGGGGCCGGAGACCTGGACGTCCACCTCGAGCAACCCCTGCTCGTTCAGCCGGAAGGTCTTCCGGGCCTCCCCCGCGGGACCGCTGTAGCGGAAGACGACGGCCCGGCCGCCGGCTCCTTTCTCAAAGACGAACAGGGCCCGGTTCAGCGGATGAGGCTCGAAGCGCGCGGTCGTCAGGCCGTACGGCCAGGGCCCCTCTTTGCGGGCGCGGACGAGGTCGAGCGCGTGGCCTGCCTCGGCCTCGGCCACCTTGTCGCGCACCTCGAAGGAGAGGAGCTGCGCGCCCCGGTTGGTGAAGACGGCCCGCTGGCCTCCTCCTTCGAGGACGACCCGCTCCTCCCTGGCGGCTTCGACGGCCTCCCGGGGCGCGGTCGGGGTTGAGGGCGGCGCCGGAGCGGAGGGGGTGGCGCTCCGGGGTGCAGCTGTGGCCGGCGGGGCGGCCCCCTCCTGCCGGGCCGCCTCCGGAACCGGCGCCGGCTTCTTCGGCGGGAACAGGGTGTACCAGCCGAAGATCACGATCATGGACAGCAGGAAGGCGAGGAACAGACGGCGATTGTCCACGGAGCTTCGAATCCTCTCTTGGGGTCTTGATCCTGGTTTTTTCGGGGATGGCTAGGGGAGGTCGATCCCGCCCGGATGAAAAGGTTGGCAGCGCAGAAGGCGCCCGGCGGCCATAAAGCTCCCGCGCCAGAAGCCGTGCTTCAAAAGGGCCAGACGGGCGTACTCCGAGCAGGTGGGGGAGAAGCGGCAGGCGCTGGGGAGGAGAGGCGAGATCCGGCGCTTGTAGACGCCGAGGAGCGCCACCATGAGGCGCGTCATCCCGCTCGCTCCCGCCGTTCCCGGACTCCCGAGAGCAAGCGCAAAAGCTCCGACCGGAGCGCCGGGAAATCCGAGCTGCCGGCCTCCGGTTTGAGGTGGATGATCAGATCCAGGGCGGGGAGCTGGCCACGGTCCTTCCATCGCCGGTAGATCTCTTTGATCCTGCGCTTCAGTCTGTGGCGCACCACCGCCTTGCCGACCTTCCGGCTGGCGGTGATGCCGAGCCGCGGATGCCCGAGTTGATTCGGAACGAAGTAGAGGATCGCCAGCGAACCGTGCCGCCGGCGTCCCGTCCGGTAGCATCTGAGGTAATCCGC
>DATEIO010000625.1:0-3752 GCA_035278895.1 Thermoanaerobaculia bacterium | reverse complement strand
GCCGTTTTCGTCCAGGAACCTGGCCTTGTATTCCGGCAGCGATTCCCGCAAGGGCGGCTTGATAAGGAGGTTGGTCGGGAGCCGCACCTCCTCGACAGGACGGCTGCCGCTCCCGCGCTCCATATCCAAGGGGGGAAGAGTCTGATATTTCTGCGAGGGAACGTGGAATCCGTAGAAGTAGAGGCCCACCAACGCGAGGAGGAAAACAGCAGCAATTGCCAACCTCTGCCTTCGGTGGAGGCGCCGGCCTCGATCGAACCATCCATCCTCGTCCAGTCGGGATCGCAGCTTTCTCCAGTCGGCGGCGGCTTCGAATTCGGCGACTCTCTCGGGAGGGGAAGGAGGAGGAGCGAAAAAACCTGCCAGACCTGCTCTCAGATTCGAGCACTCCGGGCAGGCCGCGAGGTGCTCCTCGATCCGGCGGGCTTCCTCGGGAGACATCTCACCGTCCCCATAGGAGGTCAACTCCTGGACGGAGAGATGCCCTTCAGGAGCTTCCTCGGGGTCCCCTCCTCGCGAGAGGAACTCGAGCATGTCGTCCAAGTCGTCTTTGTCGTACGTCACGATCCGCTCCGCGCCTATCCGAGTCTAGCGCTTCGGTCCTTGGCCCCGCAAAGCCGCCAGAAGCCGTTTTCTCCCCTGGAACAGATGAGCCTTGACCGTCTCGATCGAGATCTTCAGCTCGTCCGCGATCTCCTGGTACTTCATGCCTTGTACGTACCGCATCCAGCAGCATCGTCGCATCCTCTCCGGGAGTTCATCCAAAGCTCGCAGGAGCTCCTCGCGTAGCTCCTGCGTGATCAGAATCTCCAACGAATCCGTATCCTCAGAAGGGGCAGGGGGGTCCAGGAGGGCCCCTTCGTCTCCGGGAGGCGAATCGAGAGACTGCACGGAGGCGTTCCTCTTCTCCGCTTTCTTGCTCCGAAGCCAGTTCTTGAACGCATTTTGAGCAATTTGAAATAGCCATGCCTTGAACTCCGACGCCCCTCGAAGGCTATCAATGCTCTTAAAGACCCTGAAAAAGACATCTTGTGTGAGCTCGCGAGCTTCTTCCCGGGGAACCCCCTTGCCCGTGAAATAGCCTTCGACATTGCTTCGGTATTTCTCGAATAGCTTGCGCGCACCCTCCTCCCGGTTCCCGGAGCGCATTTCCTCGATTAGGAGATCCGTATCGTCGGAATTCAAGCTCATAGCGCAGTAACAGGTCCTCGGCGCGGATGCTATCGCAAATAGTGTCCAAATAGGCACTTCGGTGACTGGTTCCGGGGGCTCACAGGCCTTAGCATCTCCCCATGGCCCTGACCCTTCACCTCGCCGACACCGACGGCAACCTCCTCCCCGAGTCCTACGCCATCCTCGACGAGGAGCTGCTCGACTACTTTGCCTCCCTGGACGGCTTTCCCGTCCTCCGGAGCTTCCGGGGGGTCGATCCCGCGGACGAGACGTTTGTGGATGAGGAGGTCCGGGGGGCTCTCGCGGCGGAGGCGGAGGAGCTGGAGGGGCGGGCGGAGCGGCAGGAGGGCCCGAAACCCCCAGATCATGTGGGGCTTGAGGGGCTTGGGGATCTCCGGCTAGGGGAAGACTTCGGCTGGAGGGGGCTCCAGGACATCCTGCGGCGGATCTCGCATCTCCTCCATCTCGCCCGGACGCTCGGGGCGGAGGTCTGGCTCCTGGGCGACGAGATCTAACTCACCGGCGCCTCGACGGGCGCTCCGAAGAGCTCGCGGCCCAGGGTCTCGAGCTGGCGGTGGAAGCTCTCTTCTAAAGCGGCGCGGCGGTCTTCCGGGAGGAAGGACTGGCGCAGGGCCCCGAGGACCAGGCCGGCCAGCTCGGCTGGGGTGTAGCCGAAGGTCTGGTGCAGGAGGAGGTACTCGCGGGTCAGATTCGTGTTGAAGAAGGACGGATCGTCCGAGTTGACGGAGAGGGGGACTCCGGACCGGTAGAGGCGGTCGAAGGAGTGGCTCTTCAAATCGGGGAAGACCCCGAGGCAGAGATTGGAGGTCGGGCAGACTTCGAGCGGGATCTGGGCGGCCCGCAGCTCTTCGACGAGGGAGGGATCTTCGACCGCACGCACGCCGTGGCCGATCCGCTCGGCCGAGCAGAGAGTGAGCACGGAGCGGATGGACTCGGGGCCCGCGTGCTCGCCGGCGTGGGCGACCCGGTGGAGCCCCTCGCGCTTCGCGGTCTCGAAGTGCTCCCGGAAGGGCTCGTTGCCGAAGCGCGACTCGCTTCCGGAAAGCCCCAGGGCCGCGACGATCCCGCGGTCCCGGCCGGCCAGGGCCCATTCCAGGGTGCGGTCCGCGAGAGCCGGGCCGACGTTTCTCACGATGTCCGGAATCAGTTGGAGGGTGACCCCGTAGCGCTTCTCCCCTTCCGCGATGGCCCCGGCGACCGCGTCCAGCACCTCGCCGCCGTTGGCGCCGTTCGTCAGGTGCGTCGAGATCGTGAAGTGGGCCTCGGTGTGGGTGATGTTCTGGTACGCCTGCTCGGTCATGAAGTCGAGCACGAGAAGCTCGAAGTCCTCGGGGTTCCGCAAGGCCCGGGAGCAGGTCAGGTAGACCTCGACGAAGTGGTCGAAGTCGCGGAAGCGGAACCAGCGTTTGAGGCCCGCGGCGTCTTTGCCCGGCAGCTCGATGTTATTGCGGCGGGCGAGCTCCATGAGCACGGCGGGGCGCATGGCGCCCTCCAGGTGGACGTGGAGCTCGACCTTGGGGAGGCGGAGGAGGAAGAGGTCGAGGCTCATTCCCGGACCGCGGGCCTCAGCCGCTGTTCGAGCCGGGCGAGAACGGGCTCGGGCACGAGGCCGTGGAGGTTGCCGCCCAGGGCGAAAACCTCCTTGACCAGCCGGCTCGAAAGGTAGATGTAGTCCTCTTTGGGCATCAGAAACACGGTCTCGACCCGCCCGTTCAGGCGCCGGTTCATGAGCGCCATCTGCAGCTCGTATTCGAAGTCGGAGACGGCGCGCAGGCCGCGCACGACGACGTTCGCCCCGACCCGGTCCATGAAGTGGACGAGGAGGCCCGAGAAGCTCTCGACCCGGCAGGTGTCGCCCACCAGCCCGCGGATCGCCTCGATCCGCTCTTCGACGGTGAAGAGCGGCTTTTTCTCTTCGTTCTTCAAGACGGCCACGACGACCTCGTCGAACATCGGGCGGCAACGCTCGATGATGTCCAAATGGCCGTTGTGGATGGGGTCGAACGACCCGGGGTAGACGGCGATCCGTTTGTTCATCGGTCCTGGGTGAGGTTGAAGGTGATCACGTTGTGGGCGGCATCGGTCACCCTGAGCAGCACCAGGCTCCCCGGCTCGCCGGCTTCAATCAAGAGCGTCTCGGTCCGGCCGTCGATCAACCCGTCGGCGGGCACGACCGGTTTCCACTCCGCCGCGTTGACACTGTACACCGCTTCGGAGAGCGGGCTCGCATCGTCCCGCACGGTGACGCGCAGCGTCCGCCCGGAGTGTCCGTTGGTGCCACCCGCCGCCTTCTCCACCTCGGTCTTCGCAAGGGCCGGCGGAGCGTGGTCGATTACCACGGGATCGCTCACCCGCTCGGCGGCCAGCTCGCTCCCGGGCTCGTTGGACGGCCGGTCGGAGGCGGTCAGGCGGAAGCGGTAGACGCCGTCCGGCAGGGCCGTGGCGTCGAAGCTGTAGTAGTCCTGCGTCAGGTCTTTGGCGACCGTCATCCACTCACCCTGAACGCCGCCGTCCTTGCCCGTGGGGCGGAAGGAAAGGTCGTAGGTGAGCTGGTCACC
>DATEIO010000624.1:0-3815 GCA_035278895.1 Thermoanaerobaculia bacterium | reverse complement strand
CGCCACCCGGGTCGAGTCCACGACGGTCCGCATGTCGTCCTTGCCGAACTTCGAGGTCAGGTCCCGGTAGCGGCGGTCCGGCACCTGGGTCACGTGGGCGGAGGTCCCGCCGGTGGTCCCGCAGCCGACCCGGTCCTGGTCCAGGACCGCCACGGTCTTCCCCTCCCGCACGAGCTGCCGGGCCGCCGTCAGCCCCGTGATCCCGGCGCCCACGATCGCCACGTCCACCCGCACGTCTCCTTCGAGCGCCGGATGGGCCGGCACGTCCCGCGTGTCCCTCCACAGTGTCAACTTGGTGTTTTTCTCGCCCATCGCGCCTCCTTTCGCCAGAGGCACGCCGCAAGGGGGATGCCAGGAAGGCGCTAGTTGATGTAACCGAGGGACCGCAGCTCGTTCAGGAGATCCTCGTCCGCCTCGGACGAGCGCGCCTTCCCGCCCTCCTCGCGCACGCCCCAGGTGCGGACGGTCCGCACGGGGTGGGAGCTCCGGAACGCCTCGCTGAACAGGTCCGTCCGGGGCTGGCCCGCGAAGTCCTCCGCCACGGGAAGGCCCAGGCCGTAGAGGATCGTCGGGGCGATATCGTGGATGTGGATGCCTTCGAGGGCCGCGCCTTTCTGGATGTCAGGGCCGGCCGCGAGGAAGATGCCGTGGGTCGTGCGGGTGTGGGTGCCCGAGATCCGGCTGATGCTCTGGACCACGCCGCCGAACGGCCGGCCCCTCACGAGCAGGGTCTTCGTCACCTTCTCGAGCTGGACCACGGCCACGAGATCGCCGTCCTCTCCTCGCTTCGGACGCACGTCGCGGACCGCCAGGACCGGCTCGCCGCGCTCGTTCGTCACCGCGGCCAGATCGGCCTCCAATTGCCGGCGCAGGTTCCCATCGGGCTGTGTGAAGCGCAGGACCTTGGCGGGGCGGAACGCCGGTGTGGCGTAGGTGTAGACCCGGCTTCTGTAGCCCAGGCGCGCGAGCAGGGCGTCCATGTCGAAGAAGACCTTGATCTCCTCGCCCTGCGCTGCGTGAAAGCCATGGTCCGAGAGGACCAGGACGTTGGCGTCCGGCGGGGCCGCCGCGACGATCCGCCCGATCTCCCGGTCGACCGCCTCGTAGATCCGCGGGACCTCGCCTTGGGAAGCGTCGAGCTCCGGGGACCCTGGGAAGCGCTCCGGCTCGAACCCCTTCCAGTGGTTGTGGCTGACGATGTCCGGGCTGCGGAAATAGACCAGGACCAGGTCGAACCCCTCCTGCGCGAGCTTCTCCGCGGTGCGGGCCACCACCCGGTCCCGCCGCTCCGGCTCGTCCTCGTGGAACAGGCCCGGATCGGCGTCCGCCGCCCGGAGGTCGGAGAAGAATGTCGGGAGGTACGCCGTGGGCGAGACGCGGTCCGGCAGGTCGAGGAGAGCGCGGTCGCTCACCACGATTCCGTTGACCTCCTCGGACGGCCAGGAGCCCCACCAGCCAAGCACGGCCACCCGGCGGCCGGCCCGCGACAGCATGTTCCAGAGCGCCGGCACCTTGCGCACCTCGGACGAGATCGGCACGTCCCCCTGAGGCGTCGCCACCACGAAATCCGTGATGCCGTGCACCGGCGGGGTCACGCCCGTCGCGATCGTCGTCCAGATCACGGGAGAGGAGTTGTAGGCCGTGCGCAGCGACGCCGCGGTGCCGCGGTCCGCCAGGGCTTTGAGATTGGGGAGCTTGCCCTCCGTCCAGAGGCGGTGGATCACCTTCCACTCGCCACCGTCGATTCCGATCACGATCAGGGGAGCCCGGCGCCCAGGGGAAGCCTCGGGCCGCCGCAGCCATCCGGCGAGCCCGGCGGCTGCGGCCCCGAGGACCAGGAGAACGGCGAGGGCGCGGCGCACCCGCGGTCTACCGCCCCGGCTCCGGCCGCGCGACGTCGGTCACGCCGCGCTTCTCCACCTGGAGAGCCTTCGAAAGAAAAGAGGCCGTCTGGCCGAGATCGTCCCGGACCCCTACCGCCACCGTCTGCTCGCCCTTGCCGGCCATCGTCATGCGGATATCGTAGACGAAAGCTCCGGAGAGCGCCCCGGTCCCGTTGGGCGCCGGGACCCGGATCGGGATCTCGACCGACCGCACCGGCGCCATCCGGCCCTCGGTGTCCCGGGTCCCCACCCAGAGCGTCAGCTTGCCACCCCAGACGCCCTCCTGCGACAGGAGCACGAGCTTCGAAAACGGAATCCGCAGCCGCAGGGTCACGAGGTGGCGTCCCTTCTTTTCGGGTTCCGAAGAGACGAATTCGAGCTTCGCCTCCATCGGATTGTCCACGAATCCGTGGAGCAGCACGGTCTGCACCCGGGAGGCCAGGACCTCCTCGCGGGAGCTGTCGCGGTAGGTGGTGCGGTGGTGGACCTGCACCCCCTCCCGCCTGACCTTGACCTTGAGCTGGTGCGTCTGCCCATCCTTCTTGTGGACGGGCGAATAGCCCAGCGAGTAGTAGCTGCGGAGGTCCGAGGCGATCTTCGCGAGGTCCGGCGCGATCGAGGTGGCGTTCAGCACCGCGCGCCCTCCGGTTTCGCTCGCCAGGTTATAGATCACGTCCTGGAGATCGGAATTCTTCATGAAGTCCATCTCGGGTGTAAACGAGTTGAACTGGGTCTCGGCCGAAGCGGAGGTCGAATTCCGCAGGCCTGCCGCCTCCAGGGTGTAGAACGTCGCGCGGACCGCATTCGCCTTGGACGTCAACTGCCGGAGGTGCGCCGAGACGTCGTCGAGGCTGAACGAGGGCTGCTGGCCGCAGATGGCGTCCACCAGCATGAAGACGTCCTCCCCGGGACGGAACGAGAGGCCGTTGCTGACGTAGAGGACCGCCTTGCGCCCTTCGATCCCGGAGAGGGATTCGATCAGGCCCTGGAGGGCGTTCAGACTCACGGCCACGTTGTTGTAGGACGTCTGCGCGTAGCTCTTCGCCGCGTTGAGCACCATCTCTCTCTTCAGCTCATCGTCGCAGCCGGTCTCCTGGATGAACGACCGCACCTGCCGGGAGTGAAGGTCATTCAGGGCTCCCCGCGCCGCGAGCTTCTCGAGCTTCGGAAGCTCGGCGAGCAGCGCGTTCTTCCCCGCAGAAAACGGCACGCGGACGGTCAGTCCCTCGTCGTGGGTGACCAGCATCACCCGGTCGTCCGGCTGCACCGTCTCTTCGAGGAAGGTCCGGAGCTGCTTCAACACCCGGTTGCGGGTGAAGGGGGTCAGGTTGAAGTTGTCGACGTAGACGAGCAGATGGAGCCGGTCGCGCTCCAGGGGCGGGGGCGGGGGAGCCGCTTCCGGAGCCGCCTCGGGCGCCGGGGCCGGAGCCGGAGCGGGCACGCTCTCGGTCCGCTCGCTCACCTCGGCGAAGTTCACGATCTCCACCCGCTTGCCGTCCTCGTAGAGCTCGAAATCCTCGCGCCCCAGCCCCTGAACGCGCCGGCCCTCCCGGTCGGTCACGTACACCTCGACGTTGACGACCTTGACGTCGATCGCCTCGTTGAAGGGCTGGAGATCGGGAGGCGTCCCCTGGGCGAAGAGAGAGAGCGGAACGAGAAGGGCGGGGAGGAGGCGAAGAGGCTTCATGAAAGGACCTCCGAATCCGGAAAGCGTTCCACGAATTTTAAACTGGATTGGAGATTGGCGCAAAAAACGACAGCCCCTGCTGATTAGGCAGGGGCTTTTAAGAATACTTCCCGGCAACGACCTACTCTCCCACACACCAACGCGTGCAGTACCATCGGCGCTGAGGGGCTTAACTGCCGTGTTCGGAATGGGAACGGGTGTTTCCCCCTCGCCACAGTCACCGGAAAAATCAAATTTGAAAGAAC
>DATEIO010000623.1:0-3986 GCA_035278895.1 Thermoanaerobaculia bacterium | reverse complement strand
GCCGGTCGCGCAGTTCATCGCGCCCACGCACTGGACCTGCGCCGCGGGCCCCGGCTCATACCGCTCCGGGATGCGGCGGCTCTCCTGCTCCCGGAGCTCGCGCAGCTCCGGCCCCTCCGCGGGCGGCCGGCGGTAGAGCGGCACCTCGGCCCGTTTCTCTTCCACAGGGGGAGGCGGGGGCCACCCCAACAGATCGGCCAATCCCCGGTAGACCATGTGGGCGTAGAGCCGGTTCGCCTCCGCGGTGCCGTGCCGCCAGGGAGGAGGGTTGCGGAAGCGCCCCTCGGTGAGTGCTGGAGGGGTGACGAGATAGGGGGCCTTCAACCTCGAGCCGCGCATCAGCTCGTGCGCCAGGGGCTCGTCCCACGTTGCGGTGAAGTCGACGAGGAGCGGCACCCCGCGCTTCTCCAGGCGCTCCTCCAGCCGCCGGACCTCGTCGAAGGTCTGGCGCCAGCGGCTGCGGAGCCTGAACGAGTCGGCCCCGCGCAGCGGGAAAACGAGGGACGGGTCCCCGTAGCGGTCCCGCTCCACCCCGGAGCGGGTGAGCGAGCCGTTGGGCAGGACGTTGGCCGTGCTCTCGGCGTCGTTGGGCGTCGGGCAGAGCACGACCGCATCCGGCCGCAGGCGGTCGTAGAAGAACTCCAGGGCCGCCACCTCGTTTCCGACGTTGTATCCCGGAAGCCCCAGATTGAAGGCGACGACCCGGCCATTGGCGGCGCCGAGCCGGTTGGCGAGCGCTTCGAACTGCCGAGGGAAGCTCTCCTCCTCCGAAATCCCCATGCCGAAGGTCCAGGAATCGCCCAGGAAGACGACCCGGAAACCCTCTCTTCCGCCCCGCCCGAGCCGCCCCATGCGGTAGCCGATCTCGTTGGCGGCGACCTCGCTGTCCCACTCCGTGATTCGTTGGCCGGGCTTCAGCGTGTATCCCACGGCGGGCTCGAACAGGGCGGGGATGAAGGCGCCCGGGCTCGCCACGAGCATCTCTTCGGCCAGCGCCTGCCGGTCCTCCGGCGACAGCGCGTCGATCGAGGTCCGCTCCTGCCGGGCCCGGTACCATCCCCAGGCACAAAACAGCGCCAGGGCGAGAGAGCCCGAGGTCAGAACCGCGAGAGCACGGAGGAGAAGGGGAGAGGGCGAGGCTTGGCGGCTCGTCGGCACGGGACTGCTCAGTCCGCCATGTGCACCAGGAAATCCCGGAAGACGGTCTCCTGAAGCGCCGCCAGCCGCTCCGGCTGGGGCGCTCCCTTCCGGGCCTCGACAATCAGCACGTGCGCGAGCCCCGGAGCGTCGGCGTATGTCTCATGCTTCTCGATTCCCCGGAAGAGCGGCAGCTCGCTCTCGCCATAGCGGCACCAGCGGACCTGGTCGAAGCCGCTCGCAAACAGCGCCTCCTCCAGCATCTCCCGGTTCCAGAGGAACTGGTGGCGCCACCCATGGAACGCCCGGTTCAAAGCGATCGCCGCGCTCCGCTTCCCCGCCGGCTCGTCCTCCAGCTTGTAGTGTGTGGCCCAGACCCAGTCCAGATTGGGGGTCGAAAGCCGCACCCAGCACCCCGGAGCGAGCACCCGGTGGGATTCGCGGAGGAACGCCAGAGCGTCCGCGATCGGCAGGTGCTCCAGGAAGTGCTCCGCGAACACCGCCTCGGCCTGCCCCTCCGGAAAATCGAGCCCCTTCGTCACATCCGCCACCACGTCCACCCCCGGCAGGGCCTGGACGTCGAGGTTCACCCAGCCCTCCATGCGGGCGCGTCCGCAGCCGACGTGGAGACGAAGGGGGTGGGGGGTGGGGAGCGGTTCCATAGGGCGGCGGGAGTCTAGCATGGGGTCCCGGGCCCGGGCATGAATGCCCGGGCTACAAGGGCAGCGCCGGATGAATCCGGCTTCAAGCAGCGCGCGTTTGAAGTCCCCTTCAGGGGGCGCTGCCCTTGTAGCCCGGCGATTTATCGCCGGGCGGATGGCGCCGGCCGCTTCAGGATCTCGAACCCCGCCGCCCTGCACCCCGGGAGCCCCCCGCGAATCCCATACGCCCGCGAAAACCCCACCGCCCGCAACCGTTCCGCCACCCGGGCGGCCAGACCGTCGTTCAGTCACGTGCACCACGCCACGAGCCACGCGTCCCGCGGCAGCTCTCCCGCCCAGTCCATCGGGTCCCTGCCCGTCACCCGGACGTCCCCTTCCACCCTCTCTGAAGACCGCGCGAAGGCCACGCTTCCACGGACGTCCAGCACGATCACGCGCTCCCCCTGCTCACGCAGACGGCGCACGTCTTCCGGGTCCAGGAGGAGCGAAGGTTCCGGATTTGTAGGCATCAGGCTCGAAAATGCTGGAGAGAACGGGGTTTTGCGGTAATCTCTTGGGCGTAGTCTAGCGGTTTCGTCGCCTTACAGGAGGGTCAATGTTCTGTATCGAAGAGATCGTTGCCCGCGAGATTTTGGACTCGCGCGGCAACCCGACATTAGAGGTGGACTGCGTCCTGGACGGTGGCGTGGGCGGACGGGCGGCGGTTCCCTCCGGTGCGTCCACCGGAAGCCGGGAGGCTCTGGAGCTGCGGGACGGCGGCAAGCGCTACCGCGGCAAGGGCGTCACCAAGGCCGTCGCCAACGTCCTCGATGAGATCGCGCCGCGCCTGCGCGGCATGGACGCCCGCGACCAGGCCCGCATCGACCGTGCGCTGATCGAGCTGGACGGCACCTCCGGCAAGAGCCGGCTCGGCGCCAACGCCCTGCTGGGCGTTTCCCTGGCTGTCGCCCGCGCCGCCGCCGAAGCGAGCGGGCTCCCTCTCTACGCCTACGTCGGCGGCCCCGCGGCCACCGTGCTCCCCGTGCCGCTTCTGAACGTTTTGAACGGCGGCGCCCACGCCGACAACTCGGTCGACATCCAGGAGTTCATGATCGTCCCCATCGGCTTCGACCGCTTCGCCGAAGCCCTCCGCGCCGGGGTCGAGATCTACCACACGCTGAAAGACATCCTCAAGAAAGACGGCCTCGTGACCGCCGTGGGAGACGAGGGCGGCTTCGCGCCGAACTTGAAAAGCAACCGCGACGCCCTCGACCTTCTGATGCGGGCCATCGAAAAGGCCGGCTACACCCCGGGCAAGCACGTGGCGCTCGCGCTGGACGTCGCCGCCTCCGAGTTCGTGGAAGGCAAGGGCGGCAAGGCGCGCTACGCGCTCGCGGGCGAAGGCAAGACCGGGCTCACAAGCGCCGACCTGATCGCCCTCTACCGCGAATGGATCGACGCCTACCCGCTCGTCTCGATCGAAGACGGCCTGGCCGAAAACGATCACGCCGGCTGGAAAGAGCTCACCGCCGAGCTCGGCTCCCGCGTGCAGCTCGTGGGAGACGACCTCTTCGTGACCAACCCGGAGATCCTGAAGAAAGGGATCGCCGACGGCCTCGGAAACGCTTTGCTCGTCAAGGTCAATCAGATTGGAACGCTGACCGAAACGCTCGAAGCCGTCGAGATGGCCAAGACGAACGCCTACGCCAACATCCTCTCCCACCGCTCCGGTGAGACCGAGGACACGACCATCGCGGACCTGGCGGTCGCAACGAGGGCCGGCCAGATCAAGACTGGGGCCCCGTGCCGCAGCGACCGGGTCGCCAAGTACAACCGTCTCCTGCGCATCGAAGAGGAGCTGGAGGGAGTCGCCACCTACCCGGGTGCCGCCGCCTTCCCCCGTTGGACCCGGTGACGAAGCCCGACGCGCCCGCCGCCCGTACCGACTCGTTCCGCCCGGTCCTGGGCGCGGCCGTCGTCCTGTTCATGGTGCTCCTCGTGATCGCGGGCCTGAAGAGCTACCGCGACCTCTCCGCCGCCCGCGAGCGGGAGCACCTCCTCGAAAAGCGCATCGAAGAAACCCAGGCGCGAAGCGACAAGCTCCGCGCCCGCATCGACCGCCTGAAGAACGACCCCGGAACCCTGGAGCGGAGAGCGCGGGAGGATTTGGGGATGGTGCGGCCGCGGGATGTGATTATCGAGCTGCCG
>DATEIO010000622.1:0-6248 GCA_035278895.1 Thermoanaerobaculia bacterium | reverse complement strand
CGTCGTCTGCCTGGACAACTTCTTCACCGGGCGCAAGGAGAACGTCGAGCACCTGCTCGATCATCCCCACTTCGAGATCATGCGGCACGACGTGACCGAGCCGCTCTTCCTCGACGTGGACCAGATCTACAACCTGGCCTGTCCCGCCTCGCCGGTGCACTACCAGTACAACCCGGTCAAGACCGTCAAGTCCAACGTGATGGGCACCATCAACATGCTGGTGCTGGCCAAGCGGGTGCGCGCCCGGGTGCTGCAGGCGTCCACCAGCGAGGTCTACGGCGACCCGACGGTCCACCCGCAGACCGAGAGCTACTGGGGCAACGTGAACCCGATCGGCCCCCGCTCCTGCTACGACGAGGGCAAGCGGGTCGCCGAGACGCTGATGATGGACTACCACCGGCAGGACAAGGTGGACATCCGGATCGCCCGGATCTTCAACACCTACGGGACCCGGATGCAGGAAGGCGACGGGCGGGTGGTGTCCAACTTCATCGTCCAGGCGCTCCGGGGGCAGGAGCTGACCCTGTACGGCACCGGGGAGCAGACCCGCAGCTTCTGCTACGTGGACGACCTGGTCGAGGGCCTGATCCGCCTGATGGCGGCCGAGAATCGGCACGAGCCGGTCAACCTGGGCAACCCGGTCGAGTTCACCGTCAAGGAGCTGGCCGAGCGGGTGACCCGGATCGTGGGCGGAGACGTGAAGATGGTGTATCGGCCGCTGCCCCAGGACGACCCCACGCAGCGCCAGCCCGACATCAGCCGGGCCCGCGCCTGGCTGGGCGGCTGGGAGCCCCGGATTCAGCTGGAGGAAGGCCTCCAGAAGACGATCGAGTACTTCCGCGGACGTCTGGGCCAGGAGCTGCGCAAGCGGCGGGTGGCCGGGATCGACAAGGCGGCGGACGGGGACTGACCCCACGCCGCAGCATGACAGGGACCCCCACCGGAGGGGGACCCGGATCACAGTCTCCTTCCCCACAACGAGTTAGCTTCGACGGGTTCGCGGTTGGGCCAACGCCTACGCAAGGACCCGTCTATGAGCCTCCGCCACCGCACCGTTCTCCTCGGGACCGCCCTCACGGTCGCCATCGCCTGCGCCAGGAACCCCGTCACAGGCAAGAACGAGATCGCCCTGGTGTCCGAGAGCCAGGAGATCGAGATGGGCAAGCAGTCGGCCCAGGAAGTCGCCCAGACCATGGGGTTCGTGAACAACCCGGGCCTGGAGAGCTACGTGTCGGGCATCGGGATGAAGATGGCCAAGGCGTCGGAGCGGCCCAATCTGCCCTGGGAGTTCCACGTGGTGGACGACGCCTCGGTGAACGCCTTCGCGCTGCCTGGCGGGTTCATCTACGTCACCCGGGGCCTGCTCACCAGCATCAACGACGAGGCCGAGCTGGCCACGGTCATGGGCCACGAGATCGGCCACGTCACCCACCGCCACTCGGTGGAGCAGATCAGCAAGGCCCAGCTCGCCCAGCTCGGCCTCGGCCTGGGGAGCGTCTTCTCGCCCCAGATCGCCCAGCTCGCCGGCGTCGCCAGCCAGGGCCTCCAGCTCCTCTTCCTCAAGTACAGCCGGACCGCGGAGAGCCAGGCCGACGAGCTGGGGTTCCGCTACGCCCTCAACCAGAACTACGACGTGCGCGAGATGTCGAACGTCTTCGTCACGCTGGAGCGGGTGAGCAGCCAGGCCGGCGGGGGCCGGGTGCCCGAGTGGATGTCCACCCACCCCGATCCGGGCAACCGGGTGACCGCGACGCAGCAGCGGCTCGACACCCTCTCCCGCAGCCTCAACGGCACGATCACCAACCGGGACGTGTTCCTGCAGCACATCAACGGGCTCATCTACGGCAACGACCCGAAGCAGGGCTTCTTCGAGGGGACGACGTTCTACCATCCGGGCATGCGGTTCCAGATGACCTTCCCGGAGGGGTGGCAGACCCAGAACACGCCGTCCGCGGTCCTGGGCCAGAGCCCCAAGCAGGACGCGATCATCCAGCTCGGCACGGCGGGCAAGGCCACGCCCCGCGAGGCCGCGAGCCAGTTCCTGAGCCAGCAGGGGATCCAGGCCGGCGACGGGTCCACCCAGAGCATCAACGGCAACGAGGCCGCGACCAGCCTGTTCCAGGCCCAGACGGAGCAGGGGACGATCGCCGG
Source organism: Thermoanaerobaculia bacterium (assembly GCA_035278895.1). GTDB lineage: Bacteria > Acidobacteriota > Thermoanaerobaculia > Multivoradales > UBA5704 > DATARR01. The sequence continues at coordinate 4,097 of DATEIO010000622.1, read as the reverse complement.
GATCGTCTCGTTCATCTCCTACGGCGGGCAGACCTTCGGCATCCTGGGCTACTCCAGCGGCCAGCAGTTCGGCGCCTATGAGAGCGCGATCAAGAACGCGATCGGATCCTTCGGCCAGCTCAGAAACCAGGCCGCGCTCAACGTGAAGCCGAACAAGGTCGAGCTGGTCAAGATCCCGCGGGCGATGACGCTGAACGAGTTCAACCAGCAGTACCCCTCGACGATCTCCATCACCGAGCTGGCGATCATCAACGAGATGGGCCACGCGGCGGACGAGATCCCGCAGGGCCGGATCGTGAAGCGGGTGACGGGGGGGCAGCAGGTGAAGGAGGGGACGGCGGCGGAGTAGGGACGGAGGGTCGGAGGGTCGGAGGGTCGGACAGGCGAACGGACGATAACCTCTTACCCAAAGCAAGTGGGGGATCTACTCGGCCGAGTTTCGACTCGGCTTGGCAGATCCCTCGCTTACTTGGTGACAAACAACGCGGTGGACGCCACCTTCGCTCCGCCCCTCCGCCCCTACTCCGGCAACCTCAACAACAATCGCTCCCGACTCCCCGTCCCCTTCGGCTCGACCTGGGCGAAGATCGAGAGCTGCTGGCCCTCCTCGTCGCGGTGGAAGCAGGACTGGGGGACGAGGCCGCGGACCTCGATGCTGAAGCCGCCATCCTGGAGGACCCAGGCGCCGGTGGAAGGGCCGGCGCCGGCGAGGGCGCAGGTGCCCACCACCCGCACCCGCCGGCCGATCAGGCTGTCGGCCTGGAGCAGCTGGCGGACGGTGACGAGGGGGGCCTGCTTGGGGTTGAGGGGGGCGGCGTAGGCCGGGTCATGGCCACCGCCGCAGCAGGATAGCAGGACTGTCGCGAAGACAGGCCCGACGCGGCGCATCGGATGGCAGGGCATGGTCGGACTATAACGGTGGGGAAGGGGGAAAGGGGAAGGGGGAAGGAGCGCGCGAGAAGCTCACACTCTGGCTTCTTCCCCTTTCCCCTTTCCCCGGTCACCCCGTGACCGGGCTCACCGTCGCCCCCATCCCCTTCCCCCATCCTTCCGCCAGACCTCTACAGGAAGGCGGCCCCATGGCCAGCAGCGCGACGCAGACCGGCACCTCCACCTGGCGGCTCGATCCCGCCCACTCGAGCGTGGAGTTCTCGGTCAAGCACATGATGATGACGACCGTCCGGGGGCGGTTCAAGGAGATCGAAGCCAGCCTCACCGCCGACGAGGAGCATCCCGAGGGATGCTGCGTGGAGGTGACCCTGCAGGTGGCGAGCATCGACACCGGCATGGCCGACCGCGACGCCCACCTCCAGGGCCCCGACTTCTTCGACGCCGGCCGCTGGCCCACGATCACCTTCAAGAGCAGGAAGCTGAGCGGCGACTTCGAGCGCGAAGGCGATCGCTTCAAGGTCACCGGCGACCTCACCATCCACGGCACCACGATGGAGGTGACGCTCGACTGCACCTTCGAGGGTCGGGGGAAGGACCCCTGGGGCAAGGAGCGCGCCGGCTTCAGCGCCCGGACCGAGATCGACCGCCGGGACTGGGGACTCAAGTGGAATCAGGTGATCGAGACCGGCGGCGTGCTGGTGGCGAATCGGGTAAGGATCGAGGCGGAGGTGCAGTTCGTGAGGGAGGAAGGCTGAGATAGGGGGGCGAAGGGCGAAAGGCGAAAGGCGAAGGGGGCGCCGCGAGGAGTTTGTCGCGCGCCCCCTTCGCCCTTCGCCCTTCGCCTTTCCCTTCAGCTCACCCGCCTCGTCTTCCGCTTCATGAAGTCCATCAGAATGAACTGTCCCAGCGTCATCGTATTGGTAAAATACGCCTTCCCCTTGCAGATCGACGCGACCTGCTTGACGAAGTCCACCAGACTCCGATCCCTCGCCAGCATGAAGGTGTTGATCATGATCCCGCTGCGGCGGCAGTTGGCGACCTCGCGGTAGGTGGCCTGGAGGATCTGGGGGTCCAGACCCATCGAGTTCACGTAGATCCGGCCGTCGGGCATGGTGAGCGCCGAGGGCTTGCCGTCGGTGATCATGATGATCTGGCGCATGTCCTTCTTCTGGCCGAGCAGGATGCGCCGGGCGAGCTTGAGGCCTTCCGCGGTGTTGGTGTGGTAGGGCCCCACCTGCGCCGTCGCCAGCGCGCTCAGCGGAATCTCCTCGGCCGAGTCGTGGAAGAGGACGACGCGGAGGCTGTCGCCGGGGAACTGGGTACGGATCAGGTGGGTGAGGGCGAGCGCCACCTTCTTGGCCGGGGTGAAGCGGTCCTCGCCGTAGAGAATCATCGAGTGGGAGCAGTCCAGCATCAGCACCGTGGCGGCGGAGCTGCGGTACTCGCTCTGGCTCACCATCAGGTCGCCGTACTCGATGTTGATCGGCACGCCGAGCCCCTCGCGGGCGATGGCGTTGGTGAGCGTCGCCGGGACGTCGAGGTTGAGCACGTCGCCGAACTCGTAAGGCTTGCTCACCCCCTCGGCTTCGACGCCGGTGGCTAGGTAGGGAGTGTCGTGGGCCCCGAAGCTGCTCTTGCCGACGCTCCCCAGCAGGTTCTTCAGCGTCTTGTAGCCGAGGAAGTCGATCCCCTTCTCGGTCAGGTTGAACTGGACCTGCTGCGCCGCCGAGTGGGCCTGGCCGCCGGGGCCGAACATGCTCTGATAGCCCTGCGGCATCTGGGGCGTCTGGCCGACGTTGAGGTAGCCCTCGTCGATGAGGCGCTGGACGATCTTGTCGAGCAGCTCGCCCAGCTGCTGCTCCAGCTCCCGGTCCCGCTCGGCGTCGCCGGTCGAGTCGCCCCGGAGCACCTTGAGCATGTCGGGGGTGAGCTGCCCCGAGTCCATGAGCGCCTGCAGGATGGCCTGCCGCAGCGCCTCGAGCGACCGCTCTCCCTCGTTCCCCTCGTCGTGCCAGAACGAGGGCGACCCGCCCGCGAACCCCGACTGGAGCAGGAAGTCACTGAGCTGGTCGAGCAGCGACTGCAGGTTGACCGCGTCGGCGAGCTCGGGGTGGTATTTGGAGTAGGTGGTGAAGCGCATGGGGCGCAGGGGCGCAGGGTCGCAGGGTCGCAGGACAATCCGGACACCTTTGAGTCTAGCGGCAATTCGGTGGGCCGCAATTGATGGCGCGGGGATGAGCTGAGTGCCAGCTTCCCTGCGCCCCTGCGCCCTGCGCCCCTGCGCCCCTGCGCCCCTGCGCCTTTGCGTCAACGCTCCCCTCCCGTTTACCCTCCCCCCGTGTCCCGACGCTCCCTCCTCCGCGCCCTGCCTCCCGCGCTCCGCCACCGCAACTTCCGGCTCTTCCTCGGCGGGCAGTTCCTGAGCCAGTGCGGCACCTGGATTCAGAGCGTGGCCCGGGCGTGGCTGGTGCTGCAGCTCACCGACTCCGCCTTCACGGTGGGGCTGGTGACGGCGCTCGGGTCGCTGCCCATCCTGCTCCTGACCTTGTACGGCGGGGTGGTGGCGGACCGGGTCAACAAGCGGCGCACGGTGCTGATCCTCCAAGCCCTCATGCTGACCGAGGCGCTGGCGCTCGCGATCCTGACCGGGGCGAAGCTCATCACGGTGCACTGGATCATGGGCCTCGCGGTGTTCTACGGGCTCCTGTCCGCCTTCGAGGTGCCGACCCGGCAGGCGCTGATCTCGGAGATCGTGGGCAAGGCCGACCTGATGAACGCGATCGCGCTCAACTCGAGCGCGTTCAACGTGGCGCGGGTCATCGGCCCGTCCATCGCCGGGGCGCTGATCGCGACCGTGGGACTGGCGGTCTGCTTCTACGTCAACGCGGCGAGCTACCTCTTCGTGGTCGCCGGGCTCGCGCTCATGCGGGTGGCGCCGATGGAGCGGCCGGCGCCGAGCCCGGCGCTCGCCGCGCTCAAGGAGGGATTCGGCTACATCTTCGGCAACGCGGGGCCGAGGGCGCTGGTGATCCTGATCGCGGTGTTCGGCGTGTTCGGCTTTTCCTTCGTCACCATGATGCCGGTGTTCGCGCGGGACGTGCTCCGCCTCGACGCGGGCGGCTACGGGGCGCTGGTGAGCGCCGTGGGCGTTGGCGCGGCCGCCGCCGCGCTCGGCACCGCGGCCTTCAGCCGGCGGCGGACCGCCA
>DATEIO010000621.1:0-11276 GCA_035278895.1 Thermoanaerobaculia bacterium | reverse complement strand
TCTGTCATGTTTTTGAGGAGCCGGAGGCTCATCCGGCTCCGGAGGGATCACCATGGAAAGGAAATTCGAAAAAGCGATCGGAGCGGCATCCGGCGCGGTTGCCGCGGCCACCTTCGGCTTGGCCCTGCGGCCGCTGTTTCTGAATTGGGGAGCGACGGACGAGGAGATCTACCGGCTCTGGCCCGGGGACGAGCTGTCTCCCTCGCCGTTCTCGATGGCGACGCGGGCGGTCACGATCCACGCGCCGGTGGAGGAGGTCTGGCCGTGGATCGTGCAGATCGGGCAGGACCGCGGCGGGTTCTACAGCTATACCTGGCTGGAAAACCTCTTCGGAGCCCGCATCAGGAACGCCGACCGGAGCCTCCCCGAGCACCAGAGCCGGGAGGTCGGCGACACCGTCTGGATGGCGCCCCGCGAGAGGTACCGCGGCAAGGGGTGCAGCCGGGTGGCGCGGCTCGAGCCGGGGAGGGGCATGATCCTCGTCACGCCGGACGACTACGACCTTGTGGTCACGAAAGGCATCGCGCCGAACGGCACCTGGGCGCTTCTCCTCGATCCGGTCGACGAAGAGACCACGCGCTTTGTCGTGCGCTCGCGCAGCGGCCCCAAGGCGGACCCGTTCCGCTTCCTGGTCTTCGATCCCATCCACTTCCTTATGGAGCAGAAGATGATGCGAGGCATCAGGGACCGGGCGGAGGCCTTGGCGGCACGGCGGATCGAAGCGCAGGCGGCGTGAGCGGGCGGGGCAACTTTTTCCTCCCATCCGATTTCCTCCGGCGCCCGTACAATGGAGGCCTCCGGTCCGCATCCCCGCGGCCCGGAGCTTCCGCGAGGAGGAAGCGATGGACCTGAGTTGTGAGATCCCCAAGGGCCGCAAGCTCGCTCCGCACGAGTTTCCTGACCCGAAGATCGATATCGCCCCGGGCACGGGGACGCAGACCGCCGTGCTGGCCGGGGGGTGCTTCTGGTGCGTCGAGGCCGTGCTCAAGGAGATCGACGGCGTGCTGGAGGTCGTCTCCGGATATTCGGGCGGCACCGCCCAGACGGCCGACTACGAGTCGGTGTGCTCGGGGCGGACCGATCACGCGGAGGCCGTCCAAGTGCGCTTCGACCCGTCCCGGGTGAGCTACGGCCGGCTGCTCAAGGTGTTCTTCTCGGTCGCCCACGATCCCACGCAGTTGAACCGCCAGGGCGCGGACCAGGGGCGCCAGTACCGCTCGGCGATCTTCTATGGGGACGAGGAGCAGAAGCGGGTGGCCGAGGCCTACATCCGGCAGCTCAACGAGGCCGGGGCGTACGACGCGCCGGTCGTCACCGAGGTCGCGCCCCTGGAAGCCTTCTATGAAGGCGAGGCGTACCACCAGAGCTACGCGGAGCGCCACCCCATGCAGCCGTACATCCTGTTCACGGCAGCACCCAAGGTAAGCAAGCTGCGCAAGGAGCTCCCGGAGCTTCTGAAGGGCGGAGACGCGCGCTAAATAAAACCGGCCGCCGGTGGTAGTGTTGGCTTCAGATTTGGAGCCTTCGAGATTGATCGACATCCGGACGCTGCTCTTCGCCAATGCGGTCGTCTTCGCGGTCCTGGCGATCGCCATGATCCTCGTCTGGCGAGGCAATCCCCGGTTTCCGGGCCTCGCCACTCTCGCCCGGGTTCACCTGGCCATGATGCCGGGCGCCGCCCTGGTAGGGCTCCCACCGGGCGTGGTGCCCGCTTTCGTTTCCGTGATCGTGGGCAACGGGCTGGTGGTGCTGAGCGTGGCCTGGCTCTCCGAGGGGATCTGCGAGCTTTACCACCGGCCGCGGGATTCCTGGCCGTGGATCGCCCTCGGGACGTGGGCCGCCGGCCTGCTGTTCTTCCAGTACGTCCATCCCAGCCTGCGGGCGCGGATCCTCACCACGAGCCTCGTGGCGCTCGGCTTCCTGGTGCGGGCCGTCTGGACCGCGCGACTCGGCCTCCGGGTGCCCGAGGACCGGAGGCCGTCTCTTCTCCTTCTCGGCTCTCTCGGGCTCCTCGGAGCCTTGTTCCTGGCCCGCTCGGTCCACGTGGCGCTCGGAGACAGGGTCCAGCCCCTCGGGAGCGATTTCCCCACCGTGGCCCTGGTAACCGCGAGCCTGATCTCCGGGACCGGCTGGACCTTGAGCGTCATGATCCTGGTCTACGCGCGGCTCAATGCGGCACTGTCGCGGGACGTGATCGAGCGCAGGCGCTATGAGACGGCCCTGGAGCAACTCGTGCAGGTGGCGGCCCACGAGCTGCGAAGCCCGCTCACGTCGATCGTGGGCACGCTCAAGCTGGTGACCGCCGGCTCCTCCGCCGTGTCCGAATCCGACCGGGAGCGGCTGCTGGACATCGCCCGCCGCAACTGCGAGAGGATGTCCCTCCTGGTGGACGACCTGCTCGACCTGGAGCGGATCGAGTCGGGAGAGACCCTGTTCGAGCTCGAGACCATCGATTTCGAGCGGCTGTTTCTGCAGGCCCGCGACCTCTGCGAGGGAATGGCCCGCGAGGCGGGCGTCATGATCGAGCTGGCCGTTGCGCCGGCCGTCCAGGGGCTCGCCGATCCGCAGCGGCTCCTCCAGGTGCTCGTCAACCTGATCTCGAACGCGATCAAGTTCTCCCCGCCGGGGGAGCGCGTGCGCGTGAGCGGAGCGCGGACCGGCCCCTCGATCCGCGTGGAGATCGCGGACCGCGGCCCCGGCATTCCCGAGGATCTGCGGCCCCGGATCTTCCAGAGGTTCGCCCGCGGGGAGCCCTTTCGGGGAGCGGCCGCGAGGAAGGGCTCGGGGCTGGGCCTCGCGATCAGCAAGGCGATCGTCGAGGGGATGGGGGGGAGGATCGGTTTCGAGACCGCGGACGGAGAGGGGACGACCTTCTACTTCGAGCTGGCCGCCGCCCCGGCCCCGCAGGCGCAGCCAGGCTCCGCGGAGCAGGATGCCCCGCGGACCGGGATCCGAAGCACCTTCTGAATAGGGGTCTCCTCTTCGAGGCCCTGTTCGAAAAGGAGGTGGTTTCGTGAAGAAGACTCTGCGCAACTCCGTCCTGATGGTCCTCGGGCTGGCGCTCTGTGCCGGCGCGGCCGTCGCCGGCGACCTGGCCCCTGCTCCGGCGCAGACCCCGGCGCCCGCGATGACGAGCGCGGTCCAGGCCCCCCTGGAGCTCGAGCTGTTCACGCCGGCGCCGCAGGCGATCGCCATCTGTCCGAAGATCGGCTGCGTCAACGAGGAGTACTGCCGGCGCGACCGCGACTGCACCACGGCCCCGGGCGGCTTCTGCAACCTGTTCTGCCCCACGCAGGGCTGCTGCTCCTACCCCAGCCCGTAGATCCCGAGTCCCCACCGTCCCCGGCCGCCGGGGACGGTGGCACGGCCGAGGCTCCCGGCTCCCAGCCTCGCACCTGTGATACCGTAGAGCACACAATCCACGTCGCGACGTAGGCGGTAAGCTGCGTCCCCTCACCTGACCACATCCCAGGGGGCACGCCGTGCTGAAAGCAGGAGCAGCGATTCGGTCCGTTGTAGGCCTGGCCGTCTTCTTTCTCGCTGGTTCCGGTGTTGCGGGCGCGGACTGCCAGAACCCGGAAAACGAAATCGTGCGGGAGAACTGCCTGCCTGGTACGCCGCAAGCGCAATGGCACGCACCCGCAAGCGCCCGGATCCGAGGCTTCTCGACCGAGATCAGCATCGACAAAGGGGAGGAGATCCATTTCCTGGTGGACACGCCGGGGCAGGCCGGCATTCCTTACGATCTCGACATCTACCGTCTCGGCTACTACCAAGGGCATGGGGCGAGGAAGATCCGGAGCTTTCTCAACCTCGTCAGCGTGTCACAACCGGATTGCAACGAGCTCGTGCCAACCCCTTCCCTGGATCCCGGGAATGATGCTGCGCTGATCACCAACGGCCGGGTCTGCAACTGGAACAGCCCGGTCATCTGGCAGACGTCGGAAGTGCCCGATCTCGTCTCCGGGCTCTTCATGGCCAAGCTCACACGCCGTGACATCACCCCTGCGGTTTCGAGTTTCGTCTTTTTCGTCGTTCGGGACGATGATCGGGATTCGGAGATCCTGCTGCAGACTTCAGACACGACGTGGCACGCCTACAATGCGGGTCCGAAGTTTCCAAACCCGAAGCCCGTTCCTTCGCCCTGCCCACCGGGCGGTTACCCGGCGGACTCCTACCTGTACGAGGGCGCCGCGCTCTATCCACGAAACCTCTTCCTGCCCACCGACCTGTCGATGAATGGTGTTGTTGGCAGGGCGTACAAGGTGTCTCAGAGCCGTCCTCACGTCTTCAGCTTCGGTTTCTTTTGTGATGGCAGCAGGATGGACCTGGACTCCGCACAGAACCTCGTCTTCGACTTCGAGTATCCGCTCATCCGATTCCTCGAGAAAAACGGCTATGACGTCGGCTACATCGCGGGGCGCGACGTCGCCAAAACGCCAAGCCTGCTCCTGGGCCCTCCCGGTGGGCCTCCGCCGCACAAGATCTTCGTCACCTCGGGTCACGACGAGTACTGGTCAGGCGAACAGAAGGCGACGATCGAGGCGGCCAGGGATGCCGGGGTCCATCTGGCATCGTTCGCGGGGAACCAGGGCTATGTCAAGATTCGCTGGGAGGACGACTTCCACTCGATCGTGTGCTATCGGGACGGATGGGATCCTTCCCGGCCCGTGCTCAAGCTCGATCCCCTCGCGGGCGTGACGACGAGCCTGTTTCGCGATCCGCGATTTGGCGCTCCTCTCAATCCGTCGCTCGACGGATATCGTCCCGAGAACGCCACCTTCGGCCAGCTCACGTCACTCTATTCCGCCGACGCGCCGATCACGGTGGATGATCTCAGCCTGCGGCAATGGCGGGGGGTCGATTCCTCCGAGATCCAGTGCGCTCTCCCGCCGTCGGGCGCCGCATGCCCGCTCCTCGGTCCGGAGATCGATGGGGACGCCGACAACGGTTTTCGGCCTCACGGGCTGTTTCATCTCTCGTCGACCACGCTCGAGAACCAGAGCCACGCGGACGGCCACTTCTCGCAGTTCGAACGCGGTCAGTCGGCCCGGGTCGAGCACCACCTGACTCTCTATCGAGCGGCACCCCCTCCCAATGGTGAAGGTGCGCTCGTCTTTTCCGCGGGCACGATGCGCCTGCAATGGGCCCTGGCCGGCATGGCCGGCTACAACGGCGCCCTCGTATCTCATCCTGTGGTGCCCGGGCTCCAGCAGCTCGTCGTGAACGTGTTTGCGGACATGGGAGCACAGCCCGGCAACCTGCAGGAATCGAACGTGGCCGCGGCGGCCAAATCGACCGATACCTCGGCGCCCGTGGCCACCCTGGCCACGCCGGCGGCTGCAACCGCCCGGGCGCTCGAGACCCTCATCGTCCGTGGTACCGCCGCGGACACCGGAGGATCGAACCCGAGTGGAAAGGTCGCCGCCGTCGAGGTCTCGACGGACGGCGGGGAGACCTGGCATCCCGCGAACGGCCGGGGCTCCTGGCAATTCTCCTTCACTCCCTGCGCTACGAGCGGGTCGATCTCGATCAAGGCCCGCGCTGTGGACGACAGCGGCAATGTGGGAGCGAGCACCCCGGCTCAGATCGTGACCTTGACGCCGCTTCCCAGCCCCTCGAGCTCGGCCTACCACCTCCGCAATGGCACCTTCGAGTGTGGTTTCGAGCCCGCCGAAAGCGACGGTGTCGGCAAGGAGTGGCTCAAGCTTCTTCCGTCGCCGTCGCCCCCGGCACCGCCCCAGTTCCACAATGCCGGCCTCATCGCAGGCATCACGATGCAACGCGTTGCGTCCATGGCAACCGGAGCCGGAATCCGCCAGGATCTGAAGCTCCAGCCGGGAGTGACGTACAAGATCAGCGCTCGTGTCTATTCGGAACAGGGGCAGGCGCGTCTCGCCATCCGGCTCTCCGGCCAGGCCGCAGACCTTGCCGGCGCAACGACGGCGGGCACCCCGGCCTGGGGGACGCTGTCCTTCAACTACACGCCGGCTCAGACCGATCACTCGCTCGTGATCTATGGGAACGCTCTGGATTCAGGGAGCTGCTTTGCTCCGTCCACGTCAGCAACCTGCTTCAAGGTTGACGATGTCCGTGTCGATCCGTTGCTCAGCCTTGCCGCCGTCGCAGTGAACGCGGGCCAGGTCAACGCCCAATGGACGTCCCCCGGCGGTCTCTCCGGCGTCGACCACTATGACCTGGAACGGAGCTTCAACGGCGCCCCCTACGTGCGCATCGCGCAAGTTACCGGCACCACCTACACGGACACTGCGGTCAGCGCGGGAAAGACCTACTTGTATCGCGTCCGAGCTTTCGACGCCGGCAACAACTCCTTGGGCGTGAGCAATGTGGATTCCGCGACGACGATTGTCTTCACTGACAATCCGATCCAGACGGGAGTCACGGTGATCAAGGCCCAGCACATCGTCGAGCTCCGGCTGGCGGTGAATGCGGTTCGGGCGAGCGCGGGACTCTCTCCGGCGGCCTGGACGGACACCTCCCTGCCCGGGATCCCGGTGAAGGCCGTCCATCTCCTCGAGCTCCGCAGCGCGCTGGATCAGGCGCTCGCCGCAGTCGGGATCGCAGTGCTGCCCTACAGCGATCCGGCGCTGACGCCGGGCTCCTCGGTCATTCGGCGAGCCCACATCGAGGAGATTCGACAGCGCGTGAACTAGTGCATTTCTTGAAGGAGATCCCCATGGCTCAGACTCGTGTCAGGTCTCTCGCGTCGTATGCAGTTTGCGGCCCCCAAGTTGCCGGCCTCCTGCTGGCCGGGCTCTTGCTCTGTGCACCCGATCGCGCCTTCGGCCAATGCACGTGGTCGCCGAGCGGTTCGATCCTCTCGACGAGCCCGACAACCTGCTACGTAGCGATAGGAACGACAACGACAACTTTTCCGTTGTCCGTGAAACGGGACGTGTTGGGCGATGTACAGGTACGCATTAATAGCAATACCACGAATCTCTTTTTGGGTGCCCAATGGCTACACAACTTTCCTGGTATTGGCACCAATGATTCAAAACCCTTGTTATTGATCACCAATAACGTCCCACGCTTGTACATCAAGGACGATGGAAAGATTGGGATCGGAACGATCGCTCCGCAATCGGATTTCCACGTCATGGGCAATGCTCTCTTCAGTGGAACGGTCACCGGCTCCAACATCACGGCGCATTACCAGGATATTGCCGAGTGGGTCCCTTCGAGGGAGCCGCTGGAGCCCGGGGTCGTGGTGGTCCTCGACCGCCGGGAGGTCAACCATGTCGCGGCTTCGAGCTCGCCCTACGACACGGCTGTCGCGGGCGTGGTGTCGGCGGCGCCGGGGGTGCTCCTCGGAGAAGAGGGGACGGGTCGAGTCAAAGTGGCCACCACCGGGCGCGTGAAAGTCCGTGTCGATGCAACGCGCGCACCCATTGCCGTGGGTGACCTTCTCGTGAGCAGCGAAAGGCCTGGAGTTGCCATGAGGTCGGAGCCGGTCGAGGTGGCCGGTCTTAAAATCCATCGCCCCGGGACGGTGCTTGGAAAAGCGCTCGAGCCGCTGCCCGGGGGCACGGGGGAGATCCTCGTGCTTCTGTCTCTGCAGTGATCCTGGCCGCGGAGCGCTGGCTCGTAGAGCCGGGGAGGCTGCGCTACTATGTTTTCCCTGTGCGCTACCTCTGGTTTGCCGCCGTCCTTGCCTCGCTCGCGTGGGGCGCCTGGTCGCTCGGCGGCCGGATCGCGACCCGGGCGCGCGTCCCGGTCTCGCCCCGGGCGTCGAGCGACTCTCAACTCGCGTTCCTGAAGCTCCCGCAGGGCGCGGAGTCCGTCCGGCAGGCGCTCGCCCAGATTCCGGAAAACGAGGCCGTCGTCTTCGTCGCGCCGGGCGAAGACCCCAAGCTCAGGCAGGTCCTCTTCACGGTCAGCCTCCTCGCCCTGCCGCATCCGGTGGGGGGCCTCCGCTGCCACGAGGGAGCGGGGGAGATAGCCGTCCCCCTGGACGCCGACCGGAAGATCTCGGCCGTCCTCTTCTACCGATGGGAGCCGGGGACGGCCGCCGCGAAGCGGCTCGCGCCCGAGCTCGCCCTGCTGCGGATTCCACCCCAAGGCGCCGACCGGCCATGGACCTCCTTCTGTTCCTCGCCGCCGCCGCCCTCCTCCTGACCGCGGGCTTCGGGGCCGCGGCTCCGGCGCTCTCCGGCCGGGAGCGGGTCTCCCTCGGGGAAGTGGTGGCGCTCTCCGTGCTCCTGGGAGCGCTCTTCGTCACCCTGGCCTGGTGGGGCCTTTCGCTGCTCCTGCCCGGGCCCCGGGCCGTCCAGGGGGTGGCGCTCCTGGCCTTCGTCCTCGGCAGCGCGGGCGTTCTCGCCTGGGCCCGGCGCAGGCCGCGGATCGAGGGCGTGGGGCTCTTCTGCGCCCTGGCGCTCCCGCTGACCGCGGCGGTCGTCTGGATCGCGGCTACCACCTGCTTCGAGTGGGACGGCCTGTTCATCTGGGAGGTCAAGGCGCAGTCCATCGCCGCCGCCCAGGGAGGTCCGCCCTGGGACTATTTCCACGACGACAGCCGGGCCTGGTCGCACCCGGTCTACCCGCTTCTCGTCCCGTTCTTCCGCGCCTGGTTCTACGTCTGGGTGGGGGAGCCGCACGAGGCGTATGGCAGCGTGGCCGGGGCGCTCTTCGTCCTGGCGGCGGCGGGCCTCTTCGCATCGCTCGCCCCGCGGCTCGGGACCGCGGCGACGCTCGTGGCGTTCGCCCTCTTCACCTTCACTCCGCTCGAGATCCTGGGATCGGGCAGCGCCACGTCGGGCTACGCGGACTTCCCGCTGGCGGTGTACTACCTGGGGGCCCTCGTCTACCTCTTCCACGCCGTGGGCTCTCCACGCCCGGGCGACCTGGCGATCGCGGGATGGCTCGCGGCCGCTCTGCCCTGGGTCAAGCAGGAGGGGACGATCCTCTGGGCCTGCCTGCTCGCGCTGGCGCTCGTGGCGCTTCGGGGTCCGGGCTGGCGCGGCCTGCTCCGGCTCGCCGCGCCGGGGGTGGGGGTCCTCCTCGCCTGGCGGGCCTTCGTGGCGGTGGTCCGGGTGGAGACCGCTCCGGTCTTCTACCCGGTCAGCCTCGGTCTGTTCCGCGAGCGGCTGCACCTCTGGGACGAGATCGGCGGGGAGATGGCGAAAAGGGCGCTGGACCCTGGAAACTGGGGGCTCCTGTGGGTGCTGTTCCCCCTGGCGGCGCTCCTCGGGATCCGGCTTCTGCGGTCGCGGCGGCTGCTCCTCCTCGCGGGGGCCGTGGTCGCGCCTCTGCCCGTTTTCAGCCTGCCTTATTTCTTCACCCGCTGGGAGCCGGTCACCCTCCACGTGCACAGCTCGTTTACCCGGCTCCTGCTCCCGCTCTCGCTCCCCGCCATCGTCCTCATCGCGTGGGCGACGGCCGCCCTCGCCTTTCCGGCCTCCCGCGAGTCAGAATAGGCCCACTATGACGATGTTCTTCTTCACCTTCCTCGCGGCCCCCACCCCGGACGCGCAGGAGTATCCCGACACCGGGGGTGCCTACGTCGACTGCTGGATCCTGGGCGACGACCGCTCCGAGGCCGAAGAGCGCGCGCGGGACCTGATCCAGGACTATGGCTGGTCCGTGGAAGCTCTGGAATCGGAGACGACCGTCACCAGCCAGGACTACCAGGACGACGAAGAGAACCGCGAGTTCTACGAGCAGGCGCTCGTCGAGCGGGAGGTCCTCGTCTTCAACACCTGGCCGCCCGGTGAAGAAGACAAGGACGAAGACGAGGAAGACGAAGAGGACGAGCTCGCCTAACCTCCGACGGCCGCGGGCCGCTCATGCGCCGCCAGGAACGTCGCCGGCTTGCTGAACACCTTGGCGATGTTCATGCCCTTGCGCACCGCTCCCAGGGAGACCTTGCCGGTCGCGAGGGCCGCCCCGAGCGCAAGGTAGGTGCGGGCCTTGCCGCGGTGGCGGTAGCGGACCTCGAGGGCGTGCCGCCAGAGCCGCGAGTACTCTTCGTAGAACTCGGGGAGCGAGAGCTTCGTGGGGAGCACCGCGTGGACGATGTCGTACATCTCCCAGTCGCGGGTCGTGACCTGCCGGCTGGCGGTCTCCCAGAGGTCGGTGCCGGGGAGCGGCGTGAGCACCGAAAAGCCGCTGTTGTAGGCCCCGGTCTCCTCGATCCAGGCGCGCAGGCGCGCGAAGTCCTCGCGGTCCCAGGCGGGGTCGACGATGAAGTTGGGCGTGTAGCCCACGCCGAGCTCTTTGAGGATTGCGAGAGCGCGGACGTTGTTGTTCGCGGTGTTGCTCTTGTTGACCGCCTTCAATCCTTCATCCGTGACCGCTTCCAAACCCAGGAAGATGGCCAGGTTGCCGCAGTCCTTCCACATTTCGATCAGGTGGGGGAACTTGCAGATGATGTCCGTGCGGGTCTGCACGGTGAAATACTTTTTGATTCCCGCGGCCTTGATCTGCCGCGCCAGCTCTTCGCCGCGCCGCACGTCCATCCAGAAGATGTCGTCGGTGATGAAGACGTTGGGTGCCTCGATCTCTCGGAGCTCTTTCACCACCCGCTCGGGCGACTTCTCGCGGAAGGTGCTCGCGTGGAACTTCCACACCGAACAGAAATTGCATTTGAAGGGGCAGCCGCGGGCGGTTTCCATGAGCGCGAGCGGCTTCCTGAAATTGATGTAGTAGTGCGGAGCGTAGTGGGAGATCAGGTGGCGCGCCGGCATCGGCAGGGTGTCCAGGTCGTCGCGCATCGGAGCGGCGGCGGTCTGCACGGGGCCGCCCGGGGTGTTCAGAATCAGGCCCGGGACCTGGGTGAGATCGCCTCCGCGATCTAAAGCATCCACCAGAGCCGGCATCACCTCCTCGCCGTCCCCGATCGCCACGGCGTCCAGGGCCGGATGGAGAAACCACTCCGGCTCCCGCGAGGCGTCGTGACCGCCCACCAGGATGAACGCTTCGGGATTTTCGCGGCGCACCCGCTCGGCCAGGCGCAGGGTGCGGTTGCGCTCCGTGGTGAAGTTGCACTGGAGGCCCACGACCCGGGGCTCAAAGGCACGGCAGAGGGCCATGCCCTTTTCTTCCCCTTCGATTCGCAGATCGAAGATCTTCACGGTGTGGCCGTCGGCCTCCAGGCCACCGGCGATGGAAATCGGCCCCAGAGGCTCGACAAAGGTCAGCATCTCCAGACCCAGAATCCCCCCGATGGGAGGCTTGAGGAACGCGATGTTCATGGCGGCCCCTCCGATCTAAACAATCGTCGAACGAGAGTATCATAGGGAGCAGGCTGCATACTG
>DATEIO010000620.1:0-7076 GCA_035278895.1 Thermoanaerobaculia bacterium | reverse complement strand
CGATTTCGGTGTCGGCGAGGTTGAGCAGGCTCAGGACGTCGTCGGGATCGCTCTCCAGGACACGGCGGTAGGCTTCGGCCGCTTCCGGGTAGCGGCCGCGCAGGAAGCGGGCGACGCCCAGGTTGTGCCAGGCGCGCTCCGGAGCCACCCGGACGCACTGGAGGTAGATCTGCTCCGCCCGCGCCAGGTCGCCGTACAGGAGCTCCAGATACCCGAGCTGCTCCAAGGCCCAGAGATTGTCCGGTGCCTGGCGCAGGATCGCGGCGATCCTCCCCCGGGCCTCGTCGACGTGGCCCAGCTTCGCTTCCAGCCCGGCAAGCAGGTACAGGTTCTGCCAGGAAGGCACCTGCCGGGCGGCAGTGCGCAGGGCTTCCAGCGCCTCGGCGGGCCGGCCCTCCTGCTCGGCGAGGCGGGCCTTGAGCGGCAGGACGTCGGGATCTCCCGGCAGAATCCGGTCGAGCCGTTCCAGGAGCTCCTCGGCCTCGGTCTCGCGGCCGGCAGCCAGGGCGATCCGGACCTCCAGGAGGAGCGGACGGGGATCGTCGGGGGCGAGCTCCAGCGATTGCCGGACCCGCCGGGAGGCGCGGTCGAGATCGGCGGGATCATGCCCGGTCTGGTACAGGCTGTGGGCGACCCGGGCCGCGAGGATCTGTCCCTCCAGGAAGCGGGGAGACCGGCGGACGATCTCGTCGAGCCGGGCGAGCTCCGGCATGAGCGGCGAGCCCTTGTCGAGCCGCTGCCGGATCTCCAGGAAGGCGGCGTAGTCCTCGTCCCGCACGTCGAGCGCGGGCGTGCCGGGGCGCAGCCCGTGATCGGGCCAGGCCCGCCGCAGGTGGACGTCGACGGCGTCGGCCAGCAGGCGGAGGCTTTGAGGGTCGGCGGGGACGCGGAACGTCTCGGTCCACAGGACGGCGCCGTCGCTCCCCCGGACCCGGCGCAGCGAGACCCGGGCGAGGCCCGCCTCGCGTTCCAGGGTGGAGATCAGCACCTCGTCCGCCGCGGCCGTGCGCGCCATCTCGACCGGTGAGCGTCCGCCGCGGCTCGCCTCGCGGGGATCGATCGGCGCCAGGTCCTCGAGAGCGGCCAGGCCGCTCAGGCTCGCGGCGAGCACGCCGGAGGCGGCGAGCCGGAGTTGCTCGTCTCCTGCCGCGGGACGGACCTCGGGCCGCGCGACCGCCACCCGGAGCGGAACCGTCGGCCGCTCCAGCCAGGCGGCCGCCACCATGGCGGCGAGGAGGACCACGGCGACGCCGGCCAGGACGGCTCGCAGTGAGGAGCGGACCCTGGGAGCGGCGATCGCGGGGAGCGGCTCGGCGCTCGTCGGCAGATCGCTCAGGCTGCCGGCTCCGCTCCCCGCGCTCGCGGACAGGCTGGCGAGCGCCGCCAGGACCTCGCGCGCGCTGCCCGGCCGGAGCCGCCGGTCCTTGGCCAGGAGCCGGTCGAGCAGGTTTTCCAGCTCGACCGGCAACTCGGGCCGGAGCGACCGCAGGCGCGGCGGCGGCTCGTACACGACGCGGCGGAGGACGTCGGCCGGGTTCTTCCCCTGGAAGGGGGAACGGCCGGTGAGCATTTCGTAGATCAGCGCTCCCAGTGAAAACAGGTCGGAGCGCGCGTCGAGCTCCTCTCCCCGCGCCTGCTCGGGAGACATCGAGAGGAGAGTGCCGACGACCACGCCTTGTTGCGTGAGCGCGGTGTCCTCCGGCGTTCCCAGGGGCCGGGCCAGCCCGAAATCCAGGATCTTGGCGTGGCCCGCTCCGGTCACGAGGACGTTCGCGGCCTTGAGGTCGCGATGGATCAGCCCGGCCTCATGGGCGGCGGCGAGACCGGTGGCGATCTCGGAACACAGCCGCAAGGCCTCCGCCGTGCTCAGCCGTCCCTCCGCCAGCCGCTCCGCCAGGGTCCGGCCTTCCACGTACTCCAGGACGAGGGCGTCCTCGTCGTCTTCGGTCACCAGGTCGTAGATCTGGACGATGGCCGAGTGGCTCAGCCGGGCCGCCATCCGGGCCTCGCGGCGGAACCGCTCCCGCTGCTCGGGCGACAGGCCGGAGTCCCGCCGGATCCGCTTGATGGCGACCCGCCGCTCCAGCCGCTCGTCCCACGCGAGGAAGACTTCGCCCATGCCGCCGCGCCCGAGCTGGCGTTCGACCCGGTAGACGCCGATCCGCTCGGGAAAAGGCGGGGGATGGTGGGGCATGGCTCCTCCTGTGGGTGTTCGAAATCATACGGTAACGCGGGGGCGGCGGACGAGCACGGACAGGCACGGACGAACACGGACTGCTGTAATGCCCGTGTAAGGTGGGGTTCTCTATCCTGTATTCTCGGAGTGGATGGAGGAACGAAATACATGAGCCGTAATGACACGTGTGCGTGGATTCTGGCGGCGGCCCTGCTGGGGACCGTGCCGGCAGCAGCTGCCCCGGCCCTTCCGGTCTCTCAGAAGGCCGTCAAGGAGGGCATCGCCGTCGAGCTGGAGATCGAGCCTCTCCAGGGCGGCGTCCTCCGGGAGGCCGAGTACGCCCGGGTGCGCCTGAAGTTCAGCGACACGGCGACGGGCAGCCCCCTCTCGGGCCTCTACCCGGGCGCCTGGATGGACCGCCTGGGCGCCAAGGCCGGGATGATCGAGTCGCCCGAGGGCGCGCCCCCGGACTGCAAGAAGAAGGTCGAGTCGTTCATCGGCGGCTCGCTCCTCTCCCGGCCGGAGCTCGATTTGAACATCTATTACGTCCTGGCTCTCAACCAGGACGCCACGATCTCCGTGGTCGACCCGCTGTTCGGCTACGGCAACAGCAAGCTCCTGACCATGGTGTTCCTGAAGAGCCCGGGTGAGGATTGGGCGCTCACCGAGGACGGCAACCGCCTCTTCGTCTCCATGCCGGAGGTCAACCAGATCGCGGTCGTCGAGACCGCGGGCTGGCAGGTGGAGCGGGAGATCGACGTGGCCGGCAAGCCCCGGCGGGTCGCGCTCCAGCCGGACGGCCAGTATCTGTGGGTGGCGACCGACACCGGCGTCGCCGTGATCGACGCCCGGAAGGCCGAAAAGGTCGCTGACGTCGCGACCGGCCAGGGCGGCCACGACCTGGTGGTCTCCGACGACAGCCGTTTCGTGTTCGTCACCAACGGGGCCGGCGGCACGGTTTCGGTCGTCGACGCCGGCAAGCTCGCCAAGGTGCGCGATCTCCCGGTGGGCAAGGACCCGGTTTCGATCGCCTGGTCTCCCCAGGCCAGGGCGGCGTACGTGGTGAGCTCCGCGGAAGGCACGATCACCGCCGTCTCCGGCACGAGCGAAAAGCCGGTCGCGCGCATCGTGGACAAGCCCGGCCTGGGCATGCTCCGCTTCGCTCCGGGCGGGCGGCTCGGGTTCGTCGTGATTCCCGGCCAGGACGCGATCCACATTCTGGACGCCGCGAGCAACAAGATCATCCAGACGGCCGACGTCGAGGACCAGCCGGACCAGATCGCGTTTTCGGACGAGCTCGCCTACGTGCGCCACAAGGGGAGCGACACGGTGCTCATGATCCCCCTGAAGACGGTGGGCGAGGCCGGCCGGCCCGTGCCGGTGGTCGATTTCCCCGGCGGCCAGAACCCGCCCGGAAAGCTCCCCCGGCCCACGCCCGCGACCGGCATCGTGCAGGCGCCTGGCTCCACGGCCGTGCTGGTCTCCAACCCGGAAGACAAGGCCATCTACTTCTACAAAGAAGGCATGGCCGCCCCCATGGGCCACTTCGCGAACTACGGCAAGCAGCCGATCGCCGTGCAGGTCGTGGACCGGAGCCTGCGGGAGAGCCGGCCGGGCGTCTACGAGACGATCGCCAAGATGAGCCGGGCCGGCGACTACGAGCTCGCCCTGTTCCTCGACTCGCCGCGGATGACCCACTGCTTCCCGGTCAAGCTCGCGGAAAACCCCGAGCTCGCCGCGGCCAGGAAGCTCCCCCTTTCGATCGAGCTGCAGACCGACAAGACGACCGTCGGCGTGAAGGAGGACGTGGCGGTCCGCTTCCGGCTCACGGACCCCGACAGCGGCGCCGTCAAGAAGGGCTTGAAGGACGTCCGCGTGCTCACGTTCCTGTCGCCCGGCATCTGGCAGCAGCGCCACTGGGCGGACGAGGTGGGGGAGGGGGTCTACGAGATCCATTTCACGCCGCCCGAGTCGGGGATCTACTTCGTGTTCGTCGAGGTCGCCTCGCAGGGAATGCCGTTCCAGAAGTCTCCGTTCCTCGTGTTGACGGCCGCCGCACCCGCCGCGCCGACCCAGGCCGCCCAGGAGAACGGGAAGGAGAGGCCATGAAGAAAACCTTGTTGATCGCCCTGGCCCTGGCCGTTTTTGCGCCGCAGGCCGGGCCGCTCTTCGCCCAGCACGAGCATCACCAGCACCAGGCCGCGGCGGCGGCGGAGCCGGAGAAGCTCGAAGCCCGGCCGGTGAGCGGCCTGAACATCCCTGACGTGCCCGTGATGGATCAGGACGGCAACACCGTCCGCTTCTACAGCGATCTCGTGAAGGGCAAGGTGGTGGCGGTCAATTTCGTGTTCACCACCTGCACTACGATCTGTCCGCCCATGGGCGCGAACTTCGCCAGGCTCCAGAAGATCCTGGGGGAGCGCGCGGGGCAGGGCGTGCACCTGATCTCCGTGTCCGTCGATCCCTCGACCGACACGTCGGAGCGGATGAAGGCCTGGGGCGCAAAGTTCGGCGCGGGCCCGGGCTGGACGCTCGTCACCGGCGATCGCAATGAGATCACGCGTCTTCTGAAAGCTCTGGGCGTCTACACGCCCGACATCAACGACCACTCCCCCCTGGTGCTCGTCGGCAACGATCCCAAGGGACAATGGACGCGGGCCTATGGCCTTGCCGCTCCGGCCAAGGTCGCCGAGCTGATCGATGGCGTGGCCGCCCCGGCCGAAGCCGCCCACGCGCACCACCACTGAGGATTGCGACCATGACCAAGAAACTCGCAGCCCTGGCCCTTCCAGCCCTGGCCCTTCTGGCCGCCCTGCCGGCCTTCGGGCAGCAGCCGCCGGCCGACCCGCACGCGGGCCACCACATGCCGGCGCCGCAGGCCGAGGAGCCCTCGGGCGCACAGAAATATTTCGGCGACATCCCCCTGGTGAATCAGGACGGTAAAGAGATGCGTCTCTACTCCGACCTGATCAAGGACAGGATCGTGGTCATCGACGTGATGTTCACGAGCTGCACGGGCGCCTGCCCGATCATGAGCAGCACGTTCGCCAAGCTCCAGGACCGCCTGGGCGACCGCATCGGCAAGGACGTCTACCTGATCTCGATCTCGATCGATCCGGTCAACGACACGCCCGCCAAGCTCAAGGAGTACGCGGCACGCTTCAACGCGAAGCCCGGCTGGTATTTCGTGACCGGTCCCAAGGAGAACGTGGACGCGGCGCTCAAGAAGCTCGGACAGTACGTCGAGAGCCGCGAAGCCCATCAAAACCTTTTCCTGATCGGAAACGACAAGACCGGCCTGTGGAAGAAGGCCTTCGGCCTCGCCAAGCCCGAAGAGATCTTTCCCGTGGTCGACAGCGTCGTGAACGACAAGGGGTGAGATGAGAGCCCTTCGGCTCCTCCCGCTCCTCCTCCTCGCCCCCGCCTTCCTCGAGGCGGGGGCTCCGCCGTCTGCGGTCGAGCGCGGCAAGCGGATCTACATGGAAGGCATCAGCTCTTCAGGCGCGGAGATCACGGCCGTGATGAGCGAGGCGAGCGTCGAGGTGCCCGCCTCGGCCGTGCCCTGCGCCGGCTGCCACGGGCGCGACGGCGAAGGCCGTCCCGAAGGGGGAGTCTCGCCGACGAATCTCACCTGGGAGTTCCTGACCAAGCCCTACGGCGTCACCCACGCGAGCGGCAGAAAGCATCCGGCGTACGACGAGAAGACGTTGAAGCGGGCCATTGCCATGGGGCTCGACCCCGCGGGCAACCAACTCCACGTGGCCATGCCCCGGTTCCGCATGAATCAGGCGGACATGGCGGACCTGGTCGCCTACATGAAGCAGCTCGGGACGGAGAAAGACCCCGGCGTGAGCGACACGGAGCTGCGCATCGGAGTCGTCCTCCCGCCCGCGGGTCCGCTCTCGCCCATGGCCAAGGCGATCCGCGCCGCGGTCTCGGCGCGCTTCGATCAGGTCAACCAAAACGGGGGGATCTACGGCCGCCTTCTCTCTCCCCGGTTTTTCGAAGCCTCGGGCCCGCCCGAGCAGCGGCGGTCGTGGACGGCGGACTTCCTGACCCGCGAGGGGATCTTCGCGGGCGTGGCCTCCTTCCTCGCGGGCGCGGACTCCGAGATGGCCGGGCTCTTCGCGGAAAAGGAGATCCCTCTCGTGGGACCGTTCACCCTCCACCCGCGGGAGAGCGTGCCGCTCAATCGATACGTTTTCTATCTCCTCCCCGGCGTCGAGGCGCAGGCCCAGGCGCTCGCGCGCTTCGTGCAGAAGAACCCCGGCGCGGGAGCCCCCAGGCCCGCGATCGTCGCTCCCCAGGATGCGGCGCTGGACGAGGCGGTGAAAGGCCTGGGGAAGATCGCCACGGCGCAGAAGTGGCCCGAGCCCCTCCTCGCCCGCTCCGGCAAGCCGGGCTTCACGCCGCAGGACGTGACCAACCTCGCCAAGGCGAAGGCCGATCCCGTCTTCTTCCTGGGCTCGGGCGCGGACGCCCGGGTCTTCCTCCAGGCGGCGGACCGCCTTGGCTGGCGGCCGCGCGTTCTGGTGACGGCCACCGCGGCCGATGCCCCGCTCTTCGAAGCCCCCGCCGGCTTCGAAGGCCGCCTCTTCGCAGCCCTTCCCGCCGCGCCCTCTCCCTCCGGCAAGGGGGCCGCTGCCTACCAGGAGCTCGACGCCGCGGCGAAGCTCCCGGACGAGCACCTCTCGGCCCAGCTTTCGGCCCTCGCTTCGGCCGACGTTCTGATCGAAGCCTTGCGGCGGGCCGGGCGCGACGTCTCGCGCGACCGCCTGATCACCCAGCTCGAAGCCCTGCGCCAGTGGGACACCGGCTTTGCCCCGCCCGTGACCTACGGCCCCAACCGCCGCCTCGGCGCGCGGGGGGCCTACGTGGTGAAGCTCGATCTCGCGAAGAA
>DATEIO010000619.1:0-4647 GCA_035278895.1 Thermoanaerobaculia bacterium | reverse complement strand
CGCCGGGCTCTGGAGGAGGATCTGGGTCTGGCCGGAGACGTGACGAGCGACGCCGTCCTCCCCGTGGGCCTGAAAGCCGAGGCCGCGGTCGTGGCCCGCGCCGCCGGCCGCATGGCGGGCCTCCCCGCCGCCCTCTCCGCCTTCACGCTCCTGGACCCGACGCTGGAGATCGAGCACCAACTCGCGGACGGCGAAGACGCGTCCAAGGGCCAGACCGTCGCGACCGTCCGCGGCTCCGCCCGCTCCATCCTCTCCGCCGAGCGCACCGCCCTGAACCTCCTGGGCCGCCTCTGCGGCATCGCCACGATCACCCGCGACCTCGTCGCCCTGGTCGCCCCCCACGGCGCCCACGTCGTCTGCACCCGCAAGACCACGCCCGGCCTCCGCGTCCTCGAAAAGTACGCCGTCCGCTGTGGTGGAGCCAGGAACCACCGCTTCGGGCTGGACGACGCCGTCCTCATCAAGGACAACCACGTGGCCCTGGCCGGCGGCATCGGCCCCGCCATCGAGAGGGCTCGCCAGCGCGTAGGCCACCTCGTAAAGATCGAGCTGGAAGTGGATTCCCTGGAGCAGCTCGAAGAGGCCCTCTCCCTGGGCGTCGACGTCGTCCTCCTGGACAACATGCCTGTCGAGACCCTCCGCGAAGCCGTGAAGATGGCCAAGGGCCGGGCGATCACGGAAGCCTCCGGGGGGATCACCCCGAAGACGGCGGCCGCGATCGCGGCGACCGGGGTGGATCTGCTCTCCGTGGGATGGCTCACCCACAGCGCACCGGCGCTGGATGTGGCGTTGGATGTGATGGGGGTTTAGGGGCCGGCCCGTCAGCGCACCGGAACGTCGAGCTGAACCCACCGGCTGCAGAGCTCTTCGAACTGGCGGCGATCCTGGGTGGAGAGGGCTTCCCGGCTGAAGCGCTCGATCTCGGCAGGGCAGGTCCCCGCCTTCCGCAGCCCCTGGCGGATGGCGCTCACAAGCGCGAAACGGTTCTTACTCCGTAAGGAGATCTGAATTTCCGGATAAAGTGGTCCCATCGAACCTCATGCCCCCCATATATAACGACCACTGACCCGAAAACGTTTCACCCCTTCCGCCACATTCCCGCGCGGACTATGCTTCCGGGAGATTTTGACCCTGGAAGGAGACGAGATGCCCCGGACCCGATCCCCGAAACGCTGGACCCTCCTGGCCTGGACCTGCCTTTTCCTGCTCGCGGCGGTGCCCGGGACGGCCCAGGTGGCCGTCGGCCGTCCAGGCCAGCAGCCGCCGGCTCCCACGGCGACGGCTCCAACCGCGGCGCCCTCCAGCGCCGAAGCGGAGGTCCGCGCCGTCAACGAGCGGCGGTTCGCGGCGATGGTCAAGGAGGATCTGGAGGAGCTCGACCGGCTCCTGGCGGACGATCTGACCTACACCCACTCCTCCGGGGTCGTGGAGACCAAGAAACAATCCATCGCCTCCATCGCCAGGAAGGTCCTGCGGTACCGGAAGATCGAGCCGTCGGACGTCCAGGTCCGGGTCTACGGGGACACGGCCGTGATGACCGGCCGCGTCGCCATGTCCGTGATCGCGCAAGCCCGGGAGCTCGACATCAAAAACCTCTTCACGGCGGTCTACGTGCGCCAGGCGGGCGAGTGGCGGCTGGCGGCCTGGCAGTCGACGACGGAGGCGAAGTAGGGGGGCTAAAGGACAAGGACTCAAAGGACACCAAGGACGTCAAGGACAGGTTTGCCTTGATTCCCTGTCCTTGGTGTCCTCGGTGTCCTTGATGGCCTCAGTGGAACCGGATCCCCACCGCGATCGCGGCCTCGGTCTCGTCGGAGAGAATCACCTTCCCCTGCACGTAGGGGCGTAGCGCCTGCCCCTTGCCGAAGCCTACGCCGGCCAGGAGGTTCAGGCCGACGTCGGTCTCGTCTTCCCCTTCGCAGTTGCGGCAGAACCGGGGCGGATCGGTCTCGGAGAAGATGGCGGCGAGGCCGGCTCCGGCCCAGACGTAGAAGGGCGAGCTCGTGTTGAAGTCGTAGTGGGCGTCCAGATTCAGGGTGTAGAGGTCGCCGTTGTCGACGAAGACATACTCGAGATTGGGATTGAAGTACCAGTTCCGGGTGACCCCCGTGAGCAGCTCGGCGCCGAGGAATCCGGCCTCGGCGTCGCTGTAGAGCCCGCCCCGCACACCGAAGTCGATATCGGCCGCCGTAGCGAGAGAGGGAACGAGGAAGAGGCCCGCCATCGCGAGCACCCGCACGGCACGTCCTGCTGTCTTTCCAAACATCGCTTACCTCCTTCCAGACAGAGACCCTCGAAGCTCGTGAGCTTCTTATGCGCGATCGTGCAAGTGTTCTGCCAGAACGAACGCGATCAGGGTCTCTTCCTCGCCCAGGCGGGCGACGATCCGGTCCTCGACGCCGTGGGGATCGGGCTCCACGCGGCAGGAGTGGACGGTCTCGTCGGACGCGCCCTGGAAGCAGAGATGGCAGGGCGGGAGGGCGGACTCCCCGATCTGGACCGGGGGGCCAAAGGTGCGGCAGGTGAGTGGCCGCCAGGCGTAGAGGTCACAACAGCCGGTCTCGGGATCGAGGACGGGGCAGGGGAGGGCGCCGTGGCGGGTGAAGTACGGCTCCGCGGCCTCGTCGTCGTCCAAGAAGATGCCGGTCTCCGGATCGCCGGGGAAGCCCTCGCGCAGACGCGGGATCTGGGCGTCCGCCCTCGCGGCAACGGCCCGCGCCCGCTCGGGCTCCTGGGCCGCGAGCTCGGCCAGCCCCTGGCGGAGCCGGCGGGCGTCCAGCCGGTTGACGGGAAAGGTGCCGTGGCAGCACTCGGTGCACCCGGGCCGGCAGGCGAGCCAGGAGCCGCTCTCCGTAGCGGCCCGGTGGACGGCCTCGCTCATGGCCTCCTCGACCACTGCGAGGAGGCGGCGGTCGGCGCGGTCGAGGTCGAGCTCGTGGCGGGGGCGGATGCGGCGTCGGATCACCGTTCGAAGATAACATTCGCCCCCATGGCCCTCCTTCCGCACCTCTGGACGATCGCTCCGCGCCTGCGCCACGGCTTCTCCCCGGCGCGGCTCCCCGAATCCCGCCCGTGGCAGACCGTGATCGACGACCCGAAGGTCGGTCCGGTCCGGTTGACGGGCCGTCTCCGGGAGGTCCCGGAGAGCGACGAGGTCCTAGTCCTCGTCCATGGTCTCGGCGGCTGCACGGACAGCCACTACATGTCTGGAGGCGTTGCCGCGGCCGAGGGGCTGGGGATTTCCTGCCTACGGGTGAACCTGCGAGGGGCGGACCGCCAGGGCGAGGACTTCTACCATGCGGGCCTGACCGCCGATCTCCACGCCGCTCTGGCGAGCGAGGACCTCGCCCGCTACCGGCGGATCTACGTGCTCGGCTACTCCCTGGGTGGCCACGTGACCCTGCGCCTCGGCACCGACGAGGGCGATCCCCGCCTTGTCGCCGTGGCTGCGATCTGCTCGCCGCTCGACCTTGGCCGCTCGGTCGTGGAGATCGACTCGCCCGCCCTCTGGGTCTACCGCCGCTATCTCCTGAAGACGCTCAAGGACATCTACGCCGCCGTGGCCGCCCGCCGTCCCGTCCCCCTGCCGGTCGAGCAGGCGCTCCGCATCCGCACCATCCGCGAGTGGGACGACCGCGTGGTGGGCCCCCGCCACGGCTTTGCGGACGCGGACGACTACTACACCCGAGCGAGCGTGGCCCCGCTCCTGCCGCGCCTTCGCGTGCCCGCCCTGCTGGTGAACTCCGATTGCGATCCCATGGTCCCCGCCCGCGCCGTGCGCCCCGCGGTCGAGAATCCACCGCCGAACCTCCACGTCCGCTGGATTCCCGGGGGAGGCCACGTGGCCTTTCCCCGGAGCCTGGAGACGGGATTGGCGGGCGGGGTGGGGTTGGATGCGCAGGTGGTGGGGTGGATGCGGGGGCGGTGATCGGGGGCGCGGTGATTGGGGCGTTGGTGCTCGGGGCGCGATGATGGGGCGCGATGAATCGCGCCCCTACAACGTCCCGCGAAGGTTGTAGGGGCGCAATTCATTGCGCCCCTTTATGCGCCCTCTACTGCCCCGTAAAGCTACTATCCAACGTCACCTGCACATCCGGCCCCAACTGCACGTCCTTGCCCAGGAGCACGCCGCGCACCTGGGTGCGGTCCTTCATCCAGATCGTGCCGTTCGGTGCATAGATGTTGGCCCAGATCACGTTGTCGACCCCGATCTCGACCGTCTTCGGCGTTGCGGCGAGGGTGCCGGTGGTGCCGTTGCTGCCGGCGATGTGGAAGACGATGTCGGAGGCGTCGATCGTGGCGCCGGTCGCGGGCTTGAGGGTCGAGGTCTGCAAGAGGCTCATCTTCTGCTGGACGCGGACCGTGGACGCGGCCGAGAAGTAGAGCTTGGCCTCGCGGTCGATCTGGACCGTGCGGAAGTGGTATGTGCCGCCGGTGAAGGTGACGGTTCCCTTCCTCCCTACGATCAGGTCGCGGTAGCTGCCCGCAGCCAGCGTGCGGGTGCCATTGGTGCCGACGTTGACGTCCGTCGTTCCCGGCGTGGCCGTGAGGAAGGCCGGGAGGGTTGCGAATACCGGCAGGGTGAGCGGTGAGGTCTGCGCTCCCGTGATCGTTCCCGCGCCGGTGAGCTGGTTGTAGAACGCGTCG
>DATEIO010000618.1:0-14042 GCA_035278895.1 Thermoanaerobaculia bacterium | reverse complement strand
CACGTGCTCCGCGATTTCCAGTTCCACAGCTTCGGGGAGATGCTGGACAAGCAGGGCAAGTCGTCCGCCGGCGGCCCCATGGGGCGCCATCTCGCCAAGGCCCTGGGCCGCGACCTCTACGTGATCGGATTCCTCTCCCATCACGGCCGGTACGGCGAGCCGGGGGAGGCGCCGACCGAGCTTGCGTCCGCAGCCCCCGATTCGCTCGAAGGCCTGCTCCATGCGACGGCCAAGCCCCGGTTGATCCTCGACCTCCGCGGCCTGCCGGGAGACCACTGGCTGCGGAAGCCGCTCACCAACAGCCTCTACTTCTACGAGCCCCAGCCGACCGACGTGCCCCGTCTCTACGACGCGGTCTTCTTCCTGGACGAGATGACGCCGAGCACGATGGCCGCGGTTCCTCCTTCCTGACACATCGCGTCGTGCTGGCCCGATTCTGTGGTAGGGTTCCACGGAAAAAATCATGGGACAGCACGACCTCAGCTATCGGGCCTTCTTCGTCCACCGGCGTATGATCCGGGACCTCCTGCGCGACATCGTCGGCGGCGCCTGGGTCGAGCGCGTCGACCTCGACTCCGGCGAACGGGTCGACACCTCCTTCGTCTCCCCCGAGCACCAGAAGCGCGAGAGCGACGTGATCTGGAGATTCCGGCGCAAGGACGGCGGAGATCCGGTCTTCGTCTACATCCTTCTGGAGTTCCAGTCGCGGCCGGATCCCTCCATGCCGGTCCGGCTCATGAGCTACGTGAGCCTGTTCTACCAGAGCCTGATGGCCAACCAGCCGGCGGCCGGCTGGAGAAAGCTGCCGCTGGTCATCCCCGTCGTCGTCTACAATGGGTGGGAACCGTGGAACGTCTCGACGGACCTCGGTTCCTTGATTGGAGACCTGGACCCTTCGGCGGAGATCTACCGGCCGCAACTGCGCTATCGGCTGGTGGACGAGTCGGCCTATCCTCGCGAGGCGCTGGCCGAGCTCAACAGCCCGGTGGCAGACCTGTTCCGCATCGAGAAGAGCCGCGACTGGCGGGAGGTCCGGGAGAGCGTCCAGAGGCTGCGGCAGAGCATTCCGCCGGCGGAGGCTTCCCTGCGGAAGGCTTTCGAGACCTGGCTGAGGAAGGTCATCCTGCCGCGTTTCGGACTGTCCGAGGAAGAGATCTCCGACACGCTCACGTTAGAGGAGTTCGACACCATGCTGGCTGAAAGCATCGACCGTTGGAACCATGAGATCCGAGAGGAAGGCCGCGAGGAAGGCCGAGAGGAAGGCCGTCAGGAAGGTCTGCAGGAGGGCTTGCAGAAAGGCCTACAGAAAGGCCTGCAGGAGGGAGAAGCCAAAGTAGTGCTTGGGTTGCTCCGCCTGAAGTTCGGCGTTCTGGAGCCCGAGATCGAGGACCAGGTGAGGTCCGCCGATTCGGAGCATCTTCTGCTCTGGGCCGAGCGCGTCCTGACGGCCGAGACCCTCGAAGAGGTCCTTCAAGACTGAGCTCTGACGCTTCGCGGTGATAGAGTCGCTCCAACTCGATCCGACTTGAAGGGGATCTCGAATGGGCGGCTTCTATCACAGCCTCTCCCTTCCGCGCTCCGTCCACTCGCAGGCGGAGAGCCTCGTTTCGTCCTGGCTCTTCGCGAGAGGGTTCGAGCGCGCGGAAGACGGCGTGCTCGATCTCGACCGCGAGGCGGAGAGGGGCTGCCTGATCTTCTGGGGCGAAGGTTGGACGACCGTCCTCTACAGCCACTTCGAAGAAGAGGACCGCCTGCGGCTCGAGCTCGAAAAGCTCGAGCTGCCGCTCCTCCACGTCTGGCTCCACGACAGCGATCTATGGGGTTACGAGCTCTACGAAGAAGGAGACGTGGTCTCCGCCTTCAACTCGAATCCGCGCTACTTCGGGAGCGAGACCGGGGCTGAAGGACCGAATGACACGGCCCGCATTGCCCGCGCGTGGTTCGGTGACGAGAGACGGGCCGGAGAGCTTCTCGCCCTGCAGAAAAAGAAAGGGATTTTCCTGGACCCTGTGTGCGAGCGATTCGCCCGCTGGCTCGGAGCGCCTCCCGCAGCGTCGCAGTACGCGTACGTGACGGCGGGGGAGAGACTCTGGGACGGGCTCCCGGAAATCCACCTCCGCTTCCGCCGCCCGGGCTTCGACCCCATGGACGGGTTCGACCTCCACCGCCTGCGCGTCGAGAGCCCGCCGCTCGAAGAGGCCGGAGAACCCTGGAGGCCGTCCCCGGGCTTTCGTCTGCTGACCGGCGCGATTCGTCTCCTCTTTTTCCCCTTGAGCCTCTATGCCCGGTTGAAGCTGCGCTTCGCAAAGAAGGCGACGCTCGGGCTTCCGGAGACCGGCTCCGTCCCCGAGCCGGAATGGAAGGTCGAGGGGAGCTTCCTGGTGAACGAGCGCCGCCGTTGCCGGGTCTCCCTGGCGCACGGGGCCGAGGTCGCGCGGGGTCTGGGCATCCTCCCCCTCCAGGTGGGGCCGCTTCCCGTGACGGCCTCCGTCCGGTCCGGAGCGATGGTGGCTGCGGGGCTCAACAACCTGCGCGGACGCGAAATCCAGTCCGACGAACGCTTTCACGTGGGGGATTTCCCGGCCCGATTCGTGGCATCCACCTGGCCCGAGCCGCGCCGCTTCATCTACGACTTCTACATCGCCACCCAGATCGCGGTCTACTGGTTCCAGGCCAGTGTCGCAGAGCCGCCTGGAGAAGACACGCTGACCCGGCTCCGCGCGACGGTCGAGAGCTTCGAGCTTCTGCCGCGTTCTGAGCCCTAGCCGATCGCCTGCCCGAACTGGAGCAGGTAGCCGTTGTTGTCGAAGATCGCGAACTCGCGCATTCCGTAGTCGAAGTCCTCGACGGGGTAGCAGACCTCGGCCTTGTCCTTCACCTGCTGCCACAGCGCATCCACGTCGTCCGTCTTGATGTAGAGGGATCCCGTGAACGCGGGCTTGTCGAACGGCTGATGCGCATTGGGTAGCGCGAGCATGATCGCGACCTCGTCCCGCTGCAGACTGGCCCAGCCCCAGTCCTGGTCGAGCGCTTCACACGTAAAGCCCAGGACCTGCACGTAGAAGTCTACCGATCCCTGAAGATCTTTCGTCCGCAGCATTGGGGTGAGATCGTGCAGCTTCAAGAAGACCTCCGATTCAGTACGAGCGTTGCTCGCTTTATTGCGGCCTGCGCCGGGCTTTGATCAGGACAGCGATCTCGTCGGGGCGGGGATTGACGAAGTCGAGTCGGATGCGGCCGTCCGGAGTTTCGGAGACCATGGTGGGAATCGAGCTCGCGGTGAGATACCAGCCGGCGGGCAGGACGACGCTGTTGCGGGGGCGGCCGAACGTGCGGTCGAAGACGAGCTCGTCTCCTTCCAGGCGATAGCTCCCGGGATCGGTGTAGGTCTCCGCAATGCGAAGGCGGACCGAGCCGCCCGGCTGGACCGGAGGGAAGCGGATGACCACCACCTCGGAGCCGGGCTCGACTTCCTCGCCTTGCGAGAGCCCGCCTGCGAGGAGGGTCTCTCCTTCCACGATCTCTACTTCGAGAGCCTCTCCCGTGTCCAGATTGCGGGCTGAGGGCTCGGAGGCGGCGCTCCCCTTGCGCACCACGTTCAGGTACCGGCCCACGCCGGGTCGCGACTCGGTGTAGTCGTGATAGAGATCGAACGCGTGGGTTTCGGGCTGCTGCAGGAAGTAGACGATCTCGCGGTCCTGATGCGCCCGTTCCGAGAGGCGTCCGTCCTCCTGGGCGATGGCCGGCCCGGGGAAACCCAGGAGGAGCCCCACGAGGCACAGACCGAAGCTCTTCAACTCCCGAGCCTCCGCGCCGTGAGCACCAGCGGCACCGCCTCCGGGCCTGTATGCATCAGGCTGACCACGAGGCGCCCATCCGGTCCGGTCAGGATTTGTGACGGGACGTTGCAGCCGATCAGCTCGTATCCCGCGGGCAGGACGACCGCGTTGCGGCGGATGCCCAGCGTGCGGGCGAAGACGATCCGGTCCGAGCCCTCCCGCCGGTAGCTCTTCGCATCCTTGTAGGTCTTCTCGATCAGCAGCCGGACCCCGCCTTCGGCAGGGACCGGACGCGGCAGGTGGATGCGGATGTAATCCATCGAGGAATCCGCCTCGGGGAGGCCGCTGCGCCGCGCTTCTTCGCCGCTCACCACCTCGAACCGAAGCGGCTGCGAGGTCGCCCGGTCGCGGACCGATTCGTCGCTTGCCTCGCTCCCTTTGCGGATGGGATTGAAGTAGACCGTCGCGCCGGGGGTGATCGCCGTGACCTCGAAGAGGATGTGGAACCGGGACGAATCCGGGTCGAGCAGCTCGTAGCGGCTGTACTCGTCCTCCTCGCGCGGGGGAGCCTCGACCGCGGGAGCCTGCACAGGGCGGGGCGGCGGAACGCAAGCGGCGCACAGCAGCAGCCCGAGAAGCGGGAAACGGAGGAGCCGGCCGGGATTCGAGCAGCGCACGCGGGAAGTATAGAGGGACTAGAAGACCGGCAGCTCGCCCGTCGACACCAGGACATCGAACGCCCCATCCTCTCGGACAGGCACGAGCCATCCCGGCCTCCAGGCGTGCAACCGGGGGCGCAGCGTCGTGGCCAATTCGTCCGGGCTGATCTGATCCAGGAAGGCCCGGAGCGCGCTTTTGTAGGCGCTGCAGCGAATCTTCAAGGTCTCTTCGGAATCCGGGGTGAAGGCGACGACCGGGTGGAAACGCTCTCCGGCGGCATAACCCAGGATCGAGTAGTGAACGGCTTCCCAATCGAGATAGTCGTTGAAGGTCCGGAGCCTCATCTCGGCGTCCAGGGCCCGGATCTCGGCCCGCTTGGCTGGGCTCTTCTTGAGGAGACGCTCGTACGAGCGGTCCCAGAGCGTCTTCACGACGCGCAGCTTCGACACGGCGGACACGCTTTCCCCGGCCGCGAAAAGGCTCGCGGCGAAGAACTGGAAGATGTCCTCGCGAACGGCGTCCGGAAACTGGTACCGGTAGGCGAAGTCGAAGGCGAGGTGGCTGTACACGCCGTCCTCGAACCCCTCGCGGGAGACGAAGCGGGTCAGGCACGAGTCGAACAGCTCGTGCGCCGCCGGATCGGTCGTCTCCCGGAGCTCCTCGACCCGCTTCCGGAAACTCTCGGCCTGGAGCGCCGGGGCCTTTCCGAAGAAATCCTTGGCGAGCTTGGCCACGAAGCCCGTGATCACGAACGACTCGCCGCTCCGGATCACGCTCTTGGGGAGGGCGAACGTGTCGAGCGGGGGGATCTCCAGGCCGAGCACCTCGACGACTCCGAGCGGCGTCAGCTCCAGGGGAGGGAAGCCTTCTCCGCACGGGAGGGGACAGGCCGCGAGCGACGCGCGGAAGCCTGCGAGCGCGGCCGGCGATCCCCGCAGGAGGCGGAACAGGCGGCTGTCGATCACGGGGCGGACCGGCAGCTCGTTCCGCCTCCGCCGGGCGCGGCGAGCCATCCCGGCGGTCTGGAAATCGGGGGTCACAGTCGGTCCATGATATCCCGCGGGCTTGCCGGGAACGTCCGCGATTGAGACAATCCCGAAACCATGAAGCCCGCCCCGTTCGAGTACCAGGCGCCGGCCTCGCTGGACGCCGCGCTCGCGGCCCTCGCCCGCCATGGCGGCGACGCCAAGCTCCTGGCCGGGGGCCAGAGCCTGATCCCGGTGATGAACTTCCGGCTGGCCCAGCCGGCCGTCCTCGTCGACATCAACAAGCTCTCGGAGCTCGATTTCGTCCGCCGCGGCGAGGACGGGTCTCTCCGCATCGGCTCCCTGGTGCGGCAGCGCCGGCTGGAGCGGGAGCCCCTGGTGGCCGAGGCGGCGCCGCTCCTCCGCGAGGCCGTGCCCTTCATCGCCCATCCGCAGATCCGGAACCGGGGCACGTTCGGGGGGAGCCTCGCCCATGCCGATCCGTCGGCCGAGCTGCCGGCGGTCACGGTGGCCCTGGGCGCCCGCTTCCGTCTCCGGAAGGAAGGCGGCGAGCGCTGGGTCGAGGCCGGCGACTTCTTCGCCGGCCTGTTCACGACGGCCTTGGAGCCCGACGAGCTTCTGGTCGAGGCCGCGATCCCCCCGCTCGCTCCTAAAACCGGCTGGGCGTTCCTGGAGGTTGCCCGCCGCCACGGCGACTACGCGCAGGCGGGGGTCGCCGCGCTCGTGACCCTGGGCGAGGACGGCCGGTGCCGCGAGGCGCGCCTGGTCTATCTGAGCGCGGGGGACGCGCCCGTCGACGCCCGCGAGGCCGCCCGGCTGCTGGTGGGGGAGGAGATCGCTCCTCCGGCGGTCGAGGCGGCGGCGGAGAAGGCTTCGAGAGACGAGATGAGCCCCTTCGGGGATGTCCACGCGACCGCGGATTTCAAGCGCCACCTGGCGCGCGTGCTCACCCGGAGGGCCCTGCTCCAGGCCGCTGCGCGGGCGAGCCAGGGGAGGCTCTGACGATGCCCGAGCTCTACAAGGTTTCCGTCAACGTCAACGGCCGGCGCTACGAGCGCCAGGTCGAGCCGCGGCTGCTGCTGTCGGATTTTCTGCGCCACGAGCTCTCCCTGACCGGCACCCACGTCGGCTGCGAGCACGGGGTGTGCGGCGCCTGCACGGTGCTGTTCGACGGCGAGCCGGTGCGCTCCTGCATCCTGTTCGCCGTCCAGGCGGACGGGCACGAGGTCACCACGGTCGAGGGGTTGTCCCCGGGGCCGGACCAGTTGCATCCGCTGCAGCAGGCGTTCTGGGAGTGCCACGGCCTCCAGTGTGGCTTCTGCACCCCGGGGTTCCTGATGACGCTCGTGCCGTTCCTGGAGGAGAACGCCGACCCGTCCGAGGCCGAGATCCGCCAGGCCATCTCCGGCAATCTCTGCCGCTGCACGGGGTACCAGCACATCGTCGACGCGGTGAAGCAGGCCGCGGAGAGGCGCCGGCAGGCGGGGTGAGCCCCTTCGAACGCCGCGAGGCGCTCTTTGCCGAGCGCGAGCCCCAGGTGCGGGCCTTTCTCCCGGAGGAGGGGAGGTTCGAGCGCCTGCGGCGGGAGTTTGCGGAGCTCGAAGCCCGCTGGCCCGATCCCGAGAGCCGGCCCCCGCTCTTCGGCGTGCCCTTCGGAGTCAAGGACATCTTCCACGCGGACGGCTTCGAGACCGGTGGGGGCAGCCGCCTGCCGCCGGAGATCCTCGGCGGCCGCGAAGCTCCGAGCGTGGCGGCGCTCAAGCAGGCGGGTGCGCTCGTGCTGGGCAAGACCGTCTCGACCGAGTTCGCCTATTTCGCGCCCGGGCCGACCCGGAACCCTCGCAATCCGGAGCACACGCCGGGCGGATCGAGCAGCGGCTCGGCCGCCGCGGTGGCCGCCGGCCTCTGCCCTCTGGCGCTCGGCACGCAGACGATCGGCTCGATCCTCCGCCCGGCCGCCTTCTGCGGAGTCGTGGGCTTCAAGCCCACCCGCGGGCGGATCTCGACGGACGGGGTGATCCCCTTGGCGCCCACCTTCGACCACGTGGGTTTCTTCACCCGGAACGCCCACGACGCCCGCATCGTGGCCGGCCTGCTTCTGGACGAGCCGCCTCTGGATCCCGCGGAGCGCAAGCCCAGGCTCGGCATTCCGGAGGGCCCGTACCTCTCGCGCGTCTCTGCCGAGGGTAAGGCCCATTTCGATTCCGTGTGCAACCGGCTGGCCCTCGCGGGGTACACGGTCAAGATCGTTCCCGCCCTGGAGGATTTCGACGAGATCGTGGAGCGCCACTACCGGGTGGTGGCCGCCGAGGCCGCGCGGGTCCATGAGCGCTGGTTTGCCCGGTACGAAGAGCTCTACCACCCCCGGACCGCCGAGCTGATCCGGAAGGGGCAGGGGATTTCGGACGTGGAGCTCGAGCGGGACCGGGCGGGCGGCGAGCGGCTGCTCGACGACCTCACCAGCCTGATGGACCGCCACCGGTTCGACCTCTGGATCTCGCCACCCGCCCTGGGCCCCGCGCCACGAGGATTGGACAGCACGGGCGATCCGGTGATGAATCTCCCCTGGACCCAGGCCGGGATGCCCGCCCTCTGCCTGCCGGCGGGCCAGAGCGCGGACGGCCTGCCCCTGGGGCTCCAGATCGTCGGCGGCCTCGGGGACGACGAGGACGTCCTTCGCTGGGGTGCCGATCTGGAGAGGGTGCTGCAGTCATGAGCGGCGGACCGGCCGTCCGTTGCGCCGTGCGCGCCGGCGCCTACTACGACTCGATCGTCCTGATGCAGCTCCAGCGCGCGCTGGCGGCGCTGCCGGGCGTGCTCGACGCCGGGGTGATGATGGCGACGCCGGCCAATCGGGATCTGCTCGCGGCGAGCGGCCTCCTGCCCGGCGAGGAGGTGGCGGCCGGTCCGGACGACCTGCTGATCGCGGTCCAGGCCGAGAGCGAGGCCGCGGCGGGGGAGGCCCTGGCGCGGGTGGACGCGCTCCTCGCGGTCCGCCGCGCGGGCGCTGCCGGGCAGGAGTTCCGGCCGAAGAGCCTCGCCTCCGCGTTCAAGCAGCTCCCCGAGGCGCGCTGGGTCCTCGTTTCGGTCCCCGGCCGCCACGCCGCTGCGGTGGCCGGCGAGGCCCTGGATTCGGAGAAGAACGTCTTCCTCTACAGTGACAATGTCTCCCTGGCCGACGAGCTGGAGCTCAAGAAGAAAGCCCGCGACCGTGGGCTTCTGGTGATGGGGCCCGACTGCGGGACGGCGATCGTCGGCGGCACCGGGCTCGGCTTTTCCAATCGCACCCAGAGAGGACGGATCGGCCTGATCGGCGCTTCGGGAACCGGCCTCCAGGCGGTCGTCAGCCATCTGCACGCCCGGGGGGCCGGGATCTCGCAGGCGCTCGGCCTCGGCGGGCGCGACCTTTACGCCGAAGTGGGCGGCATCACGGCGGCGCAGGCGCTCGACCTCCTGGCCCGGGATCCGGAGACGGACGTGATCGTCCTGATCTCGAAGCCGCCGGCCCCGGAGGTGGCCCGCCGGCTGATCGCGCTGGCTCGCGGCGTCGGGAAGCCGGCCGTGGTGTACTTCCCCGGAGCGCCCTTGCCCGCACCCCGGCTGGGGAATGTCGGGTTCGCGAGCAGCCTCGAAGGAGCCGCGGAGGACGCGCTCCGCGGTCTGACTTCCCCGCGGCCCCCTTTGGCTGCGCCGGTCGCCTTCGCCGCGGGCCAGCGATGGATTCGTGGCCTCTTCTCCGGGGGAACGTTGGCCCTGGAGGTGCTCCGCGGGCTCGAACCGCTCTTCTCCAAGGCCGGGGGGCATACAATCCTGGATCTGGGCGCCGACGAATTCACCGTCGGCCGTCTCCACCCGATGATCGATTTCGATCTCCGCCTGCGCCGGCTCCGGCAGGAAGCGGCCGATCCGGAGGTCGCACTGGTCCTTTTGGACGTGGTGCTCGGCGACGGCGCCCATGCCGATCCGGCCGGAGAGCTGGGGCCCGTCATCGAACGCGTCAAGGCGGAAGCGCAGGCTGCCGGCCGGGCTCTGGACGTGGCCGTCCTCGTGATCGGGACAGATCAGGATCCGCAGGATGTGAAGCTCCAGACCGTGACTCTGGAGAAAGCCGGAGCCCGGGTCTGCCGCACCGTGACCGACCTTCTCGACTACGCCGTAGAGCGGCTGGAAGAGATCGAAGGTTTTCCAAGACCCGAAGACCCTCCGGTGCCTCTGGAGTCCGTCCAGGGTCCGCTGGCGGCCGTCAACGTCGGGCTGGAGTCGTTCTACGATAGCCTCCTCGCCCAGGGAGCCCAGGCCGTCCACGTCGAGTGGAAGCCCCCGGCGGGCGGAAACGAAAAGCTGGCCGGGATTCTCGCCCGGATGAAGCGGAGCCGCTGATCGCCATGCCGATCGACATCGAACAGGCCAACCGCACCGCCGTCGACCGCATGATGGCCGCCCGGCCGAGGCTCACCGGCCTCGCGCGGGCGCGGGACGTCATTCCCGGGATGGACGACGACCTGCTGCTCCACGCCGGCCCGCCGATCGACTGGTCGCGGGCCTCGGGGCCTCTGCGGGGCGCCGTGACCGGGGCGCTCCTCTTCGAAGGGCGCGCCCGGAGCGAGGCCGAAGCCGTCGCCTTGATCGAGCAGGGAACGGTCCGCCTCGAGCCCTGCCATCACCACAGCGCCGTGGGGCCGATGGCTGGCGTGATCTCGCCTTCGATGCAGGTCTACGTAATCGAAGACGCCGTCCACGGGCATCGCACGTTTTCCAATCTGAACGAGGGATACGGCAAGGTCCTTCGCTATGGCGCCTTCAGCGACGAGGTTCTGGACCGGCTCCGCTGGATCAACAAGACCTTCGCCGCGGTGCTCGGCCAAGCGCTCGCCCAGTCGGACGGCATCGACCTCCGGGCTCTCCTGGCCGAGGCGCTCCACATGGGAGATGAAGGGCACAACCGCAACAAGGCGGGCTCGCTCCTCTTCCTGAAGCTCCTCTCCCCGCTGATCGCCCAGGTCTCGCCCGCGTCGGCCATTCAGGCGGAGGTCTTGAAGTTTCTGGGGGACAACCCGCTCTCCGTGCTCAACCCGGTGATGGCGGCGTGCAAGGCCATGGCCGATGCGGCGCACGGCATCGAGGGAAGCACGATCGTGAGCACGATGGCGAGGAACGGCACGGACTTCGGGATCCGCGTGAGCGGCCTGGGAGACCGCTGGATTACCGGGCCCGCCGCAGTTCCCGACGGCCTCTACTTCCCCGGCTTTTCGAGCGAGGACGCCAATCCCGACATCGGCGACTCGACGATCACCGAGACCGCCGGGATCGGCGCCTTCGCCATGGCCGCGGCCCCGGCGATCGTCTCGTTCATCGGCGGCTCGCCGCACGACGCCGTCAACGCCACGCTCGAGATGTACGAGATCGCCGCAGCCGAGCACAGCCACTTCACCATCCCGGCCCTGGGCTTCCGCGGCACCCCGGTGGGGATCGATCTCCAGAAGGTGGTCGAGCTCGGAATCACGCCGCGCGTCAATACGGGCATCGCCCA
Source organism: Thermoanaerobaculia bacterium (assembly GCA_035278895.1). Taxonomy (GTDB): domain Bacteria; phylum Acidobacteriota; class Thermoanaerobaculia; order Multivoradales; family UBA5704; genus DATARR01. The sequence continues at coordinate 3,087 of DATEIO010000618.1, read as the reverse complement.
CCGCCAAGCCGGCGTCGGCCAGGTGGGCGCCGGGCTCGTCCGCCCGCCGCTTGAAATCTTCGAGGAGGCGCTGGTCGCCTTCGCCGAAAAATATGAGATCTGAAAGGAGGAGGCCGTGTACGTCCCCTATGACATGAGCAAGGTCAAGGTGCTGGACCTGTCGCAGAACTTCAGCGTGGATTCCCCTTCCTTCGCGTTCTACGAGGGACCGACGGTCAAGTGGGTCAAGCGCATGGCCTTCGAAGGGGTGAACGCCCAGTTCCTCTCGACGACCAACCACATCGCGACCCACCTCGATTCGCCTTATCACTTCTACGATCCGGGTCCGGACATCGCGGGGATCTCTCTCGACACTCTCGTGGGTCCGGCGTGCATCGTCGACATCTCGCAATTCGGTATCGGGGAGTATCAGATCTACGGCCCCGAGCATTTCGAAGAGTGGGAGAGAAAAACGGGGATCAAGATCGAGCGCGGCGACATCCTGATCATCCACACCGGCTATCACCACTACTACAACGAGGATTGGTACAAGGTCCACAACCAGGTGAAGCCGGACCTGCCGAAGCTGTTCCTGAAGCATCCCGGCCCGCAGAGCGTCTTTTGCGAATGGATTCTGGACCGGGGCATCCGCTGGCTGGCGGTCGACTGCATTGCCGCGGACCATCCCTTCAACACCAACGTGCGCAAGGCGCGGCCGGACCTCATCCCCGAAGTCGAAAAAGTGATCGGAAAGTCGCTTGACGAAGCCTTCCCCTGGCCCGAGGACTACCAATGCATGCACGTCAAGCTCTTCCCGCACGGTGTCTTCCACGCCGAAAACGTGGGTGGGCAGATCGACGAGGTGCTGGACAAGAAAGTCTGGCTCGGCTGCTTCCCCTTCCGCTTCAAGGGCGGCGAGGCGGCCTTCGCGCGGATCGTGGCGTTCGTGGAGGAGAAGTAATCTTGGCAGAAGGATCAGGTGGCCGCGGGCTGGATGGCGTCTTTGAGGGCGCTCCAGAAGCCGGCTCGCAGGTCTTTCTTCAGATCCTGCCTGATGTTGAGGGGGCCAAGAGTGCGCTCGGCTTCCATGACGAGCTCCACATCGAGCTCTCGCGGGATGACCGGAGCTTGTGTGAGAAGCTTCTGGACTTCGTCTTCCGTTGCCAGGCTCACCCAATAGGTGGCAACATCCCGACCGACGAGCCGAGCCTTTTCGCCTTCGGAATGGCGTTCGCTGATCTGCCTCGCGGGAAGATCCTCCCTCGAGAAAAACGGAGCCAAGAAAGCTGTTTCAAGCACCACATGCTCGTCCGCTTCTCGGATCAGGCTTCTGGCTTGGTTTCCGTGACCGGCCGTAGGAATACCCACAACGACCACAAGCACACCCAACTCCTGAGCCGCGAGAACACCTTCCCGCAGGTCCTCGTCGCCTCCGAGCAGGAAGATTGTAGTCACGGCCCGCTCTCGGGCCAGAGTCATGAGATCTCGGACGATCAGCGAGTCGACACCCTTCTGCCGAGCGCCAGCCAGTCGCCCGAGGCGTAACTTCACACTGGTGAGCTCGGCAATGCCAAGATGCTCTGGAGTGGGGATTGCATCCGGTGCGGCGTCATACCAGTAGGTGCGCAGGAGCGGGAGATGACAGTGCTTGGAGGCAAACTGTGTGAGAGCAGCAGTCAGACCAGCGTAGTCGCACCTGAAGGCACTCCGCCGACCAGTTCCGCAACAGAGCTTTCCGCCTTCAGCCAGCAGGTGGCCGGCATCCACAAAAACCGCGCACCGATCCATAGCGGCTCCCTAGAAAGCAAAAAGGCCCCGTACCGGGCCCATCAAAATAGCCTTGGGAACGAGTCCCTTGGCTCGCACAAAAAGAATCATAGGGACTCTTGGGCCGTCTGTCAACCCCCTCTCCAAGAGATTATGACGGGAACAGGGGTTGGAGGTACTCGATGACGCAACTTCCGCTCTTCCCCCACGGCGTCTTCCACGCCGAAAACGTGGGCGGGCAGAGCGACGAGGTGCTGGACAAGAAAGTCTGGCTCGGCTGCTTCCCTTCCGCTTCAAGGGCGGCGAGGCGGCCTTCGCGCGGATCGTGGCGTTCGTGGAGGAGCGCTGAAACCCCCCGGGAGGGCATTCGTCCATGGGCGAGTCCGGGGGGCTTGAAGCGTTACTGCGGGCAGAGCGCGGTGGAGCAGCGGCTCTGGGTGCAACAGACCTGCTGCCAATCGCAGCAGGTGCGCAGCTGGCGGGAGTAGGCATTGTTGGTGCCGCAACAGGCGCCGTTCCAGGCCCAGGAGTTGCAGTTTGTCATGGCGGAGGTGCAACTCGCGGCCATGACGGGAGCGGTCGGCGTGGTCAGGAAAACCGCGGTTAGCAGGACTGCGAGCAATGCCATCAAGGCAAAGCGAGGAGACTTGACGACTCTGGCCATAATGTCACTCCTTTTTTGTCGTTAGATGAGAGTTGACAAATTTTCGTGTCCGCCCGTGCCCTCAAGAGAACAGGTGCCGGAAGGCGGGATGGCCGAGCCGATCCCTCTCGGATGGTTTCTTCTCGGGGAGTCGGGGTATTGTAAAGCGCCATGAGCACCCAGATCGGTACCCGCACCAAGCGCAACGAAGACCCCCGCCTGCTCACCGGCCGGGCCCTCTTCATCGACGACCTCGACCTGCCAGGGATGGTGCACGTAGCCTTCCTGCGCAGCCCCTACGCGCACGCCCGGATCCTCAGCATCGACAAATCCAGGGCGGAGGAGCACGAGGGGGTGGTCGCGGTGTACACGGCCGAGGATCTGGGGAGCTACTGGCAACCCGGTCCGCTCCTGGTGCCGCCGCCTCCGGTCGAGGGCATGGTGTTCCACCAGCGCACGCAGGTCCCTTTGGCAAAGGGCAAGGTGCGCCAACTGGGCGAGCCCGTGGTTGCGGTCGTCGCGGTCTCCCGCTATGTGGCGGAGGACGCGCTGGAGGACATCTTCGTCGATTACGAGCCGCTGCCCGCGGTGGTGGACCTCGAAAAGGCCCTGGAGCCCGGGGTGGCCCTGATCCACGAAGATCTGGACTCGAACCTGGCTGCGTACGTGCCCCAGAAGAAGGGGGACTACGAGGCGGC
>DATEIO010000617.1:0-15431 GCA_035278895.1 Thermoanaerobaculia bacterium | reverse complement strand
ATCCACGGCGACGACGACCGGAACGTCTCCTTCAGCGAGACGGTCGATCTCGTGGAGGCCCTGCGCGAGAGAAACGTCGAGGTCGAGCAACTCGTCTTCCCGGACGAGATCCACAGTTTCCTCCGGTATGCGAGCTGGCTCGCGGCGTACCGGGCCACAGCCGATTTCTTCGACCGGAAGCTGGGGCTGAAACATTGAGGCGCGCCGTCGCGTTGTGGAGGCCATGAGAACCGACCGACTCCCGCCGGGGATCCATCCCATCCGGGGCGTCATGAGCGTCTGCCATCTCCTCGTGGAGGGGAAGGACGCCTGGCTGCTCGACACGGGGATGGTGGGCGAGCCGGTGATCGTGCGCCGGCTGCTCCAGCGGCTGGGTCTGGGGCCGGAGTCGGTCCGCGGGATCGTTCTCACCCACGGCCATCTCGATCACGCGGGGAACCTTGCCTTCTTCAAGGAGTGGACGGGCGCCCGGGTCTATGGCCATCCCCTGGAGCAGAAGCACGTGGACGGCTGCTACCCCTACGCGGGGAAGGCGCGCTGGTGCGGCCGGCTGGAGGCGGCGGGCCGCGCGGCGTTCCGCTACCGGCCTGCCGCGATCGACGAGCCGTTCGAGGACGGCGACGTGCTCCCGGTGTGGGGCGGGCTCCGGGTGGTGCACCTGCCGGGGCACACGGAAGGGCACTGCGGGTTCTACAGCGAGAGATACGACCTGCTCTTTTCGGGCGACCTCTTCGCGAGCTACTTCTTCAACACCCATCTGCCGCCGCCGATCCTGAACAGCCGTCCCGAGTTGATCCCCGGGAGCCTCAAAAAGGCTTTGAGGATCGATCCGCGGCTCGTCGTCCCCAACCACTACGACTTTCCCGACGGCGAGCTCCACAAGCGGCGCTTCGAGGGGCTGTGCCACAAGGTCCTGTCCCGGACCGTCGGGGTTTTCACGGGAGCCGCGAGATGACGGACACGGCGTCGCTCCTCCTGCTTCTCGGAGGTCTCCTCGTCCTCGTGGGTCTCGCGGGCACGATCCTCCCTGCGCTGCCCGGCACGCCGCTGGTCTTCGTGGGGCTCCTCGTCGCCGCCTGGGCCGAGGGGTTTCAGAAGGTGGGCTGGTTCCCGCTGACGATCCTGGCCATCCTGATGATCCTGTCCTTTGTCATCGAGATCATGGCGACGAGCATGGGGGCCAAGAAGGTCGGCGCGAGCTGGAAGGCGATGTTCGGCGCTGCGCTGGGAACCATCGTGGGCCTCTTCTTCGGCATCCCCGGCCTCCTCCTCGGTCCCTTCGTCGGAGCCGTCCTCGGGGAGTACATCACTCTTAGGGATTGGCGTCAGGCCGGGAAGATCGGCTTCGGAGCCTGGCTCGGCCTCCTCGTCGGCACCGCCGCCAAGATCGCGCTGTCCTTCGCGATGGTGGGGATCTTCGTGATGGCGTACGTGTTGTAGAACCCCCCGCCCAAGCCCTCACCTCCCCGGCCCTCCTCTCCCAGCCCCCTCCCATCCCGCCGGGAGAGGAGGGAGCTGTTTTCAGTAAAGGCTCCCTCTCCCGGAAGGGTGGGAGGGGGCTGGGAGAGGGTTGGGGTGAGGGCCGGGCGGGCGGCTACCCCTCCACCAGCGGCTCGATGCAGTTCGGTAGCTCGTTGGCCGGGCTGTTGACCAGCTTGCTCACCGGGAAGGTCTCGAGGATGTCGTTCGGCGCCGGCTGGAGGAGGGCCTGGAGGCGCTCGGCGTCTTCGAACTTCGGATCCAGCCAGAGGTCGAAATCCTGCTTTTCGAGGATGACGGGCATGCGGTCGTGGAGCGGGCGGATGAAGTCGTTGGCGTCCGTGGTGAGGATGGTGAAGGTCTCGACGGGAACGCCTTTTTCAGGATCGCGCCAGGTGGACCAGAGCCCCGCGAAGGCGAAGGGTTTGTGGTCGTGGCGGCGGATCAGGTACGGCTGCTTGGCCTTGCCTTCCTTCTTCCATTCATAGAAGCCGTCGGTGGGGATGAGGCAGCGCTTCTTCTTGAAGCTGTGTTTGTAGGCGGGCTTCTCGGCTACGCCTTCGGAGCGGGCGTTGATCATCCGGTTGCCGATGCTCGCCTCCTTGGCCCAGTAGGGGATGAGCCCCCAACGCAGGAAATCGAGCCGGCGAGGCTCGCCGGGCTCCGTGACGCGCACGACCGCCGCCTCCTGAGTGGGCGCCAGGTTGTAGCGCGGCGGGATCAGCGGGAGCTGGTAGATGTCGAAGAGGAGCTCGAGGTCTTCTCTCGGAGAGGACAGGGTGTAGCGTCCGCACATGGATTGATCCTCAGGCAGTGGCCGCCATCCGGGCGGCGGGGGAGGTTTCGGGAATCCCCAGATACTCTTCCAGGGTGAAGCTGTCGACCTGGATCGCGTCCCGCCGCGCCTCGGCGGCCTCGCGCAGCAGGGCCGCCTCTTCGCGGCTGATGATTCCGGCTGCGACTGCCGCCTCGAGATCTCCGGTTGGAATCCGGCCGGCGCGGAGGCGCTCCAGGATCGGACGGCTCTGGTTGACGAGGAGGAACGCCCTTTCGAGCCGGCCCACGGCTTCCGCGGGATCGGACGGCAGGTGGATGTCTCCGGTCAGACGGTCGCGCTGCTCGCCAGGGATCTGGAGAGCCGTGGCCACGCGCGAGCCTTCGCGGTCGGAGGGGGGCGTTCCGATCGGATTCAGGCGCGACCCGAACGCTGCCGGGCCGCGCATCCAGAACGCGAGCGGCCCTTCGAAGTTCGCGTAGATCCCGTCGAAGGCTTCCTGGATGCGGGCGAGGCTGTGCTCCAGGGACCAGCGCACGAGGGGGAGATCCTCTGTCCGCCTGCCTTCGGCCTCGAAGCGGCGGAGCGCGCAGAAGCCCAGATACATCCAGGAGAGGGCGTCCGCGAACCGGCCGGAGAGCTTTTCGCGGAATTTGAGCTTGCCGCCCAGGGAGGTCATCGCGAGGTCTGAGAGCGCGGCGAAGCGGGCCGAGGCCCAGGAGAGCCGGCGGTAGTACCGGGCCGTGGGGCCGGAGACGGGCGAGCCGGAGAGCCAGCCGCGGGTCATCCCCAGGAACGCTGAGCGCAGGAGGTTTCGCAGGAGGAAGGCCGCGTGGCCGAGGAGCGCGCGGCGGAGCGCCGGGCCGTCTCCCGCGGCGATCGCCCGGATCTCGCGCTGGGCGTAGGGATGGCAGCGGACCGCGCCCTGGCCGAAGATGATGAGCGTCCGGGTGAGGATGTTCGCCCCTTCGACGGTGATGCCGATCGAGGCGCCGGTGTAGCCGTCCGCGAGGACGTTGCGTGGCCCGCGGCAGAGCGCGGCGCCGCCCATCACGTCCATGCCGTCCAGCACGATCCGGCGCAGCAGCTCCGTCTGCTGGTACTTGACCACGGCGGAGAGCACCGAGGGCCGTTCGCCTGAGTCCACCGCGCCGCAGGTGTAGACCCGCGCCGCCTCCATGAGATAGGTCAGCCCGGCGATCCGGGCGAGCGGCTCTTCGATCCCTTCGAAACGGCCGATGGGGAGGCCGAACTGCCGCCGGACCGCGCTGTAGGCGCCGACTACGCGGGCCACGAGCTTCGCTCCGCCGGCTGACTGCGCCGGAAGCGAGATCGAGCGTCCCGCCGAGAGCGCCTCCATGAGCATCTTCCACCCCCGCCCGGCCCCGGCCGGGCCGCCGATGATGGCGTCCACGGGCACGACCACGTCCCGCCCCTCGGTCGGCCCGTTCGGGAAGGGGATGCCCATGGGATCGTGCCGCCGGCCGGTCTCGACGCCGGGCGTCGAAGTCGGCACGAGCACGCACGTGATCCCCGCGTCCTCCCCCTTTCCGAGGAGGTTTTCCGGGTCGCGCAGACGGACGGCGAGCCCGAGCAGGGTGGCGACCGGAGCGAGCGTGATGTAGCGCTTGCTCCAGGTGAGCCGCAGGAAGAGCCGGCCGTCCCGGCCGCGGAACACGACGCCCTCGGAGGAGAGCGACGCGGCGTCCGATCCGGCCTCGGGCTCGGTCAGGGCAAAGCAGGGGATCTCCTCGCCGCGCGCGAGCCGGGGCAGGTAGTGGCGCCGCTGCTCGTCCGTCCCGTAGGCCAGGAGAAGCTCCGCCGGCCCGACCGAATTGGGGATCAGCACCACGGCCGAGAGGGGGAGAGAGCGCGAGGCGAGCTTGCCGAAGATGCTGCTGCAGGCGAGGGCCGAGAAGGCGAGGCCGCCATACTCCTCGGGGATGGTGAGCCCGAAGAACCGCTCCCGCTTCAGGAAGTCCCAGACCTCGGAAGGCAGCTCCCGCTTCCGGGAGAGCTCCCAAGAATCTACAAGGCGGCACGCCTCTTCGACCGGCCCTTCGAGGAACGCCCGTTCCCGCGCGGTCAGCTCGGGGTAGGGCTCGCGAAGCATCCGCCGGAAGTCGGGCTTGCCCGAGAACAGCTCGCCGTCCACCCAGACCGTTCCCGCTTCGAGCGCTTCGCGCTCGGTGTTTGACATGCGGGGGAGGAGCTTCTCGAGCATGGCCTGATTCTATGGCCCGGGGCGGGAAGGACCAACACGGACTGACACGGACCACCACGGACGGTCACGGACTACCACGGACGCAAGGGCAACTCGTCCGTGTGGGTCCGTGTTAGTCCGTGCGAGTCCGTGTTTTTTCGCGGTGCTCCACCCATTCCCCGCCCACCGCGGTCGCCGCCACCACCTCCTCGGTCGCCCCGAAGATCACGGCCTCGAGCAGCGTCTCCGGCGTCCAGCCGGAGAGCGCGGGGGCTTCGAGGTCGATCGCCACGAGGTCGGCCCAGAGGCCGGGCGTAAGAAGGCCGGCTTCGACGCCCAGGGCCCGGGCTCCGTCGACGGTCGCCGCTTCGAAGAGGGTCTTGGCGACGTTCCCTTCGCCGTCTCTCAGAATGCCGCGGCGCTCGGTGGCGAGGCGTTGGGCGTACTCGAGCCAGCGCATCTCTTCGATGTGGGAGATGCGGGCGTTCGAGTCGCTGCCGATGCAGAAGGCTCCGCGCGCGGGGTGGGCGCGGGGGGCGGCGGCGATGCCGTCTCCGAGGTTGCCTTCGGTCAGCGGGCAGAGGCAGACGGTGCCGCCCGCGGCGAGGAAGCGCTCCATGTCTTCGGCGTCGGTGTGGGTGCAGTGGACGGCGGTGATGTCGGTGGCGGTTCCGAGCGTCTCCAGGAGGAGGGCCATGGGGCGCTTGCCGTAGAAGGCGAGGGCGTCTTCGATCTCCCGGCGCTGCTCTTCGACGTGGATGTGGAAGACGAGATCCCGCCGCCGCGCTTCGTCGTAGACGGTGGCCAGGTCCTCCAGGCTCGCGGCGCGGAGGCTGTGGACGGAGGCGCCCAGGCTCTGCAGCCGGGGGTCGAGAAGGCCGGCCAGGCGCTCCATCTGCTCCCAGTAGACGGCGGGAGAGGGGGAGTTGAAGCGGCGCTGGGCGCCTTCGAGCGGCTGGCCGATGGCGCCGGTCCGGTAATAGGACTGGAGCAGCGCGATGCGGATGCCGGCCCGGTTGGCGGCGCGGAGCACGATCGGGTCGAAGGCGTAGTCCGCGGCGCCGGAGCTCTCCTCGCGGTTGTGGAAGTAGTGGAACTCTCCCACGGTCGTGATGCCGGCGGAGCGCATCTCGCGGAAGCACTGGAGGCAGAGGCGCTCGAAGGTCTCTTCGTCCAGGCTCCCCACGAGGTCGTACATGGCCCGCCGCCAGGTCCAGAAGCTGCCGCTCCCCTGGGGGAAGGTCTCGCCGTGCCCGCGCAGGCCGCGCTGGAAGGCGTGCGAGTGCGCGGACACCATGCCCGGCAGGAGCGCCCGGTTGGAGAGGCGCAGGTCCGGCGCCGCCCCGAGCGCTCCCACGGCCTCGATCCGGCCGTCGTCTCCGATCCGGAGCTGGATTCCGGATTCGAAGCGCTCGCCGGTCCAGGTCCAGTCCGCCTCGACGGTCCGGCTCATCCCTCCTCCTCGCAGAAATGGCGGATCGTCCGTTCGAGCAGGCCGCGGGCCGCGGTGAATTCGTTCTTGGGGAGGAATTCGTTCGGCTTGTGGGCCACCTCGATCGAGCCGGGGCCGAAGATGGCGCAGTCGAGCCCCAGGCGCTGGAGCCAGCCGGCGTCGGTGGCGAAGGAGACGCTCGCGCCCGCGCTCTGGCCGACCAGGGCGCAGAGATGGCGGTGGATGGGGGAGGCTTCGTCCAGGAGCAGCGGCGGGCTGTCGGAGAGGACCTCGAGGCCGGGCTCGAAGGGCCGGGCAGCGTCGCGGACGGCGCGGCTCACGCGCTCGATCAGCTCCTCGGAGGCGAGGCCCGGAAGAGGGCGGACGCCCAATTCGACGACGCACCGGTCGGGCACCACGTTGATCGCCGAGCCGCCCTGGACAACGCCCACGTTCAGGGGGACGAAGGGCACCTCCGGGAACAGCTCCCGGTTGGGCACGGCCTCGCCTTCGAGCTCCCGCCGGAGCCGGGTGAGCGCCTGGATCACGGCCCCCGCGGGCTCGATGGCGTTCACTCCCAGGTGCGGATAGCCGCTGTGGGCGGAGACGCCGTGGAGGGTGACGCGCAGCTTGAAGTGCCCCTTGTGCGTGCGCGCCACCTTGAGCGAGGTGGGCTCGCCGATGATGGCGCTCCGCGGGAGGGAGGCGGCTTCGGGGAGCGTCTCGGTGAGCCGCTTGGCCCCCAGGGTTCCGACCTCCTCGTCGTAGGTGAAGACGAGGGCCAGGGGGGCGCGCAGGCGGTCCGGGCGGAGCTCCGTGGCGAGGTTCGCGGCGAGCGCCAGGAAGCCCTTCATGTCGCAGGAGCCGCGGGCGGTGAAGCGGTCCCCTTCGTCGGTCAGCGTGAACGGATCGCTCCGCCAGCCGTCCTCCTCCGCGGGGACGACGTCCATGTGGCCGGAGAGGACGAGCCCGCGGCGGTCTCCCGTGGGCTCGGGGCCGATGCGGGCGACGACGTTGGCCTTGGTGCCGTCCTCCGACGGGTTCTGCTCGACCCGGAGACCGGGCCGGTCCAGGTAGCCGCAAAGGAAGTCGGCGATCGGCAGGTTGCTGTTGCGGCTGGTCGAGTCGAAGGAGACCAGCCGGGCGAGCAGATCGGCGTCGGAAAGATGAGCCATGCCGTCGCGATCTCCTCTAGCCGCGCTGGCGCTCGAGCAGGGTCATCATGAGGATCGACAGGAGGACCGGAATCTCCTCGGCCTCTCCGGTGCCCGGCTCCAGCTCTTCGATCTGGAACGTGCTTTCGAGGAACGAGCGGTGCTTGGAGATCCGGAAGGCCGGGGTGCCGCGGCCGGCGCGCTTGACGACGTAGCGCGGGTTCAGGAAGTAGCCGGTCAGCATGCCGAGGATGGGGATCTCCCCGAGCAGGCCGTCGAGCACCTTGACCCAGGGGTTCTCCTCTTCGATCGTGAAGATCGTGCGGCCGTGGGCGTCGGCCACCTCGTAGGTGGCCTTCCAGAAGGAGCGCAGCCCCTGGCGCTTGACGGAGCCGGCGACCTGTCCCTGGGCGCCGGTGAAGGTGTAGCGGGCGGCGATGTCGAGCACGCGGTCGGCGTTGATCTCGTAGAGCTGCCGCGACTGCGAGCTGTCCGCGAAGACGTTGATCTTCTCCTTGAGCTTCAGGAGCTTCTGCTTGACGTAGAGGAGCTCGGTGCCGGACGCGTCGCGGACGTAGATCTGCGGTGCCAGGGCGATGATCTTGAAGCTCAGGCTCAGCGGATATTGCATGGGTTTTGGCCCCTCCGGGAGGCGAAGAGAAGGATCTGGGACGGATTATAGGGTGAGGAGGCCTTAGGGCGGCCTCCTCACGTCCGGAGCCTGCGGATGAGCCCTTGCGGATTCTTCTCTTGCCAGGAACGCTCGAGAAAGTTGCCGAGCTCGTCGATGAGCTTGCCGGAATCGAGCTCGCGGCCACTCTGCTGGAAGGAGAGGAGGGCGACCATCGTCTCCCGGTACATGGCTTCGGAACGGAAGAGAGGGAGCATCTGCTCAGCCTGGCGGCGCATCTCCGAGGCTTTCTGGGCTCCCGCATAGCGGACGGCCAGATCCATGGAGGCCAGGGCGGCCTCGTAGGAGAGCCCTTCCCTGGCGAGGCTGTCGCGGGCTTCCAGAAGCGCGTCTTCGGCTGCGGAGAGATCGGTGGCGAGCTTCCCTTCGAGCCAGCGCAGGCGCCCGAGGTCGCGGCGGTCTCCGGCCCGCTCGTAGAGGCGGCGGGCGCCGTCCAGGCAGGCGGCGGCCCGGTCCTTGTCCTCGCTCTCGTTTAAAAACCAGATGAGGTTGTGGGTGGCGCAGACCATCAGGCGCGGCTCGCGGGGGGGATCGATCAGGTCCATGCTCTGGCGGATCAGGCGCGCGGCGAGATCCGGCCGCCCGGAGTTGCCGACGACGGTCCCTTTCTTCAACAGCGTCCGGCCGAGGAGATGGCGCTCGCCGAAACGGCGGTAGATGGAGGCCGCCCGGTTCAAAAAGCCCAGCGCCTCCTCGAACCGGCCGCTGTATCCCCGGAGCGAGGCCTGGAGGGTCAGGAGCTCCGCTTTGATGAGAGGATCGCCGGTCCCCTGCCCCATCAGGCGCTCGGCAGCTTTGAGCGAGCTGGCGGCCGAGCGCAGGTCGGCTTCGACCCGGCGCGTCTCGGCCAGGTAGGCCCAGGCGATGGCCCGCGTGTCCTGCACCACGGGCGCGCCGTAGAGCTCCAGGTCGAGCTGCTCGGCAACGGCCACCGCGAGATCCGTGGCTCTCCGGGACTGGGAGGGATCGTCCAGGGCGATCTCCCGGCCCTTGCGGAGCAGCAGCTCGCAGAGGGCGAGGCTCGCGTAACGGCGGGTGCTGTGGACCTGGGAGAGCCCTTCGACGGCCTGGTGGCCGAGCAGCTCCGCGTAGAGCTCCCGGGCATTGGCCTGCTCGGCCATGAAGCCCGCGACTCCCCGCGCGAGCTTGCGCTCGATGCGGTCGAAGACGGCGTCGTAGCTCAGGGCCTCCGGCCGCGGAGAGCTCGCGGGCGTGCGCCGGGCCTGCTCGGCGATCCGGCCGCAGCTCGGGCAGCCGACGAGCAGGTGGCGGACGATGGAGCGTGTCTCTTCAGGGGACGCCTCACCGCGGATCAGCCGGTCGAAGGCCTCTCGCGGCGGGTGGTCAGGATCGATCGGCATGTTCCTCTCCCCCAAAAACAAGCATCAAAAATCACGAAAAACTCTGGCGAAGTCTTGCAGGAAAAGGCCACCAGAGCAACAGGAACGCTGATGAGGGCCCGTCCTCAACCTTCGCTCGGCCCGCCCTCGGGCATCGCGCGGGGAGCGCCGGCCGGGGAGTCGCTCTCGCGGATACGGTCCGCGCAACGCGATTCGTCGCGAGGACGGCCCAGAGACTTCCAGAGAAGCGCCGCGTCGCGCCACCGGCTTTCGTGCTCCGCCACCCAGGCCTCGACCACGGTCTCGGCCTTCTCGGCCTCCTCCCCTCCCGCCCGCTTCAGGTCCCGGACCGCCAGCTCGGGCTCGTCCGCGGCCACCCAGGCACGAGCGCGGCGGACCGGATCCCGAACCTGCTCGATCCGCTGTCGCCGGGCTTGACCCGCCCGCTCCGGCTCTCCCGCCCGCGACCATACGCGAGTCGCTCGGCTCCACGCTCCCTCCGCCTCCGCCTGCAAGGCTTCACATCGATGAACCAGCAATTCCAGCGAGCAAAACTCCTGCCACGCGAGGCGGTCCTCCTCGATGAAGACGAACCAGGGGACGTCGGGAAGGCGCGACTTCAGAACCTCCATCCGCGCCCGGGCCAGGATGACGGCCTCCTCCAGGGCGCCGCTCTCGACCAGCTCGCGAACCCGGGGCAGGAGCCGCTGGGCGCTCTCCGGCCGCAGCCCTTCGAGCCGGGCGACCGGGAGCCAGCGGCCGGCCTGGGCGTAGAGGTCGAGCGCGCGCTCGGTCTCACCCAGGGTCTCCCAGATCCGCGCCGCCCGGTCCGGCCGCCCGGACTCTTCCAGGGCGCGCGCCCGGCACCGGAGGGCCCGGTCGCGCTGGCCGGCCAACCGGTAGGCGGCGGCGGCCCGGCTCCACTCCTTCTGCTCCTCGTGATGCCGGGCGAGGGCCAGGGCGGTCCGGCCGGTGTCGCCCGCGAACCGGAAACAGCGCGCGGCTTCTTCGTGCCGGCCGAGCTCGAGCCACGTGGCGCCGGCCAGGCTCCAGTCCTCTTCCTTTTCAGCGGCCCGGGCGTTGGCCGTCAAGGCGCGGCGGTCGTCTCCGGCCTGCTCCCAGGCGCGCGCCGCGTCCCTCAGGCTTCCCAGCTCTTCCCAGCCGCGGGCGGCCTCGGCCCAGGCCTTCTTCCGTTCGAGGAGGCGGATCTCGCACAGGCGCGCCTCCCGCGCGAGCCCTTCCTGCCGGTAGAGCTCGGCCGCCTCTTCGAACCGGCCCAGGCGCGCGAGGAGCGGCGCCTGCCGGCCGGTGGCGCCCAGCGAGCGCCAGCGCTCCAGGGCTCCGGTCCAGTCCTCCATCTCCTCGGCGGCGCGGGCGAGGGCCTCGGCCTCCCGCTCGGGCAGCCCGGCGCGGCGGTAGCACTCGGCGGCCTGGCGGAAGTGGCCGCGCTCGAAGAAGTAGTCCCCCTCCCGTTTCCACTCGGCGGGTGAGGCGGTCGAGCGGAAGAGGCGGGCGAGGCTCGGCACCGCGTCGCGCCCGATCCGCCCGCGCAAGCGCGAAGCCCCCCAGAAGGGGTCGGGCTCCGGCCCTTCGAAGACGGCGAGGTGCCTGCGGGACCGGGTCACCGCCACGTAGAGGTGGCGCAGCAGGCGGTCGAAGCGGGGCTCCCGCTCCAGCCGGGAGTCCCCCCGGACGAAGCGGTCGACGAGATCGCGGTCCGGGGAGAGGAGCTTCCACAGGATGACCGTCTCGAACTCCAGCCCCTTGGCCTCGCGGACGTGGAACACGCGCGTGGTGCCCAGCCGGGTCTTCAAGCGCTCGGCTTCCTCGTCGGAAAGCGTGAGGACCGCGCACCGCGGCCCGAACCCTTCGAGGGCCGCGAGCACGTCCTCCTCCGCGGCCGGAACCTCGATCGGCACCGGCCCTTCGAGGAGCGCCTCCTCGGGCTCGTCCTCCTCGGTCCGGCCGAAGACCTCCCGCCGCAGAAGGAGGACGGCGTTGCCCAGCTCCACCACGGGCCGGACGCTCCTCAGGTTCCGGCGCAGCCGGAGCACCGGGGGCGCGGCTTTCGCCCGCGAGGCCTTCGCGGCCAGGCGCTTCACCTCGGCCCAGCGGAAGCCGCTCGGGTTGACGATCTGCTGCGTGTCGCCGGTCAGGAGGACGCCCGAGAGGTCCTGCCGGCTGGAAAGGGAGAGGACGAACGCCACCTCGAGCTCGGTCAGGTCCTGCACCTCGTCGCAGACGACCACGTCCCACCGGCGGCGGCTGTGGCGCAGCTCGGCCATGGCCCGGCGGCAGAGATCGATGCGGTCCGAGCGACCCTCTTCGGCGAGCCACTCCTGGTAGCGCTGGGCGATGCGGTAGATCTCCGGCCGCTCGTTGACGAACAGGGGAGCGCGCTTCCTTCCCAGCTCGAAGTAGGCGGCCTCGTCGAGCATCGGCTGGGAGAGGGAGAGGCAGGAGCCTTTGAGGATGCTCCGCAGCTCTTCCCACACGAGCGCCGAATCGAGGGAGCGCCCGGACTTCTTGAACCACTCCCGGAAGAGCGCTTCGGTCATGGGGCGCGCCTGGTGCTCGCGGAAGTCCCGCGGCACGAGCGAGCGGTAGAGGTCGCCGAAGGTGTAGAAGTCCGGCCGGTTGCGCTCGGGGTCTTCTCCGCGGGCGAGAACCAGGTCGTGGACGAGCCGCTGGGCGTAGTCCACGAGCGCGGGGCTGTAGGAGAGGTAGAGGGCGGAAGGGCTCCCCGGAGAGCAGACCGCGGCGGCCAGCCGGTGGGCGGAGAGCGTCGTCTTGCCGCTCCCGGCGCTGCCGGCCAGGAGCACCGGGCCGGGGGCCTCGAGGATCTCGTACTGGTCGCGGGTGAGCTTGAGCTCCAGCTCCTCGCCCCCGGCGTCCAGGAGGCGCTGGAACTCCTCCTCCCCGGCGAGGCTCGCCGGGTCGAGCAGGAACCAGCGGACGCCCCCGGAGATCCCCTCGGCCGGGGTGGGCTCGAATCCCTCCGGCGGGAGAAGGAAGGCGAGGAGCGGATCGTTCTCGCTCCCGGAGGCTGCGGGAATCTCCGCGAGGCTCGCATCGGGATGAGGGGGAGGAGCGTCGATCTCGAACTCCTCCAGGGTCTCGAGCTCCAGGAACTCCGCCTCGGGAGCCTGGTTCCTCCGGGCGGTCCGCTCGACGTCGTCGTGCTCGACCAGGTCCCAGACCTGGAGGTGGGGAGCGAGGCGGTCGGGGGTGCCGGCCAGGGCCGCCCGCACCACAGTGAAGAGGAGGCGGTCGCCCGAGTCCGTGCGCGCCTCGTAGACCGGCCGGCCGATTCCGCGCAGCCGCTTGACCCGGGTGCCCCCGCCCCAGAGGCCGTCGCGCAGCCGGAGCAGCGCCTTCTGCACGCGCGCTCTCACGCTCCGGTTGCTCCGCCGCAACCGCCGGTACAGATCGGGGTGCAAGAGCACCGGAAACATGGCGCGCGCCTCCTCCTTGAGCCGGGGCCTCGGAACGCCGTCCAAGCGCCCCGCCGGCAGAAATGGGTGGCGCTATTGTAGCCGGGAAACGGAATTTTCATCCGGAAAGAAGTCCGAGCTTCATCCCGGAGAAAAGGACCTCCTTCTTCCCTCAGCCCGGGCGCACGACCTTCCTCTCGTCGCCCATGCGCCGCGTCGCTCCGGTCGAGTCCAGGTGCTCCAGGAGGGGGATCGCCCACTTGCGGGTGAGCCCGAAGCGGTCTTTGAACTCGGCCACGGAGAAGCGGTCCCAGGAGGTGGCGAGGAGGTCCCGCTTCAGGCCCGCCACCGCGGAGGCAGCGAGGATCAGGCCGCTCGGGAGCTTCACGAGCTGCCCGCGCGTCACGAGATGGCGGATCACGCCCTCCAGGATCTGCGGCTTGGCAGAGAGCGCCTGGGCCACCTCGCCCGGGGAGGGCGGCGCGAGGCCTCCCTTGTCGAACTGCTCCAGCACGGCTGTGGAAAGCTTGGACTCCTCGCCGGTCAGCTGGGCGCTCCGGCCCGGGAGGGTCACCTGGTCTCCCGACACGGCGAGCACCTTCTGCGCCTGGAGCCATTCGAGGTAGACGGGCGCGAGATCCGCCGCCCGGCCGCGGAGGATGCGCCGCACCGCCTCGGCCTTGGGGATGAACTCGGCCAGGCGGTCCTTCTGGAAATACTCCTTGAGCACGCGTTTGGCCCGCTCGGTCACCCGCTGCACGGCCGCGGGGGCGATCCACCGCCGCGCCTGCCCCGGCCCCTCGGGCACCTCGATCAGGCGCTCTTTCAGAGCGGAAAGCTCCGCCGCCACCCGCGCCGGGGGGACGCCCAGCCGCCGGGCCAGCTCCGGCGCCTCCACCCCGCGCTCGCCCGACTCCAGCGCCCAGAAGGCGAGGGCCCCGGAGAGATCTCCCGGAAGCGCCGAGAGGGCCTGTTTCAGGATCGTGCCGCGGTGGCGGCGCCAGCGGGGGTCCAGGATCTCGCCGCCACCGAGGGTGGCCGCCGGGGATGGCCGCCGGATCACGTAGCGGTCTCCCCGTACGGCCGAGACGGGCGCTTCGAGACGGATCTCGACCGGCCCCGTCTCTCCGGGAGCCAAGCCCCCTTCGGCGAGCGGCCGGAGACGGCCGATCACCTCGCTCGCGTAGAGGTGGAGGCGGACCGGCACGAAGCCGCGGATCGGGGCGGGCGCGTCCGGCAGCAGGGTGAAGCGGGCGAGGAGGCTCGTCGTGGCCTCGAACGCTCCGGGCGTGCCGAGCGTCATGCCCCGGGCGAGCTCCTCCAGGGAGACGCCGGTCAACTGGAGCGACGTCCGCTCGCCCGCCTCCGCCTCCTCGCGGGGCTGGCCGTGGACCTGGACGCTCCTCACCCGCACGCTCTCTCCGCGCGGCAGCACCGTGAGCGTGTCGCCGGGGTGCACGGCCCCGCTCGCGAGCGTGCCGGTCACCACCACGCCCAACCCTTTCAAGTGGAACGCGCGGTCCACGGGGAGCCGCGCCGGCCGCTCCGGGTCCGCGGGGGTGGCGTAGCGCTCCGCGAGACCGAGGAGAGCCGCTTCGAGCTCCGGAATCCCCTGGCCCGTGGGGCTCGCCACCGGGAAGACGGGCGCGTCCGCGAACGGGGTGCCGGCGAGCAGCTCTTCCACTTCGAGCTGGGCGAGCTCCAGGAGGTCCGGCGCCACGAGGTCCGCCTTGGTCAAAGCCACGATCCCGGCCGGGATGCCCAGGAGGGAGCAGACGGCCAGGTGCTCCCGCGTCTGCGGCTTCACCCCCTCGTCCGCCGCCACCACGAGGAGCATCACGCGGATGCCGCCCAGGCCCGCGAGAGCGTTGTGGAGGAACCGCTCGTGCCCGGGCACGTCCACGAATCCGACCTGGAGATCCCCCCGGGTCACGTGGGCGAACCCGAGATCGATCGTGATCCCCCGGGCCTTCTCCTCGGCCCAGCGGTCGCAGTCGATCCCCGTCAACGCGAGGACGAGGCTGGTCTTGCCGTGGTCGATGTGGCCGGCCGTGCCGACGATGGCGCGGCGCATCACGCCTGGGAGGGCTTCGCGAGGATCTCGCGCGCAATCCGGTTGATCGTGCCGCCGTCCGCCGAAGAGCCGAACCGGGCGAGCATCTCCTTCATGATCGGCCCGATGGCCGCGGGGCCGGACAGGCTCCGCTCGGCCACGAGGGCCTCGATCGCCGCGCGGATCTGCCCCTCGTCCACCTGGGCGGGAAGGTACTCGTTGAGCACCTTCATCTCCGCCTCCTCCTTGGCCGCCAGCTCCTCGCGGCCTCCCTGGCGGTACTGGGACACGGAGTCCTCGCGCTGCTTGATCGACTTGCGGACCAGCGAGACGAAGCCCGCCTCGTCCACCTCCGAGCCCTTCCGGATGCGCTCGTTCTTGATCTCCGTCAGGAGCATCCGGAGAGTCGACAGCTTCTCCTTCTCGCCCGCCTTCATGGCGGCCTTCACGTCGGCTTCGATGCGTTGCTGCGGTGCCGTGGTCGTCATGAGGTGGATTATAGGAGCAGCAGCCTTGTCTCGTTCTTGAGATCCCATTATCATTTCAGGAGTGACCACGAAACGAGACACGCAACAGCGCCGGGCCATCCGGGCTGCGATCGATGAAGCCAACCGCCCCTTGAGCCCGCGGGAGGTGCTGGAGACCGCCAAGCGCACCTCGCCCGGCCTCGGCATCGCCACCGTCTACCGCACCCTGAAAACCTGGGTGGAGGAGGGTGGGCTCACGCAGGTGGACCTCCCGGGCGAGGCGCCCCGCTACGAGGCGACGGGCAAGCAGCACCATCACCACTTCCACTGCCGCTCCTGCGACCGGGTCTACGAGCTCGAAGGCTGTCCCGAGAACCTGCGCAGCCTGACACCCCCGGGCTTC
>DATEIO010000616.1:0-4167 GCA_035278895.1 Thermoanaerobaculia bacterium | reverse complement strand
ACCCGCGCGATCAAGATCGTCCCGATGATCGGCAGCCTCGGCTGCCCCTACACCTGCAGCTTCTGCATCGACTCGACGGTGGATTACCAACCGCTCGGCTTCGGGGCGGTGAGTGCCGACCTGGCCTTCCTGCTGACCAAGATGCGGAACCCGATCGTCGGCTGGCACGATCCCAACTTCGGCGTCCGGTTCGACGACTATATGAACGCCATCGAAGCGGTGGTGCCACCCGGCCGGATGCGCCACATCGCCGAGAGCAGCCTGTCGCTGCTGTCGGAACCGCACCTCCAGCGGCTCAGCCGGAACGGCTTCCAGGCGCTGCTGCCGGGGATCGAGTCGTGGTTCGCGCTGGGGAACAAGTCGAAAACCCGGCACACTGGAATGGACAAGGTCCGCCAGGTCGCCGACCATGTGAACCTGCTCCTGCGCTACGTCCCTTACGTCCAGACCAACTTCGTGCTCGGCCTCGACAGCGATGAGGGCCCCGAGCCGTTCGAGCTCACCAAGCGGTTCCTCGACCTGGCGCCGGGCGCCTTTCCGGCCTACTCGCTGCTGTCGGCCTTCGGGCGGGCGGCGCCGATGAACCTGGACTACCAGCGCGCCGGCCGGGTCCTCCCGTTCCCGTTCACCTTCCTCAACAACAACCACGCGATGAACGTGAAGCCGGCCCACTACGGCTGGGCCGAGTTCTACGACCGGCTGGTGGACCTGACGACCTATTCGTTCTCCGGACGGATGATCGGGCGCCGGCTGCGAGCCAACCACGCGATGATCCCGCGGTGGATGAACGTGGTGCGCGCGGTCTCGTCGGAAGGCTGGGGCCGGATCGCCTACCACTCCACGATCCGAAGCCTGCTGGACAGCGACCCGAGCGTGCGCGGTTTCATGGAGGGAGAGGACTCCCGGCTGCCGGCTTTCTATCAGCAGCGCATCCAGCGGGACCTGGGCCCGCTGCACCCGCATCTACCCGAGGGCGCGCTCATGCACGACCCCAACGCCTACCTGAAGAGCGTGGGCGACACGCCCGTCACGCCGCTCCACGGCCCCCGGCGGGGCCGGGGCGCGGCGGCGGCCGCCTCCCTCAACGCGCCACTGCCCAACTGAAGGAGACGTCCATGTCCTCCCCCCGTCTGACCTCGCGATTCGGCCTGAAGGTGCAGCAGTCCTCCCGCGGCCAGTCGCCCGCGGTGCACATCTTCCTCCAGAGCGTCGTGCGGCACGCCAACGGGATGATGTCCGTCACCCCGATCTGCGCTACCCTCGCGGACATGGAAGGGCAGATCGACCAGCTCAAGCAGGAGTTGGACGAGATGCTGCGGCAGACCCGGCAGGCCTTCCGGCGGAGCCCCGAGGCAGCTGCGGGGTAAGCCGGTTTTTCGTTATCGCAGTTCAGGATTACCACGAACGCAAGGAGCAGGACGATGCAAGGGACGGTCAAGTGGTTCAACGATGCGAAGGGCTTCGGCTTCATCACTCCTTCCGACGGGCAGAAGGACTGCTTCGTGCACCACAGCGCGATTCAGGGCGAGGGCTTCAAGAGCTTGGCCGAGGGCGACAAGGTCGAGTTCGACATGGTGCAGGGGCAGAAGGGGCCGGCGGCGGAGAACGTCAGGAAACTGTAGAGGTCGTATTGATCACTCGGCGGGACAACCTTGAAACGACGCTCGGCGAGATCGAGGCCGAGCGGCTGGTCGGGGCCACCACCATCGTGGTGAACCTGGAGTGGTGGAGCGGTCTGCCCGCGGCGCAGCAGGAGGCCTACAAGCTCCGCGCCGACCGGGCCCGCGTCGGGCTGGTCGCGGACGCGAAGATTTCCAGCCACTACGTCGAGATCCGCGGCCTGGACGAGGGGCCGCCCATGACGTCGGAGCGCCCCGTGTAGCTGGTTCCCTCCACCGAAGGTCGCCCCCGTGATTTCCCTGCTGCTGTTCCAGGTCCTGGCCCTCGCACCACCGGCAAGCCTGCCCGACAGCGCCGCCGTCCGCGACAGCGCCGTCGTCCGCGACATCGCCGTGGCCTCCGGCGAGACCCTCCGCACCACCAGCGTCGGGCAAGGCGAGACGGTCGTACTCATCCCCGGCCTGTTCGGCGCCGCCTACGGCTACCGCGCGGTCACCAGAGACCTCGTCAAGAAGGGCTATCGCTGCATCGTGGTGGAGCCGCTCGGCTACGGGTGGTCATCGCACCCGAAGAAGGCCGACTACTCCTTCACGGCTCAGACCAGGCGGGTCGGCGATGCACTGGACAGTCTCGGCGTCGTCAGGGCGCTCGTGGTGGCGCAGTCCACCGGCGCGGCCATCGCCCTCCGGCTCGCGGTGGCACGCCCGAGCCTGGTCAGCGGTGTGCTCGCGATCGACGGCGGCCCCGCGGAGAGCCCATCCACCCCGGGCATGCGGAAGGCGTTCAAGTTCGGCGGGTTCGTGGCGAAGCTGGCCATGGACGAGGCGATGCTGCGCGACGAGGTTCGCCGGGAGATCGTGCGCAACTCGGGCGACACCACCTGGATCACCGACGCCGTGATCCGGCACTACACCGCCGGGCAGGAGGCGGACCTCTCCGGCTCAATCGACGCGTTCCACCGGATGGCCAAGTCGACGAAGCCCGAGCCGCTGACCGATGAGCTGCACCAGATCACCGGTCCGGTCCGGCTGCTGCTCGGCGGGGTCGAGCACCCGTCGGAGGTTCCCGAGGAGCAGCGGGAGCTGCTCCGCGACCGGCTCCCGGATTTCGCCGCGGACACCATCCCGGGCTCGGGCCAGTTCATCAACGAGGAACAGCCGCATGTGGTGGTGGACGCGGTGACGAAGCTGCGCCGCGCGGCGTCGGATCGTACCGGGCCTTGAGCTTCGCGGGCCGCTCGCAGGTCGCGTCCCCGTAGACCTCCCGCACCCGGTTCGCTCCTTCGTCTCCCTCCGTCCCGATGTAGTTCGCATACACGCCCTCGACGAGCGACGGCCGGCCAAATGGCGCGATCGTCCGAGCCATGTCAGCGGGGCTGGCGTTCCGGCGGTCTGGAGCAGATAGGCGAAGGTGGCGGCGTAGCCGTACACGCTGGCCGGAATGACGGAGAAGGCCTTGGCCGACGACGATCCCGGCCCACCGGCAGCGTCAGCGTGTCTTGGAACGCCATCACTCCCCTCCGCCGGGAACTCCGCTAGGATCCAAGCACTGGGATGAACCCCAGGGTGCCGGAAGAAAGGAACGTTCCGTCGGAGACCGAGTCCCGGGTCGCCGCGGCACTAAGCGCCAGGTAATCCAGCCACCTCACACCTCGGGCCGACCCATGAGACTCTCGCTTCTCGTTCCCGCCCTCGCGACCTGCCTGCTCGCGCCGGCCGCCGCGGCGCAGTCCACCCCTGTCTCCGACGCCTTTCGCAAAGGCGAGGAGCGCGCCTCGCGCCATCTCGTCGCCGCGGCGGAGGAGATGCCGGCCGGCAAGTACGGCTACAAGCCGACCCCGGCGCAGATGAGCTTCGCGGACGTGATCCACCATTTGTCGGAAGGAAACGACTTCCTGTGCAGCCAGGTCAGCGGCGTGGCGGCGCCCAAGCGCGCCGAGGTGAAGCCCGCGGCGGGAAAGGAAAAGCAGGTGGCCCGGCTCAAGGAGACCTTCGACTTCTGCGCCTCGGCGCTCGCCAAGGTGAACGACTCGGACCTGGGCGGGAAGGTGAAGCTGTTCGGCCCCCGCGACTTCACCCGGGCGGAGGCGATGTTCATCACGACGGACGACTGGGCCGACCACTACAGCCAGCTCGCCAACTACCTCCGGCTCAACCACCTGGTGCCGCCGACGGCGAAGGAGAAGGAGGAGTAGCGGCCTATGGCTGCCGGTTCTTGAGCTCCTCGGCCCAGTGCTGCACCAGCACCAGCTCGGTTTCGGCCGACGGCGCCACGCTTCGGATCATGACGAACCGGCTGTCGTCCGGCGCCACGTCGTACATGGGGTAACTTCCCGCGTAGCTGTACTCCGCGGCCGGGAACAGCACCTTCTGGCCGGTCACCGCGAACGTGCCGGCCGTCTGGACCGTGACCGCCACCATTCCCCGGTTGTCGTCGAGGTAGAACAGCTCCTTGCCGTTGTGGGCCCACAGCGGGGTGGCGCCGCCGCTGAGCGAGACCTGCCACTTGGCCGAGCCGACCTGGGGGAACGGGCGGACGTAGACCTCG
>DATEIO010000615.1:0-5966 GCA_035278895.1 Thermoanaerobaculia bacterium | reverse complement strand
ACGGTCGCGTCGGCGAGTGGACCGGGCTTCCGCCTTCGGTCGCGCTCGGCCGCGGAGATCAGGTCGCGGGAGGCTCGAAGGTCCGGAACGAGGCGGATTTCGGGACCCGCGTCTGGCTGGCGTTTGGAGAGGAGGGGCTCGTCGTGGCCGGCGAGGTTCGGGACGACGCGGTCCTCTGGCCGGCCGGTCCGGGCGACCTTCTGGCGAGCGATCACGTGGAGGTCTGGCTCGCCTTTCCCGGGGTCGGGATGCCGGACCTGGGCTTCGGCAGCCAGTGGGGCTGGACCGACCTGCCGGGACTGAAGGCGTGCGCCGAAGCGGATTTTATCTCCGAGGACACGGTCCTCGAAGAGTGTGAGCAGTGGGTCGGGTGGCAGCTCGAGCGCCGCCGCGTTCTGCCGCGGCTCTTCGTCCGCCAGTTCCTGATCGCTCCCGATCAAGTGACGGAAGCCTTCTGGCACGAGGCGCTTTCGATTCTCGGCGAGGACGACGTCCCTCCGGAAACGAAAGCCTGCTGCGCGGGGGCGGTCTCCCGCTTTCAGCCGGCTGCGGGCGGTTACACCTTCGAGGCCCTCCTGCCGCCCGGGCTCTGGCCGGCCACGCGGCAGATGCCGATCCAAGAGGTCCGTCTGCAGATCGATTTCGTGGACAACGACGCGGGCCACGAGAAACAGGAAACCTTTCTGTCTTCCTCCCGGGAAAGGAAATTCGGGCGGCCCGAGACCTTGAATCGTGCCCGGCTCGCCGCGCCGCTCGCGGTCGAGAGCGATCCGCCCCTGGCGGCTTCTCTTCTCGCCGGGCCGGGCTCCCGCTTCGTGGTTCCGGGCCGGACGGTCACGCGGCTCTACAGCCTGAAGAATTTTTCCGTGGGATATCAACGCCAGCCCGAGGTGCCGAGCCCGGCGCTCCTCCAGGCGGATCTCCCCCGTGAGCCCGCGGCGCAGTGGGGTGACGTGGCCGTGTATCTGACGCTGGCGGACTGGTCGGATCTGTCGGGCGAGCCGACCTACCGCCTCCTTTCGTTTCGCGGGCGGGAGCTCCGGGGGAGCGTTCCGCTCGCAGGCGAGTGCTTCGAGACCTATCTCCTGGCCGAGCCCGAGGCACGGGCGACGGACGGCACTCGCGGCTTCTTCTTCGTCTGCCACGGCAGCCGTCATCCCCTGGGCTCCGGAATGGCCGGCGCCGCCGAAGAGCTCGACGTCTCCGCGGCCACCCTGCACCAGGACGGACGGCTGGCCCTGCTGGGCGAAGAGCACCTGGACTCGAACGTCGGGCGTGCCGGGCTCGCGGTCGAGGAGGCCGCGGACGGCAGCGGCGTCGTCCTCTTGCGCACTGAGCAGGATTTCCTGGCAGATGTCGAGTACTCCGCGTGCAGCCGGCAGACGCTCCGCTGGGCGGACCTCCTGTCCCGCGACAAGAACACGGCGCTGCGGAATGCCGTCGAAGCCGGAGCTCTGGATGAGGTCCGGAGCCTTCTGGACGGCGGCGCCAATCCGGACGGCACCGATCCCGAGAGCTTCTCCCCGCTCGCCATGGCCGTGGCGATCCGGAGATACCCCGAAATGGTCCAGGCGCTCCTCGATCACGGCGCCGACCCCAACGCCCGCCAGCCCGCCTGCGGTGGGGACGGCGGATGGACGGCGCTCCACCTCGCGGCCGGCCTCGACGACGCGGAGGTGGTCACGATGCTCTTGAAGGCCGGAGCGCGGGCGGACGCCAAAAACGACGCCGGGGTCACGGTCTACGACGTCGCAGGCGAGACCGTGCGGCCCCTGCTGCCTCCCCGAGCTCCTTGAAATGAAATCTTGAACCCTGCCATGATGAAGGGAAGCTGATTCAAGCCTTCTCTCGCGCTCACGGTCCCGTTCATCCGGAAGGAGAGAGCACCCATGGCTTGCCCCCGTCTTCGCCTCCCGCTCCTCGCGGCGATTCTGTTGCTGGCGCCCCTTCCTGCCGGCGCGCTCGCCGCCGCCGTCAACTTCCCCGAGATCAGAGAGTCGGAGCGCTTGTTGACCAGCGTGCCGGGGCATCCGAACGCCCCGTCGGTCGTGCTGTTCAAGAAGGGGAGGTTCTCGGTGATGAATTCGGGCCGGTACGATCCGCGCTTCGTCGTCCAGGTGCGGCGCAAGATCCTTACCGAGGAGGGGAAGAAGTACGGCGAGGTCTCCGTGTTCCACAGCAAGCAGGTCAAGCTCCAGAAGCTCGAAGGCCGCACGGTGCTCCCCGACGGCCGGGAGATCCCGCTGCCGAAGGACGCCACTTTCAAGCGCAGGATCTCGAAGGCCGAAAAGGTGTTCATCACCTCGATCGCCTTTCCTGCCGTCGAGGTCGGAGCGATCCTCGACTACCGGTACGAGATCCGGCTGCCCTCGATCTTCCTGCTGGAGCCCTGGAATTTCCAGGAGGACGTGCCGACCCTCGATTCCGACATCGTCTATGACGTCCCCGAGGACCTCCTCATCCGCACCGCCCTCCTCGATCCTTTGCTGACCGGCGTTCGGCAGCAGACGATCAAAGACCCTTTCAGCTGGAGGGTCCAGGCGTGGGGCAAAAACCTTCCTCCCCTGCCGGACGAGCCGCACAGTGTCCCCCGTGCGGATCTGGCGAGCCGGTTTCTGATGATCCCCGTGGAGGTCGTCGCCTCCCGGGGAGGCAAGAACACCGAGCTGCTCAAGACCTGGGCGAGCACCTGTGAGCTGTTCGCCCCGGGGTACGAGAAGGCTTCCCGCAAGGCAGGAACGGCTGCGGGGAAGGCGCGCGAGATCGCGGCGGCGGTTCCCGGAGGCCCGCGGGAGAAGGCGCAGGCGGTCTACCGCTTCGTGCGGGACCAGATCGAGACCGTGGAGAATTACGGGGTCTGGCTCCCGGAAGACTCGACGGTCGACGCGATCCTGGCCGTCCGGCGCGGCGACTACTCCGAAAAGGCCCTTCTCCTCAAGTCGATGCTCGGGGCCCTTCAGATCCCCTCCCGTCTCGTCTGGGTCGGCGAACGCGACGGCGGAAAGATCCGACTGGAGTTCACGACGCCCTGGTGGTTCGATCGGATGATCGTGGCCGCGGATTTGGACGGCCAGCGCGTGTTTCTCGATCCCTCCGACCGCAGCCTGGCGTTCGGGCGTCTGGCTCCCGACCTCGAGGGAATGCAGGCCCTGCTCTTCGACCGCGCGAATCCCGAGACCCTGACGCTCCCCTCCTCCCCGTTCGAAGAAAACCTTCGCAAAGCCACGGTCGACTTCGACCTGGACGCCCAGGGGCGTCTCTCGGGCCGGGGCTCGCTCCTCCTGACCGGTCACCACGCGTGGACCTATCTCGATTGGAAGGAGAATGCCGAGGAGACCGCCAAGGCCTGGAAGGAGTGGGTCGCCGGAAAGTACACCGATTTCGACGTCACGGACGTCAAGGTCACGGAGGCCGTCGAGGAGACCCGCGTCGAGGTGGCGTGGTCCATGGCACAGCGCGAGGACGAGGTTCTGGGCGACGAGGCGACGGTCCATCTGAGCCGTCCGCTCGGGCCCGTGAAGCAGCCTTTCGTCTCCCCCGCCGCGGACCGGGTCTCCCCTATCTTTTTCGACTTCGCGGACCGGGACGAGACCGAGGTCACCCTCCGGTGGCCCGAAGGGTGGTCCCCGGAAACGCTTCCCGACGACAAGGACGTGGTGAGTGGGGTCGGTGTCTTCAAGGCCGGCCTCGATCTCGACACGGCCGGCCGGCGCGCCACCTTTCACCGGCGCTTCGACATCAAGGACCGGGAGCTCGACAAAAAGCTTTACAACTCGATCCAGAGCCTCTTCGGCCAGGCCGAGAAGAGCGACGCCCAGGTGTTCGTCCTGGTCAAGCGTTGACCTTTACATCAGCACCAGCTTGTAGCAGGGGTGGAGCACCTCCAGAGGCATTGACCCCTGGAAGGGGCTGCGCACGATGTCTCCCGTGGTCTGAAGCGTCAGAGGCTCGCTGTTCCCCGAGCCACGGGGCCGGATCTTCACGACGAATCCGGCGGGCGACGTGTTGTTGCATCTCTGATAGGGCGGGACGACGGTCCGCTTTCTGTGGATCGACCCCCAGTCCAGGGTCACGGAGGTCGGTGCGATCCTTCCGTTCGCCCGGTCGTAGTTGACGACCGCGAAGATGGTTCCGGCCTGGGACGGGTCGAACGTCGCCGTCGCAGCCCAGGCGCCCACGGTTGCCGAGAGGACGATTCCCATCACGAGAGCTGCCGAGAGACAGGGCTTCTGCATCTTGGCCTCCTTACCGGCTCACCGAGCCATTGCAGGGTTTCTGCAAGGCGTGAGCCATCCCTCGCGAGGTCAGTCCCCCCGGAAACCGTGGAGGTTCAACCCGGCCCTCTTCAGTCGCGGCCGCCGCCACCTGGATCCGTGGGCGCGTCGTCGTTGAAGATGCGTCCCAGGCCCTCGGAATCGGCGATCGTGGCCCCACTCGCGTTCGTCAGGTCGACGAAGAACACCTCGACTTCCTCCTGCTGGGTGTCGCCGTTCACCTGGATGGTGATCGCCTTCGTAAGCTCCCCTGGCGCGAAGGTGAGGGTTCCGGTGAGGGCCACGTAGTCGCTCCCGGCCTGGGCCGTGCCGTTTCGGGTGCTGAACTGGACGGTCACGGGCGCGGCGCTCGCCGCCGACAGCGAAACCGTGAAGACGAAGGCCCGGGTGCCCGCGTTGCCTTCCGGCAGCTCGACGGTGTCGATCCCGAGGAGCGGACCCTGGCCGCCACCGCCGGCCCCGGCGACCTCTTCGAGGCTCTTGCACACGGGATCGCCCAGCAAGTCGTCAAAGCCCACCAGGAAGCGGCCCGGAGGGCAGGAGACGCCGGCCAGCAAAACCCTTTTATCGCCGCACCGCATCTGGCCGGTGACCGGATCGAAGCCGATGAGGAACTGCTTCGGCGGGCACAGCAGCCCTTCGAGCAGACGGTTCCGGCTGATGCAGATGGGCGCGCCGGTCTCGCTCGCGAATCCCACCAGCACCTCGCGCGGGCCGCAGGCGAGGCCGGCCTGGTCCGGGAAGCGCGTGAACTCGAAGCGCAGGCCCACCACGCGCAGGGACCCCTTCGGCGAAGCCTGGAAGTGGAGGGCCACCACGTCCCGTCCGGGCTCGAGCTCCGGGAAGAGCGACGAAACGTCCAGCGCCGTCAACTCCTCCGCGTCCAGCGTCGCGGGCAGGCCGGAGGCGTCGGCCTGGAAGTCGTTCCGGCTCGCGCCGTCCCGGGAGATCGAAAGGTTCAGATCGTAGGTGATCGGCCGGTCCTGCTTGCCGATCACGATCACCTGGGCGCCGACGAAGCGGTCCAGGGACTCGGGAACGGCGAAGGTGAAGTGGGCCTCGCCGGCGGGGGTGACTCCCCAGTCCCCCACCGCAACGTCGCCCTTTTCGCCCGGGGCGATCCAGATCTCGTCAGCGGTGGCGGGTCGAACGAGGGCGAGGCCCAGGAGGAGGGCTCCAACTGCCAGGAATCGTGGGCTCATGACGGTCTCCCTTCCGAAGAAATGGGTGCCGCAGATTTTCACAAATCCTAGGCCGGGGCCCGGCCGATGTCAAACTAAATCATTCATGAATAAGCATCTTCATCGCATCGCCGCCATGGGGGACAGCCGGGCCGCGCGGATCGCGGGATAGAGGCCGAAGGTGACGGCGAGAAGGAGCGCGATGACCCACGCCGCGGCGAGGCCGTAGGGATTGACCACGAGCCCCCAGGGGAACTGGTCGGAAAGCGCGCGGCAGAGGGCGCTGCCGGCGGCCGTGCCGATCGAGGCGCCGATCGCGGCCAGCACCAGCGATTCGAGCAGGAACTGCATCAGGATCTGCTGGTCGGTCGCGCCGATCGCCTTGCGCAGGCCGATCTCGTAGCGCCGGTCGGAAAACGAGATGAGCATCACCGACAGCACGCCGACGCCGCCCACCAGGAGCACCGTGCCGGCGAGGCTGAAGAGCACCACGGCCCAGCCGCGCATCTGA
>DATEIO010000614.1:0-19133 GCA_035278895.1 Thermoanaerobaculia bacterium | reverse complement strand
GTCGACCTGATCGTGGACGACACGCCCGAGGCCGTGATCCTCTCCGGGTTCGACCCGTTCCGCCGCGAGGTGGCCCGCGTGGCCCTGGAGCGGCTGATCGTGGACGGCCGCATCCACCCGGCGCGCATCGAGGAGATCGTCGAGAAGGTCAAGGCCGAGTTCGACCAGAAGATCCTCCAGGAGGGCGAGGCCGCGCTCCTCGAGCTGGGCATCCCCGGCATGCACCCGGAGCTGATCCGCCTTCTCGGCCGCCTGCGCTACCGCACCTCCTACGGCCAGAACGTGCTCCAGCACAGCAAGGAGGTCGCGTTCCTGGCCGGCACCATGGCCGCCGAGCTCAAGGCCAACGTGGCGGTCGCCCGGAGGGGCGGGCTCCTTCACGACGTCGGCAAGGCCATCGACCGCGAGATGGACGGCACCCACCTCCAGATCGGCATCGACCTGCTCCGCAAGTACGGCGAGACCGAGGAGGTCGTCCACTCCATGGCCTGCCACCACGGCGACTACGACCCGCAGACGGTCGAGGCCGTGCTGGTGACCGCGGCCGATGCCCTCTCGGCGGCGCGGCCCGGGGCCCGGCGCGAGGTGCTCGAGACCTACGTCAAGCGGCTCGAAAAGTTGGAGGAGATCGCCTCCGGCTTCAAGGGCGTGCAGAAGACCTTCGCCATCCAGGCCGGCCGCGAGATCCGCATCATCGTGGACAGCGGCAAGATCGGCGACGAGCAGGCGCTCTGGCTGTCGAAGGACATCGCGCGGAAGATCGAGCAGGAGCTCACCTACCCGGGCCAGATCAAGGTGACGGTCATCCGCGAGACCCGCTCGGTCGAGTACGCCCGATGAAGCTTCTCTTCGTGGGAGACGTCATCGGCAAGCCCGGGCGGCGTGCGCTCCGCAGCCACCTCCTGCGGCTGGTCGACCACCACAAGGTCGACTACGTGGTGGTCAACATCGAGAACTCGGCGGGCGGCTTCGGGGTCACCCCGGACGTGCTTTCCGAGCTCGCCGACCTCCCGATCGACTGCTTCACGACCGGCAACCACGTGTGGGACAAGAAAGAGGGGGTCGATCTCCTGGACCGCCACGCCCACCTGCTCCGGCCGGCCAACTACCCCGACGGCAACCCTGGCCACGGGCTCCACGTGGGCGAGACCGCGGCCGGCATCCGGGTCGCGACGATCAACCTCGAAGGGCGGGTCTTCATGGACACCCTCGACTCCCCCTTCCTCAAGGCCGACCAGCTCCTGGCGACCCTCCCCGCGGACGTCAAGGTCGTCTTCGTCGACTTCCACGCCGAGGCCACGAGCGAGAAGCAGGCCATGGGCTTCTATCTCGACGGCCGGGTAAGCGCCGTGATCGGCACCCACACCCACGTCCCCACCGGCGACGAGCGGGTGCTCCCCAAGGGCACCGCCTTCCTGACCGACGTGGGCATGACCGGCCCCTACGAGTCGGTCATCGGCATGCGGGCCGACAAGGTCCTGAAGCGCTTCCTCCTCCAGACCCGCTCCGCCTTCGAGGTCGCGAAGAACGACGTCCGCCTGGCCGGCGCGGTCGTGGACATCGACGAGACGACGGGCAAGGCCCGCGGCATCGAAAGGCTGTTGGTGCCGGACGCGCAGGCTTAAGGCCGCGTCAGCAGCAGGTACCCTTCCTTCTCGTCCGCGTCCCGCGCGATCTCCCTCATCGGCGGCAGCGGGGGCTCCAAGCGCGCCAGGTCGTCCCTCTGAATGAAGAGCCACACCCGGCCGGGGCGATTCACATAGGCGCGGAGCTTCTCTTCGCTGTCCAGGTTCTCCGCGAATCTCTGCGTATAGAAGAGGAAGGTCGAGTCGAGCCGGGGGTGGATGCCGTAGGTCTCGCCCGGGGCCATGCGCGCGGTGAGGACGCTTGAGAGCCGCCGGGCGGACTTGACCACGTCGAAGCGGGGCACGAGGAAGACGACGAGGAGCACGGTGGTCGCCGCGAGCCCGGCCGCGAGGTTGCCCGCGGCGCGGCCGAGCCGGCCGGAGCGGGAGATCCACCACGCCAGGGCGGCTCCCACGACTGCCGGCAGGAGCGCGGTCGTGACCTCCCAGACGAAGCGGTCCCCTCCGAGTGGCGCGGCCTCGGGCCGGCCCCGCCCCGCGATGGGGAGGGCGGCCGCGACGAGGAGCAGAAGCCCCGCGACCAGCCCCAGGGGGAGGACGATCCACCTCCGGTCGCGAGGCCAGCCGGCCGCGATCCGGTCGAGCGCCGCGCCCACCAGGAGGGCCATCGCCGGGTACATGGTGAGGATGTAGACCGTGCGCTTGGCCGGAGAGAGGCTGAAGAAGATCACGGTCACGGCCATCCAGCAGAGGGCGAAGAGGAACCCCTGCCGTTCCTTGCCGCTCGTTCGCTTCCAGCCGGTCCAGATCGCCGTGGGGAGGAGGAACGACCAGGGGAAGAACTCGGCGGGGATGACCGTCAGGTAGTAATACCAGGGCTGGAAGTGGTGCCAGGGGTTGGCGTAGCGCGTCACGTTCTGCTTGAAGAGGATCGGCTCCAGGTACTCCCGGCCGCCCGCGATCCCGGCCGGCACGAGCCAGCAGAGCATCACTGCGGCCCAGATCAGGAGCCCCGTGCCCACTCGCAGCCGCTTCATCTCCTGCCAGTTCTTCGTGACGGCGAGAAAGACAAGGATCGAAAGCAGCGGCGGAAGGAGCCCCACCGGCCCCTTGGCCAGGGTGGCGAGCCCCGCGGCCACGAAGAACAGCCGGTAGAACCCCGGCCGGTTTTCGGTGAAGCCGCGCACCCAGAGCCAGACGCCCAGGGTGACGAGGCAGACGAGCAGCATGTCGATCTGCCCGAAGCGCCCCTGCCAGAGGATCTTGAAACAGGTGGCGAAGGCCGCCGCGGCAATCCAGCCGGCGCGCCGGCCGAACAGCCGGTCTCCGATCCGGTAGACGAGAAGGATCGCGCCGATCGCGGAGAAGGCGATGGGCAGGCGGGCCGTGGTCTCGTTCAGGCGGCCGGTGACGGCGGCGGAGAGGTCGATCAGCCAGAAGAGGAGGGGCGGCTTTTCGGAGTACATCCGGCCGTTCAGGTGCGGCACGGCCCAGGTGCCCAGGAGGCGCATCTCCCGGGCCACCTCCACGTAGCGCGCCTCGTCGGGGTTCCAGAGGTCCCGGCTCCCGAGGCCCGGCAGGAACAGGAGGGCCGAGAGGAGCGCGAGAAGCAGCAGGTCGCGCCGCCGCTCGCTCACGTCGAAGTGGTCTCGCCGGTGCGGTAGATCAGCCAGAGGTTCCGGGTGTAGATGAAGACGCCGGGGATCTGCCCGAGGATGATGACGAGATCCTTGCGGTGGATGCCGTAGGCGAGCAGGATGGCGCTTCCCGCCAGGCTGAAGAACCAGAAGGCGCGGGGGATCACGCTGGCCTTGCGCCGCTCGGAGGCGAGCCACTGGAGGAAGAAGCGGGCGGAGAAGCAGGCCTGGCCGAGAAGTCCGACGGCGGTCCAGGCGTTGACAATGAATTTGTGGTCCAAACGTCGATCTCCTCTGAGAGCCGGCGGTCGATCCAGCGCTTCTGCATCCAGCGGACGGCAAAGAGGTCCGCGAGCGCCTTCCAGATCCGGTTGCCGATGCCGTACTTGGGCTGTCCGTGGAGCCGCGGCCGGTGGTTGACCGGCACCTCGATCACCCGCGCCCCTTCCATACGGAGCAGGGTGGGCAGGAAGCGGTGCATGCCGGTGAACATCGGAATCCGGCGCAGATATTCGGTCCGGAAGGCTTTGAGCGTGCATCCCACGTCGGTGATGGACTCGTTCGTGAGGCGGTTTCGGATGCCGTTCGCGATTTTCGACGAGACCCGCCGCACCCAGTCGTCCTGCCGCCGGGTCCGCACCCCGGCGACGACGTCGTAGCCGTCGAGCTTCGAAAGGAGCGCGGGGATGTCCGCCGGGTCGTTCTGGAGGTCGGCGTCCAGGGTGACGACGACCTCGCCGCGGGCGAAGCGGAACCCGGCGTCCAAGGCCGCCGACTGGCCGGCGTTCTTCCGCTGGCGGACGATCCGCACGGTCTTGTCTTCCCGGGCGAGCTCGCGGAGGATCTCGGGGCTCCGGTCTGTGGACCCGTCGTCCACGTAGATCACTTCGTAGGGCCGGCCGAGCGGCGCCAGCGCCTCCCGGATCTCGGCCGCGAGGATCGGGAGATTCTCCTCCTCGTTGAAAACTGGGATGACCAGGGAGATCTCCGGAGGCATGCGCGGTATCTTAATCGATGATGGGCCTCCTCTCTTCCGACGCCGCAGCTCCTGATCGCGTGGAGCGGAGGAGGACCACCCACTGGACCTTTCTCCTGGCCGCGGCCTGGGGGCTCCTGGTGGCCGTGGCCCTGGCTCTCCGTCCCATCCTGCCGGTCGACGAGACCCGCTACGTCTCGGTCGCCTGGGAGATGTGGGTGCGCGGCGATCTCCTCGTCCCCCACCTGAACGGCCTCCCCTACAGCGACAAGCCGCCGCTCCTGTTCTGGCTCTTCCATCTGGGCTGGGAGATCTTCGGAGTCAACGACTGGTGGCCGCGGCTGGTGCCGTCCCTCTTCGCGCTGGCGAATCTCCTGCTCACCGCGGCGCTCGCCCGCCGGCTCTGGCCGGACCGGCCGGGGGTGGCCCGGGCCGTGCCGTGGATCCTCCTCGGGTTCCTCCTGTGGAGCGTCTTCACCACCATGGTGATGTTCGACATGCTGGTCACCTTCTGTGTGCTCCTGGCCCTCCTCGGGCTCGAGGCCGCGCGGCGGCAGGGCGGCTGGCTCCCGTGGGCCCAGGTGGGGGGCGCCCTGGGTCTGGGCCTCCTCGCCAAGGGACCGGTCGTCTTCATCGTCCCCCTGGGCGTGGCGCTTCTCGCTCCCTGGTGGGGACGCGGAGAGCGCTGGCGGGGCACGCGGGGTGGGCGCTGGGCCCTGGGGCTTCTCGCGGCCGTGGCCCTGGGCGCGGCGATCGCCCTCGCCTGGGCGCTCCCCGCGGCGCAGGCGGGCGGGGAGGCCTACGGCAACGCCATCCTGCTCAGCCAGACCGAGGAGCGGGTGATCCAATCCTTCGCCCACCGCCGCGCCTGGTGGTGGTATCTGCCGTTCCTGCCGCTCCTGCTCTACCCCTATTCGCTCTGGGCGCCGCTGTGGAAGGCGGCCGCCCGGCTCCGCCGCGGGCCGGTGGATCCGGGGGTGCGCTTCGCCCTGGCGTGGATCGTCCCCGGGCTCGTGGTCTTCTCGGCGGTCAGCGGCAAGCAGCCGCACTACCTCCTCCCGCTCCTTCCGGGCTTTGCGCTGCTCGCCGCCCGGCTGCTGGACGAGCCGCTCGCCGTTCCGAAGCGGTGGCACCTGCTGCCTCCTCTCTGCGGGCTCTTCGCCGTGGGTGGGGCCATGGCCGCGGCCCCGTTCGCGGCGAAGGCGGGCCATGTCCCCGCTTGGGCGTCCCAGGTGTCGGCCGGCGCCGGCGTCGCGCTCATAGCGGCGGGCGTGGGGTTCCTCCTCTCCTTCGAGCGCCTGTTCGCGCACCGCCGGGCCGCCCTGACACTCCTCACCCTGGCGCTGGTGGCCGCCGTCTCCCTGGGCTTCTCCGAGGCCGCCCGGGAGGCCTACGACCTGGAGCCGATCGCGCGCTACCTCTGGGTGACCGAGCGGCAGGGCCGGGCGATCGCCTACTCGGGCGACTACCACGGCCAGTTCCACTTCCTGGGCCGCCTCGAGCACCCCATCGAGGAGATCATTCCGGGCTCGGAGCGCCTCTGGATCCGCGAGCACCCCTACGGCCGGGTGATCCAGGACCTCCACTACCTGCCGCCCGGGATCGCCCGGGCCGAGTTCACTCAGCCCTACCGGGGGGGAGACGTCCTGGCGGTCTGGGGCTACGAGGGGCTCGTTCGTTCCCCTTAAGGAAACGGGAATCGCCCGGCTGCCATCCGGTGTTGTACGCGGCTGCGTAGTTGCAGAAAAGGCGCGTCCGGACCCGAAGCCAGGGGGAGGCGTGAAGGGGAACATGATCGGTCAGAAAGCGTTGCTGCTGGCCGCCGCCCTCCTGGCGGCGTTGCCCGGAGCCCGTCCGGTCCGCGCGGAAGGGCCGGTGATGGAGGTCGTCCCGAGCCTGGGGCAGTTCGAGGTGTTCGACGGGGGCCGCTCCTGGGAGGCGGGTTGGGAGGCGCGCTTCGCGACCCGGCGCTTCCGCCGTCTCCCCGGTTTCCTGGAGAACGCGACTCCCGTGGCCGGGGCCATGGCGAGCTCGCAGGGCAGCCTCTACGCCTACGGCGGGTTCCGGTTCGAGCACTCGCTGGGGGAGCGGTGGACCCTCACCCCGAGCTGGGCGGCGGGCCTGTACCACCGGGGCACCGACGGCGGCAAAGACCTGGGAGGCACGGTCGAGTTCCGCTCCGGGGTCGAGCTCGCCTTCCGGGTGACCCGGCGCTCGCGGATCGGCCTCTGCCTGTACCACCTCTCGAACGGCGGCTTCTACCGGTTCAATCCCGGCACCGAATCGCTGATCCTCACCTACGGCATGCGGCCGTGAGGCGTGTTATCCTCCCGCCGTTATGGGAGGACACGATGGCCGTTGACCCCGAGCTGCTCGAGATTCTGGTCTGCCCGAAGTCCAAAGGCGAGCTGACGATCGTCGAGCTGCCCCGGGAGGTCCGCGGGCTGCTGGTCGAGAAGTACCGGGAGCATTTCCGGGATGAGGAGCCGGTCGTTGAGCAGGGGCTCTACTGCGCCGATTCCGGTCTCGTCTACCCGATCGTCTCGGACATCCCCATCATGCTGATCGAGGAGGCGCTCTCTGCCTCCGCCATCGGTCGCTGAGGCGCGCGCCGTCCGCCCGGCGGCCGGCCCGGACCCCGAAGCTCCCGAGGCGGGAACCGGTCCCACCCTCAACGGGCGGGAACGGCTGGGGTACGGCCTCTTCGCCGGCCACCTGGTCACCATCTTCGGGATCGCCCTCTCGAACATCCTCCTGGGGTTTTCGATCCTCGCCCTGCCTTGGACGGTGCGGCTCCGGGAGGTCCCCTGGAAGCGCCTGGCGCCGCTCACGATCCCCCTGGGGCTCTACGTGCTGCTGCTCGTGGGCTCGATCGCGGCCTCCTACGATCCGGCCACCAGCGTCCGTGGGCTGACCGAGATCTTCAGCCTGGCGACCCTGCTCTTTGCGCCGCTCCTCGTGCGCGGCGAGCGGCGGGTGCGCCAGGTGGTGGACGCCCTGATCGCTATGGCCGCCCTCCTGGCCTGCGCGGGGCTCGCCCAGTACCTCGTGGGCTACGGCGACATCGACCGCCGGATCCGCGGCCCCTTCTCCCACTACATGACCTTCTCGGGCTTCCTCCTGCTCGCCGACCTCCTGCTGGTCGCCTCGATGATCTCCGGCGGCCGTTTCCGCAATCCCTGGCGGTGGCTGGCCCTGGCGCTCTTGAACGTGGCCCTCCTGGGGAGCCTCACCCGAAGCGCCTGGGTGGCTCTCGGAGTGACGCTCACCGTGCTCGTGATCGTCCGCGCGCCCCGGCTGCTCCTGGCCTACCTGCCCGCGGCCCTCCTCTTCATCGTGGTGGCGCCGGTCCCGATCCTCCACCGGGCCCTGTCGATCACGGACTTGAAGGACACCTCGAACTTCGACCGCCTCTGCATGCTGGACGCGGGGCTTACCATGATCGCCGAGCGGCCGCTCTTCGGGATGGGGCCCGAGCTCGTGGAGCGGCGGTACCCGATCTACCGCCCTCCGGGCGCGCCGCGCTCGAACGTCCCCCACCTGCACAACAACCTGCTGCAGATCGCGGCGGAGCGGGGACTGCCGGCCCTGGGCTCCTACCTGGCGCTCTTCGGGGCTTCCCTGTGGATCGCCTGGCGGCGCTACCGGCGAGAGGGCGGGGCCGCGGGGCCGCGCGCGGACCTCTACCTCGGGGTGATGCTCGCGCTTCTCGCCTTCAACGTGGCGGGCCTCTTCGAGAACAACTGGGGGGACACGGAGGTGCAGCGGCCGGCGCTCTTCGTGCTCGCCATCCCGTTCTGCCTGCTCGCCGGGGAGCGGGAGGACGAGGCGGCCTGATATAACTACCCCGGCACGGCCGTTGCACGCCCGGCGGCGGGGGGACCGATCCGCATTGCGCCTTGATCAGATGCTGGTAGAGAAGGGCCTCTTTCCCAGCCGGGAGCAGGCGCGCCGCGCCGTCATGGCGGGGACCGTGGAGGTCGACGGCCGGCGGGTGGACAAGCCGGGGACGCCCGTCTCCGGAGACTCCCGCCTTGCGGTCCTCGCGCCCAGGGAGCCGTACGTCTCGCGGGCCGGGCGCAAGCTCGAAGCGGCCCTGGACCACTTCGGCGTCGACCCCGCCGGGCTCGTCTGTATGGACGTGGGAGCGTCCACCGGAGGGTTCACCGACTGTCTCCTCAAAAGAGGGGCGGCCCGGGTCTACGCCCTGGACGTGGGCTACGGCCAGCTCGACCAGCGGCTGCGCAACGATCCGCGGGTGGTGGTCATGGAGCGCGTCAACGCCCGCCACCTGGGGCCGGAGGACCTGCCCGAGCCGTGCGGGCTCGCCACGATCGACGTCTCCTTCATCTCGCTCGGCAAGGTGGTGCCGGCCCTCCTGCCGCACGTCGCTCCCGGCGGGCTCGTCCTCCCCATGATCAAGCCCCAGTTCGAGGCCGGCCGCGGCGTGGTGGGCAAGGGTGGCATCCTGAAGGACGAGACGGTGCGCGAGCGGGTGGTCCGCGCGTGCGCCCAGGAGCTTGCCGGCCTCGGGCTTGCGCTCCTGGGCCTCTTCGACTCGCCGGTCTTCGGGACCGGCGGCAACCGCGAGACGTTCGCGCTGCTCCGAAAGGCGCCGGCATGAGCCGCAAGCGCAAGCTCCAGAGGATCGGGATCGCCTCCAAGGTGGCGAGCCGCGACGCCGTCCACACTGCCCACGAGCTGGCCGAATGGCTCCGCCGCCGTGGGCTCGAGGCCTGCCTGGACGAGGCCACCCTGCGCGCCCGGGGGATGGACACGGAGCACGCTTTCAACGCCAGCGGCACCTACGACCTGGTCGTGGTGCTGGGCGGCGACGGCACCCTCCTCTCCGTGGCGCGAACGGTGCCCGCCGGAACCCCCATCCTCGGGGTCAACCTGGGGAACCTGGGGTTCCTGACCGAGATCTCCCGTGGGGAGCTCTATCCCGCCATGGTTCAGGTGCTCGCCGGCAAGTTCAAGACGGAGGAGCGGTCGCTCCTCGACGTCGAGGTGCGCAGAAACGGCGGCGCGGGGCCTCCGCTGCGCTTCCGGGTGCTGAACGACGCGGTGATCACCAAGAGCGCCTTGGCCCGCATCATCGAGCTCACCCTCTCGGTCGACGGGCATCTCGTCGCCCGCTACCGCTCGGACGGCCTCATCATTTCGACCCCCACCGGCTCGACCGCCTACAACCTCTCGGCGGGCGGGCCGATCCTGAACCCCCTGCTGCCCGTCTCGGTGCTCACCCCGATCTGCCCGCACGCGCTCTCGCTGCGGCCGATCGTCGTCCCCGACACCGGGCGGATCGAGGTGACCCTGGAGACCCAGCGCGAGGAGGTCTACCTGACGCTCGACGGCCAGGAGGGGACCTCCCTGGGCTACCGGGACACCGTGGGCGTGACCCGCAGCAAGGCCAAGGTGCGCCTGGCCAAGGTGAGCGAGCGGAGCTTCTACGACAGCCTGCGCGGCAAGCTCCGCTGGGGCGGTCTCGCCGAAGGCTCCGGCCGGCCCTCGGGCTCCGGAGGAGCGGAGGGGTGAGCGAGCCGCCCCGGGAACGGCGGCGGCCGGGACGGGTGCGCCGGTGGGTGGTGCGTCCGTTCATCTGGGGCCTTCTGCTGCTCGCCGTCCTCCTGGCCGTGGCCTTGTTCTTCCTCCAGAGCCGCTTCGCCCAGGAGCGGGCCACGGCCCTGGTGATCGCCCGGGTCTCGGAGCTTCTGGGCCGGCGCCTTCAGGTGGGGGAGCTCGACTACACCTTCTTCCCCCCGGCGGTCGAGATGCGCGACGTGGTCCTCCCCGGCCCGAATCCGGGCGATCCGCCGCTCGCCCGCGTCCCCTTCATCCGCGCCCAGATCTCGGCCCAGGACCTGCGCGAGCGGGTGATCAAGATCGAGCAGGTGGAAGTCTTCGAGCCCCAGGTCTACCTCCAGTTCAACCCGGACGGCACGAACAACCTCCCCAAATTCCGCACGAGGAAGGGCGGGACCCGGCGCTTCGAGTTCCAGATCGGGCGCATCCTCGTCCAGGACGGCATGCTCCGGCTGAACGAGGAGCGGCTCCCCCTGACTCTGGAGGCGAAGGCGGTCTGGGGCCGCCTCATCGGCAAGGCCGAGCGGGGCGGAGAGGGAGGGAACCGGCTGGACGCCCTGGTCACCGCCCAGGACGTGGTCACGACCCTGCCGCGGGCGAAGCCCTACTCCTTCACGGCCTCAGCCAAGGGGAGCATCCACCCCACCGAGGGGAGGGTCGAGATCGCCGCGGCCCGGGTCACCGGCCCGGACCTCGCCGCCCGCGCCCGGGGGTTCGTGGCCTACCGCGCGGCCGAGCGGCGGATCGAGCTGGCGATCGACGCCCAGGGGCAGGCCGCCCTCGCGAACCGCCTGGGCTATGTGGAAGAGCCCATCGAGGGCCCGGTGGGCTTCGACGGCCGCTTCGACCTCGCGGGGAGCGACTGGACCTGGTCCGGCACCGCGACCTCGCCGCGCATCGCGGTTTTGAACCGGGTCTTCCAGGGGATCGAGGCCGATCTCGTGGGGAGCCGCGAGCGGGTGGACGCGGACCTGAAGCAGGCCCGCTACGCGAGCGGGACCGTCCAGGGGGACGTCGGGATCACGACCGGCGGCGACCGGGGGGAGGGAGGCGTGCCCGTGGCGCTCGACCTCACGTACGAGGGGCTCTCCATCCAGCCGCTCATCCACGATCAGTTCCCCGGCGAGGAGCTGCCCATCGTCTCCGGGATTTCCGGCCGGGCGGACGGCACGCTCCTCTACCGGTTCACGACCGGCAACGTGCTTGCCGGCAGCGGCGAGGCGAACGTCCGCGTCCGCGGCACGAGCGAGACCGGGCTCCCGATCTCCGGGACCATCCCCCTGGATCTCGACTCCGGCGTGATCTCCAGCCGCGATGTGCGGCTGACCGCTCCGTCGCAGGACATCCTGGGGCGCGAGGTGGTCTACGACATGCTGAGGAAGAAGGGCCACGTGGGCTTCCACCTCGCGAGCCGGGACGTCGGCCCCCTGGGTCCCCTTTTGATCGGTCCCCCGAAACGGGGCGAGGAGCCCGCCTTCTGGCTTCCCACCCAGGGGAGCGGCACGGCGGACGGCGAGGCCGTGTTCTCGGGGGACGACTACTCCCTGCGGATCGCGCTCGATCTCCAGAACGCCGTGGCCCCGGCCCTCGCGGCCGACACGGTCAAAGGCTCCTTCACCCTCTCCCGCCGGGCTGTGGACGACCTGCGCCTCGAAGCGACCAACGACGGCGGCGCCCTGATCCTCACCGGCCGCGTGCCGCTCCCTCCCGAGGGGCGGAGCGCCGCGACCGAGCCGCTGGCGCTCGCCGTGGACGCGGCCCAGTGGCCTGTCTCCGGGCTCCGCTACTTCCTGCCCGCGGGAGCGACCGACGAGGTCCAGGGGTTGGTCTCCGGCCGGCTCGACCTGACGGGCTTCCCGGACCGGCTCTCCGGCCGGGCTGACGCCCAGGTCCAGGAGCTCGCGATCGCAGGGAACCGGATCGGCCGGGTGCGGGCCGACGTGGGGTTCGACGGCGGCCGGATCACGATCGAGCGCGCCCTGGTCGAGACCCCCGCCGGGTCCATTCTGGGGCGGGGGAGCTTCGACCAGGCCACGGAGGCCTTCGACGTCACGGTGGACGCGCCCTCCCTCTCCCTCGCGGCCGAGCCGTTCCGGGGGTGGTTGAATGGCGAGCTGACGGGTCAGGTGACCGTAGCGGCCTCGGGCACCGGCACGCTCGCCCGGCCCCAGGTCACCGCGTCCATCCGCGGGAGCGACCTCGCGCTCCGCGGCCGGCCGCTCGGCGAGCGAGGGGAGACGAGCGTCCTCGCCAACTGGAGCGGGGACCGGGTGGACGTGCGCGGGTCTCTCCTGGGGCTCGCCTCCTTCGAAGGGGGAGGCCGGCTCGACCGCCAGGGGGCGGACGTTGCGATCGACGTGAAGACCGACAATCTGGGTGTGCTCGCCCGCCTCGCCTCGCCCCAGCCCCTCCCGGAGTTCACCGGTTCGCTCCTGGGTACTCTGGGCCTGACCGCGGACTTCTCGGAAGGCTCTTGGCAGGCGGCGCTCCGGCTGGCGGACCTGCGGGCCCAGTACCAGGGGCACACGATCGCGAACCTGGAGCCGGTCGTGGTGGAGGCGACCCCCGAGCGGGTCACGGTGCGCTCGCTCTATCTGGGAGAGGCCAGCTCCAGCACCGAGCTCTTCGTCTCCGGCACTCTGGGCCTGGCCTCCGGCGTCCCTCTCGATCTGCGCTTCCAGGGTACGGTTCCGGCCGTCTGGGCCGAGCTGGCCCTCCCCGAGTGGCAGGTCCAGGGCTCGCTCGACCT
Source organism: Thermoanaerobaculia bacterium (assembly GCA_035278895.1). Taxonomy (GTDB): domain Bacteria; phylum Acidobacteriota; class Thermoanaerobaculia; order Multivoradales; family UBA5704; genus DATARR01. The sequence continues at coordinate 6,599 of DATEIO010000614.1, read as the reverse complement.
CCTGGGGAGCGTGCGCGGCACCCTGGACAACCCACTGCTCAACGGCCAGGGCGCCGTCTCCGGCGGCGAGGTCATCGTGCCCGGCTTCGCCCAGTCCTTCGAGAACGTCGAAGCGTCCCTGAGCTTCAACCGCGACCGCATCCTTTTGGAGCAGCTCACGGCCCGCCTGGGGGGCGGCACCCTGCGGGCGAACGGCACCGTCGTCCTGCCGGCGGAGAACCGGCAGGTCTCCTACCGCCTGAACGTCTTCGCCGACAACGTGAGCGTCCCCTTCCCCGAGGGGTTCCTCTCCCGCGGCGACGCCGAGATCTCGCTCGTCCCCACCGAAGCAGGGCGGCAGATCGTGGGCCAGGTCGACCTCGAGCGGATGCTCTACGTGGAGGACGTGGCTTTGGAGCTCCTCCCTCTCGTCCAGCGCGCCTTGCAGCGGGAGCGGATCGAGGTGGCGGAGACGAACGAGTTTCTCTCCGGAACCGAGCTCAACCTGATCGTCCGCGGCCCCGACGCCCTGCGCGTGCGGAACAACGTCGCGAACCTCCAGGGGGACATCGACCTGACCGTGCGTGGGACCCTCGCGCGCCCCGTGGCCTTCGGCGAGGTCGAGCTGGCCCAGGGCGGCACCCTGTTCTTCAGCGACACCGAGTACGAGGTCGAGCGGGGGCTCCTCACCTTCAGCAACCCCAACCGCATCGACCCGGTGATCGACCTCGTGGCGGACACGCGGATCCAGGGCTTCGACATCACCCTGAACCTGGGCGGCACCTTCGAGCGGCCGGACGTCAACTTCTCCTCCGACGCCAACCTGGCGGACCTGGAGATCGTCTCACTCATCACCACGGGCCAGCGGCCGGACGACACCTCGGCCACCGACCTGACCGGCGAGGGCGAGCAGGTGGCGGGCGGGGTCGTGGCCCGCCAGTTCCTCTACGGCCAGGCCACCTCGGCCCTGTCCAAGCGGGTCGGCACCCTCTTCGGCTTCGACCGCTTCCGCATCGACCCGCTGACCGAGGCGGGACAGCCGATCACGGGCGTCGGCGTCACCGTGGGCAAGCGCCTGTCGCGCGACGTCTTCGTCACCTACACGAGCGATCCCACCTCCAACCGCCAATACGTCGTCCAGGTCGAGTGGCAGGTCGAGAGAAACCTTCTCCTCGTCTTCACCCAGGAGGGGGACGGCAGCTACGCCGTCGACGCGCGGTGGGAGCGGCGGTTTTGAAAGTCCTGGGGCTCGTCGCGCTCGTTCTCCTCGCCGCGGCGAGCGGCTTCGCGCAGGACTCCCTGCCGGCCGGACCGGCCGTTACCGCCATCGAGATCCGGAGCGACGCTCCGCTCGCCGATCTTCAGGAGCTCGACAGCCTGATCGAGATCGCCGTCGGCCAGCCGCTCACGGATCGGGCGGTCCGCCGCACCTTGAGGAACCTCCAGGCGAGCGGCATCGTCTCCGAGACCGAGGTCTATACCCGGGAGGAAGGGGACGGCGTGGTGGCCGTGATCGTGTTCCGGGCCGTGGTCCAGGTCCAGGAGGTCCGTTTCGAAGGGGAGCTGGGGAGCCTGTCGCAGGCGGACCTCGCGAGAGCGGTCCCCCAGAAGGCGGCCGAGCCCTTGAACGAGGAGCAGGTCGTGCGCGGCGTCTTCAACCTGCTCGACTTCTACCACGACAACGGCTACTTCAACGCCTCCGTGCGCGCCGACCCGCAGATCGATCCGGACCGGCGGCAGGCCGTGGTGACCTATGAAATCGAGAGCGGCGGCCGGGCCACCGTGCGCACGATCGGCTTCACCAACCCGGTCGAGCCGTTCGCGCCCGCGGCCCTCGTCAAGGAGCTCCGCGTCCGTCCCGGCGAGCCGTTCCAGCGCCGGGGCCTCCGCGACAGCGCCGAGCGGCTTCAAAGCTGGCTCGTCCGCCAGGGCTACGGGGCTGCCCGCGTCGATCCGCCGCAGGAGGTCTACGATCCCGAGGCCGACCGCGTCGACCTGACGTACCCGATCGAGATCGGTCCCAGGATCGCGGTCGTCGTCGTCGGGGCCGATGAGAAGACCCTGCGGAGGAAGGGGCTTCTCACCTTCCTCGGGCAGGGCGGCTACGACGAGGCCCTGCTCCTCCAGTCCGTCAACCGGATCCGGACCTGGTACCAGCAGCAGGGTCACTACCGGGTCCAGGTCACGAGCGAGGAGCGGCCCAAAGACGGCACCCTGGAGATCGTGATCACGATCGTGCCCGGCCCGGAGTACACCCTGGAGGAGATCGACCTGGCCGGCAACGAGGAGGTGAGCGACGACGCCCTCCTGGAGCTGATGGCGACCGCCCCCCGGAGCCTCTTGCGTCCGGGGAGCGGCCGGCTCGTGCAGGACGACCTCGACAAGGACCTGGACAACCTGCGGCGCTACTACGCCCTCCAGGGCTACTGGCGGGCCGAGGTCGACGATCCCGTGGTCGAGGAGACCGGCGCGGGAGACCTGAAGCTCACCCTCCCCATCCGGGAGGGACCGCAGCGCCGCGTGGTGAACCTCCGGTTCGAAGGGATGGAGGCCCTGGATCCGGCCGGTCTCCTCCGCCGGCTCCCGCTCAAGGAGGGGGGACCCTTCCATCCCACCCTCCTCGAAAACACCGTGGAGGCGGTCCGCGCCGCCTACGCGGACCAGGGGTATGCCGAGGCCCAGGTCTCCGCCCGCGAGGACTGGAACCCGGACCAGACCCGGGTCGACGTGACGATCCAGGTCCTCGAAGGGCCGCGCCGGGTGGTGGACCGGGTGATCCTCCGTGGCAATCAGCGGACCTTGAGCGACGTGATCCGCCGCACCGTCGACCTGGACACCGGCGAGCCCGTTTCCGACACCCGTCTCCTGGAGATCGAGCGCAACCTCTACCGCCTGGGGATCTTCTCCCGTGTGGACGTCGAGCTCCTCCGGGAGGGGCTGGGGAGCACCGAGCACAACGTGCTGATCCGGTTGGAGGAAGGGAAGCCCCGCACCGTGACCTACGGCCTCGGCTGGGACTCCGAGGCGGGCCCCCGGGGGCTCTTCGGCTTCTCGAACAACAACGTGGGGGGGCGTGCCTACAGCCTGCGCACCGACCTGCGCCTCTCTAAAGAGGACAGCCGCTTCCGGTTCATCTTCAACCAGCCGTATCTCGGCCGCCATCCCGTCGAGCTCACCTCGACCGTGTTCTGGGAGGACCTGGCCGAGAGAGACCGTCCCTACCAGGTGACCCGCTACGGCGCCCGCACCGAGGCGGTGCGCGTCTTCGGCAACCGCCGCGTGAGCCTCGGGCTCGACTACCGGCGGATCGAGCTCGAAGTCGACCCCGGCGTCGCCGCCAACGAGATCGAGCGGCGCGACCGGCCCTACGAGCTCACCAGCCTCGTGCCGAGCTTCTTCTGGGACCGGAGGAACGACCCCATCGCGCCGGCCGAGGGCTGGAGCTCTCTCGTCCAGCTCCAGTACGCCTTCCCAGTCTTCAACACCGACACCGAGTTCCTGAAGCTCTTTCTTCAGCAGACCCAGTACGTGAGCCTCGGCCGTCCCGGAGTGATCGCCGCCTCGGTCCGCTTCGGAGGCATCGAGCCTTTCACTGCCTTCCCACCCCTTCCGGGCGATCCCCTGGCCGGCTTCGCCAGCCGGAACGTGCCTATCGAGGAGCGCTTCTTTGCCGGCGGCGACGTCACCCACCGCGCCTATGCGCGCGACGAGCTCGGCATCCGCGGCGAAACCCTGATCCTCGATCCGGACAGCGGCGCCGACAATCCCTACCAGCCGGTGGGCGGCAACGGCCTCTTCCTCTTCAATCTCGAGTACCGCTTCCCCCTCTTCGGCCCCGTGGGAGGAACCGTCTTCTACGACACCGGCAACGTCTGGGCCGATTGGTCGTCGATCGACTTCGGCGAGCTCAAGAACGGCGCCGGCCTGGGCGTCCAATACCTCTCGCCGATCGGCCCCATCCGCGCCGGCATCGGCTGGAAGCTCGAGCGGGAGCCCGGCGAGGATCCGTACTACCTGTTCCTGAACATCGGCAACCCGTTCTAGATCCGGTTCCCGGGGTCCGCGATCTGTCGCGCGGGAGAGTCCTATCTTTATATTCTTTATGCCCGTGCAAAAGTGCGTTCTTCCCGGAGAAGACAAGTTACGATATCCCGGATGTCGACCGAAGAGACCCCGGACATCGTTCTCATCGACCGGAAGCTCGACCGCTCCGAGCTGGCCCGCCTGGTCGGCGCCTGGTTCGAAGACATGGTCAAGTACGTGGTCGACGTCGAGCGGCGGGTCGCCGCCGTCGGGGGCGAGCTCCACGCCGACGCCGAGAAGCTGCTCCTGGAGGAGGGGAGCCGCCAGGCCGACCTCTGGGGAGCGAACTACTACCCGGGCCGCGGCGCCGAAGAGTGCATCGAGTACTCCTCCCTGATCAACATCCGGCCCTCCCAGGGCAACCGCAGCATGCTGATCGAGGACGAGGGGGTGAAGGAGCGGGTCCGCGAGATCACCTTCGCGCTGATCGGAGAGGGAGAGCCGCTCGCATGAGCCAGCACTCGACCCTCTCTCCCGAGAGGTGGGCCGGGTTCTCTCTCGACCAGCAGATCCTGATGATCGCCAACGAGATGAGCCGCGCCTCCCGGTTGATGAAGCCGGGAGACCTGCCGAGCCTGCGCCTCTGCTACGAGCGGGTCCTCCGCCTGGTGGACCTGACGGTCGAGGTCCAGCGGCGCCCGACGCTCTGGAAGGAGCTCCTGAGGTGGCGCGACCTCGTGGCGGACCTGTACATCCGGGAAGGCTCCGATCAGGCCGGGCACCGGGCCGCGTTCCGGTCCCTGCTGCAATTCACCCCGGCGGCGGCGAAACAGATTCCGTTCGTTCTGGGTTGAATCTACCGGGCGGAGCAACGTAGACTCGCCCGTGGACGCCTAAGCCCCCATCCTTGCCCTTGGACCCGTGAGCGGTGGGAGCCGCCCTCCGAAAAGAGCCCAACCATGCCAAACCCGACACCTTTCGCTTCCATCGAGGCGGCCATCGAGCAGTTCCGCCAGGGCCGTCTCGTCATCATCGTCGACGACGAAGACCGCGAGAACGAGGGCGACCTCGCGATCGCGGCCGAGAAGGTCACGCCCGAATCCATCAACTTCATGGCCAAGTACGGCCGGGGCCTGATCTGCCTTGCCATGACCGAGGAGCGCTGCCGGCAGCTCGACCTGCCGTTGATGGTGGAGGACAACACCTCCACCTTCGGCACCGCCTTCACGATCTCGATCGAGGCCCGCGGCAAGGTCACGACCGGTATCTCCGCCGCCGACCGCGCGGCCACGATCCGGACCGCCATCGACCCGGCGACCCGGCCGGAGGACCTGCTCCGCCCGGGCCACGTCTTCCCCCTGCGGGCCCGGAAGGGCGGCGTGCTGAAGCGCGCCGGCCAGACCGAGGCCTCGGTCGACCTGGCCGCCCTGGCCGGCCTCATGCCCGCCGGCGTCATCTGCGAGATCATGAACGACGACGGCACCATGGCCCGGGTGCCGGACCTGACCCGCTTCGCCGAGGAGCACGGCCTGCTGATGATCACGGTCTCGGATCTCATCAGCTACCGGCTTCGCAACGAGACCCTGGTCCGCAAGGTCGCCTCGCCCAACCTGCCCACGATCTACGGCGACTTCCGCATCCACGCCTACCGCTCGGACGTGACGGGGGACGAGAACGTGGCCCTGGTCATGGGCGAGGTCGACCCGGAAGAGCCGGTGCTCGTGCGGGTCCACAGCCAGTGCCTGACCGGCGACATCTTCGGCTCCTGCCGCTGCGACTGCGGCCCACAGCTCGAGCAGGCCCTGGAGCGGATCGCGCTCGAGGGCAAGGGGGTCCTCCTCTACCTCCTCCAGGAGGGGCGCGGCATCGGCCTGATGAACAAGCTCCGCGCCTACGAGCTCCAGGAGCAGGGGCACGACACCGTCGAGGCCAACGAGCGGCTCGGCTTCCGCCCCGACCAGAGGGATTACGGCATCGGCGCCCAGATCTTGAGAGACCTGGGGGTCCGCAAGATGCGCCTGATGACGAACAACCCCAGCAAGTACATCGCCCTGGACGGCTACGGCCTGGAGATCGTCGAGCGCGTCCCCCTGGAGGTGCCCCCCACGGAGATGTCCCGCGCCTATCTGAGGACCAAGCGCGAGAAGCTGGGGCATCTGTTGAAGCTGGTCTAGGATGAAAATCCTCCTCGTCACCTCGCGCTATCCCTGGGTGCCCCGGCGCGGCGACCAGATGCGCGCTCTTCAGATGCTCGATTTCCTCTCGAGCGAGCACGAGGTGACGCTCCTGACGCCGGCTCCGGGCCGGGACCAGCCTCCGCCTCCGGAGAAGACGCCCTACCGGATCGAGCACTACCAGCCGGGAGGCGGGGCGGCCCGGTTTTCGGGGATGGCCCGCTCGGTGGTCAAGAGCCAGCCCCTCCAGAGCGGCCTCTTTCACCAGGCGGACCTGGGGCGGAGGATCCGGGAGCTCGCGCCGCAGCACGACCTGGGCATCCTCCAACTCGTCCGTCTGGCCCTCCACGTGAAGGACTTCGGGGACACGCCGATCGTCGTGGACCTGATCGACAGCCTCTCGCTCAACTTCTCGCTGCGGGC
>DATEIO010000613.1:0-7770 GCA_035278895.1 Thermoanaerobaculia bacterium | reverse complement strand
GGCCGGCCCCCTGGGTACGTCGCCGGATCTCAAGACGATCCGCGTGTTCGAGGCGGTCGGCCGCCTGAAGCCCGGGGTCTCGATCGAGCAGGCGCAGACGGACATGACCGCCCTCTCGACCCGGCTCGAGGAGGGCCATCCGCAGACGAACCAGGGCTACCGCGCGTCGCTCCGCCCGCTCGTGGACGAGATCCTGGGAGACACGGGGCCTGCCCTGCTGCTCCTCCTCGCGGCCGTGGCCCTGGTCCTCCTCATCGCCTGCGCGAACGTGGCGGGGCTGCTCCTCGCCCGGGCCGCGTCCCGGCAGAAGGAGACGGCGGTGCGGATCGCCTTGGGCGCGGGCCGGCCGCGGCTCATCCGCCAACTCCTGACGGAGAGCGTGCTTCTGGCCTTCCTCGCGGCGGCCGTGGGCCTCCTTCTCGCCTGGCTGGGCCTGCGGATCGTGACGGCCGTGGGGCCGGCGGACATCCCCCGGCTGGACGAGGTGGGGGTCGACGGCCGGGTGCTCGCCTTCACGCTTCTCGTCTCGCTCGTCACGGCCGTGCTCTTCGGCCTGGCCCCCGCTCTTCAGGCCGCGCGGCCGGATCTCACCTCCTCGCTCAAGGAGGGGGGGAAGTCCTCGGCGAGCCGGGGGAGCCGTCGCCTGAGGAGCCTGCTCGTGGTGGCGGAGGTGGCGCTCGCCCTCGTGCTCCTCGTGGGGGCCGGCCTCGTCATCCGGAGTTTCCTCCACCTCCAGCGGACGGACCTGGGGTTCCAGCCGGAGAGCCTCCTCACGATGCGCATCACGCTCTACGGCAACAAGCGTCCCGAGCCCCACCAGTGGGCGGCCTTCTACCGCGACGTGGCCCAGCGGGTGGAGGCCCTGCCGGGGGTCGAGCGCGCGTCGGTCGTGCTCCTGCGCCCCCTCTCCGGCCCCATCGGCTGGGACTACGACTTCATGGTCGAGGGCCAGGCGCCCGACGAGCAGAAGAAGAACCCCACCTCGAACCAGGAGCGGGTGAGCCCGGGATACTTCCGGACCATGGGCATCCCCCTGGTCGCCGGCCGCGACTTCACCTGGAGCGACGGCGCGGAGGCCCCCCCGGTCGTGATCGTCAACCAGTCCATGGCCCGCCGCTTCTGGCCCGGGCAGGACCCCGTGGGCAAACGCCTGCGCTTCGGCCGGCCGGAGGGGAGGCAGGGGCCGTGGATGACGGTCGTGGGGGTCGTGGGAGACGTTCGCTACCGAGAGCTCCAGTCGATCAAGCCGGATCTCTACGTCCCGTTCCTCCAGGACCCGCACTGGGCCATGGACCTCGTGGTGCGCACGTCCTCGGACCCGCTGTCGGCCGCCTCCGCCGTGACCACCGCGGTCCAGGAGGTGGACCGCGACCAGCCGGTCTCCGGGATCACCACGATGGAGCGGGCCCTCTCGGACACCGTGGCCCGGCCGCGCCTCCGGAGCTTCATCCTGGGGGTGTTCGCGGCGCTCGCGCTGCTGCTCGCGGCCGTGGGGCTCTACGGGATCATCGCCCAGTCCGTGGCCCAGCGCCGGCAGGAGATCGGCATCCGGATCGCGCTCGGAGCCGGCCGGCCCGAGGTGCTCCGCCTGGTGCTCCGCCAGGGGCTGGGGCTCACCCTGATCGGGCTCGCGGCCGGGCTCGGACTCGCCCTGGCCTTGGGGGCCACGGGGTGGCTCTCGACCCTGCTCTACGGAGTGGAGTCGATGGACCTCGCGACCTTCGCCGTGGTCCCCCTCGTGCTGCTGGCCGTGGCCGTGGCCGCGAGCCTGCTCCCGGCTCTGCGTGCCACCCGGGTCGACCCACTCACCGTGCTACGGGCCGAGTAAACGCTGAGGGGAACGCCCCTCTGGGCGCACAGCCAAGGGCCGCCCCAGCGCCTCCCGCGCCATCTCCGCGATGCGCGCGCCGATGGGCATGGAGGCCGTGGCCGCGGGCGAGGGGGCGTTGAGCACGTGGACAGCCCTTTCCGAGGGGACGATCAGGAAGTCGTCCAGGAGCTGGCCGTTCCGGCCCACGGCCTGGGCGCGCACGCCGCTGCCGGACGGGTGCACGTCCTGGGGTCCGATCGCGGGGACGAGGGTCTGGAGATCCCGGACGAAGGCGGCCTTCCTCCACGAGCGCCAGACCTCCATCACCGCCGTCTTCCAATAGCGCGAGGCCATCTTCCAGAAGCCCGGCCAGCTCACGATGGAGCCGGCATCCCTGGGCGAGAAGCTCCCCTTCCGGTACCCCTCGCGACGCCAGGCGAGCACGGCGTTGGGGCCGGCCTCGACGCTCCCATCCACCCGGCGCGTCAGGTGCACGCCCAGGAACGGGAAGCGCGGGTCCGGCACCGGGTAGATCAGGCCGCGCACCAGGCTCCGCCGCTCGGGCACGAGGTCGTAGTACTCGCCACGGAAGGGGATGATCCGCGCCGGGGGATCGATGCCGCAGAGGCGCGCCACCCGGTCCGACTGGAGCCCTCCGCAGTTGACGAGGAAGGAGCAGGCGACCGCTCCGCGCGCAGTCTCGGCCACGAGCCCCGGGCCGTCCCGGCGGATGCCGGTCACCTGGGCGCCGGTCAGCACCTGCCCGCCGCCCGCCTCGATCCGGCGAGCGTAGGCCCGGGCCACGGCCGGATAATCCACGATGCCGGTCTCGGGCACGTACAGGCCGGCCACCCCGGCCGCGTGCGGCTCGTGCTCCGGGATCTCCTCGCGCCGTAGCCGGCGGACGCCTTCGAGGCCGTTGGCCCTCCCCCGCCGCTCCAGTTCGTCGAGCCGTGGGATCTCGTCCTCGTGAATGGCCACCACGAGCTTGCCGCACCGCTCGTGGGCGATCCCCTCCTCCGCGCAGAAGCGGTAGAGCGCCCGCCTCCCCTCGGTCGATAGGGTCGCCTTGAGCGAGCCCGGCTTGTAATAGAGGCCGGAGTGAATGACTCCGCTGTTGTGCCCGCTCTGGTGGAAGGCCAGCCGGTCCTCGGCTTCGAGCACGGCGACCGAGAGGTCCCCGGGCGCGCCCAGGGCCATGGCGGTCGCGAGGCCTACGAGCCCGCCGCCCACGACGGCGACGTCGCACTGCAGATCGATCATGGGAACAGCCGCTCGATCTGCCAGCCCCCCTCGGGTAGCCGGACGTAGCAGAGCCGGTCGTGCAGGCGGCTCCGCCTCCCTTGCCAGAACTCGAAAAGCTCAGGTACGACCCGGTAGCCGCCCCACGAGGCGGGCAGGGGGACCGGGCCGTCGCCGAAGTCCTCCTCGAGCGCGTGCACGGCCCGCTCGAGATCCTCGCGGTGCGCGAGCGGGTGGCTCTGCCGCGAGGCCCAGGCGCCGATCTGCGCGCCGATTGGCCGGGAGTGGAAGTACGCTTCGGATTCCTCCCGCGAGGTCTTCTCGATCGTCCCCTCGATGCGCACCTGGCGGTCGAGGGAGGCCCAGTAGAAGACGAGGGCGGCGTAGGGATTTTCGGCGAGATCCCTCCCCTTGCGGCTCTCGTAGTTGGTGTAGAAGACGAATCCCCGCTCGTCGTACCCCTTGAGCAGAACAATGCGCGCGGAAGGGCGGCCCTCCCGGTCGGCCGTGGCGAGCGTCATGGCCGTGAACTCCTGAGGATCGACCTCCATGGCTACAGTGAGCCAGCGGCCGAACTGCTCGACGGGGTCAGGAGCGAGGTCCTCTTCCGAGAGTCCCGTTCTCTCGTACTCCCTGCGAATGTCCGCGACGTTCATTGCGCCGGATTCTACCGGGCCGGGCGAAAAAAAGATCAACCAATCTGGTCGTGCCTCCAGGTGATTGATTCTTTCTCACCAGGACGGGAATCAGGGAGCGGCGCTCCGGGACAGAACGGAGAGCCGTAAGTCAAACATTTCCCGAGATTTGTCGTCGATTCCTACGGATTGACCCACCGCTTCTTACGCCTTACATTCGCCTATGTGAGGCGCAGATGATGAACGCGGGAGCTGCACGGAAAACCTTATCAATCGAAGAGGCCGAAATGGAAGCGGCCGCTTCCCCCGCGCTTGAGCGGCTGCGCGCGGCGCTGCCTGAATCGTTCCGCTCGCACGTGCGCAGCGCCAGAGACCTCGCCCGGGAGGTCCGCGAGGAAGAGGACGAGCCGGTCGCGACCGCGGTCCCTGCGCTCGACCGCCTGCTTGAAGGTGGGCTCCCCAAGGGGCAGCTCGTCGAGCTGATCGGCGCCCGGTCGAGCGGACGCTTCTCGACCCTCCTCTCCGTGCTCGCGGCCCGCACCAGCGTGGGCGAGGCCGCGGCCCTGGTGGACCTGGGAGACAACCTCGATCCCGAGACCGCGGCCGCGATGGGCGTGGACCTGGAGCGTCTCCTCTGGGTGCGCCCCGAGAAGCTCAAGGACGCTCTCGCCGCGGCCGAGATGCTCCTGGGCGCCGGCTTCCCCCTGGTGGTGCTCGACCTCGGCCCCCCGCCCGTGCGGGGCGGGCGCGGGGTAGAGGCCGCCTGGCTGCGCCTCGCCCGCGCCGCGCGCGCCCATGGCTCGGCCCTCCTGGTAGCCACCCCCTACCGGGTGACCGGCACCGCCCCCTCCGTGGTGCTGAAGGCCGGCCGGGCGCGCGCGGCGTGGCTCGGGGGCGAAGGCTCGCCGCGCCTCCTCTCCGGGGTCTCCTGCCGCCTCGCCGTGGAGAAATGCCGGGGCCGGTTGCCGGGCCAGGGCGAGGACCTGCCCCTCGCCTGGAAGGACGCACCCCTGCCCGCGGCCCCGCCGCCGCCTCGCCCTGCGCGGCCGAAGCCGCGGGAGGAGGAGGCGCCCGTCGCCGCCCCGCTCGTCTTCCGCCGGGCCGCCGCGGGTTAGCCGGACCATGGACCTGCCGCGGATCGCCTGCGCCGCCGTCCCTCTCTTCCCCCTGGCCGCGAGGCTCCGGAGCGAGCCCGAGCTGATCCGCGAGGCCCTGGTGATCGTCGAGGGCAACGGCAACGCCGCCCGAGTAGTGGCGGCCACGCGGCTCGCCCGCGGCGCCGGGGTGAAGCCGGGCGCGACCCTGCCCCAGGCGCGGGCGCTCTGCCCCAAGCTCGTGGCCCGGCCGCGGGACGAGGAGTGCGAGCGCGCCGCCCAGGAGGCCCTGATGGAGGTGGCCGAGACCTTCTCCCCCCGCGTGGAAGATGCGGGCGAGGGGATCGTCTTCCTGGACGTGGACGGCATCGAGCGCCACTTCCGCGGCCCCTCTCCCGAGCTCGATCTGGGTCGCGCCCTGATCGCCGCGGCCGAAGCCGCGGGGCTCCCGGCCCGGGCGGGGATCGCGTCGAGCAAGCTCGCGGCCCAGATCGCGGCCAGCCTCCCGAGCTCGCCGGTCGTGGTGCCCGCGGGCGAAGAGGCCGCCTTCCTCGCTCCGCTGCCGCTCGACCGGCTCACCCCCGAGGTGGACCTGGCGGCCACTCTGGAACGCTGGGGCGTGCGCTCCGTGGGTGACTTTGCGAAGCTCCCGCGGAGCCGGGTCGCGAGCCGCCTGGGGCGGACCGGCCGCGAGCTTCACGCGACGGCCCGGGGGATCGATCCCCGCCCGCTGATCCCCAGAGAGCCCCCGCCGGTCTTCCACGAGGGGATGACCCTCGAATGGCCGCTCGTCTCCCTCGAGCCTTTTCTCTTCGTGGGCCGGGCCGCGCTCGACCGGCTCTGCCAGCGCCTCGAATCGCGCGGGCTCGCCTGCGTCCGCCTGGGGCTCGAGCTCCGCCTGGAGCCGGACGGCCACCAGGCGCGGTCGATCGACCTGCCTGCCCCGACGCGCGACACCAAGACACTCCTGACCCTCGTCCGCCTGGATCTCGAAGCGCACCCGCCGGGAGCCCCGGTCGCGGGCTTCACCTTCCTGGCCTACCCGGACCGCCCGCGCGAGGCCCAGCTCTCCCTCTACGGCCCCGCGGCCCTTTCGCCCGACAAGCTCGCGACGACGCTCGCCCGTCTCTTCGCCCTTTTAGGTCCCGAGCGGGTCGGCTCCCCCCGGCCGGTCAACGGCCACCGGCCCGAGCGCTTCACCCTCGTCGAGTACAAGCCCCCGGCTCCACCCGAGGTCCGCCGCGAGCCCCGCTCCGGCCGCGGCCTCCTCGCCGTGCGGGTGCTCCGCCCGCCGCTGGAGTTGGAGGTGATCACCGAGGGCGAAGGCGACGCGGCCCTCCCCCCGGTCGAGGTCCGCGCCGTGGTGAACGACGAGACGGCCCGGCGCGTCAAGATCGAAGGGACGGTGAAGGTAGCCTCGGGCCCCTGGGGGCTCGAAGAGGAGTGGTGGACCGAGGAGCCGGCCGCGCGCGACTACTGGGACGTGGAGATCGCCGGCAGCGGCATCTACCGGATCTACCGCGACCGCGCGACCGGATCCTGGTACGCGGACGGAATCTACGACTGACCGGCACCTTCCGGCGGGATCACCAGCACGCTGCACGGGGCTTCGCGCGCCACGTCGGCCGCGACGCTCCCGATGGCCATGCGGTCGAAGCCGCCCAGGCCGTGGGTGCCCAGGACGACCAGGTCCACGTGGTCCTCCCGCAGCTCCTCCAGAATCTCCTCGCGGACGTTGCCCGTCCGCACCTTGCGCCGCAACCCGGAGGCGTCCGCCCCCGCGTGGGCCGCGACAAACCGGTCGAGCTCCTCGGCCGCGAAGCGGTCCACCTGCTCGGGCGTGAACTGGGGGGCCACCTGCCGCTGGAGCACGCTCAGCACGAAGAGGACATCGACGGCGGACGTGGCGCCCAGCCCTCGCAGGAGGCCGAGCCCCCGGCGGAACGCCTCGGCGGACAGAGGCGAGAGGTCCACCGCGGCCACCACGCGCTCCGGCGGCACCGGGAGCGCGCCGCGCACCACGAGGACCGGGCAGGGGGCCCGGCGCAGCACGCGGTCGGCCGTCGAGCCCAGGAGCCGCGCGATCCGCCCGCCCTCGGTCGCGCCCACCACGAGAAGGCCGGCGCCCAACCGCTCCGCCAGATCCGAGAGGATCCGGTGGGGCGTCCCGATCTCCAGGGACGTCTCCGCCCCGCCTGCGTTCCGGGCCTGCTCTTCCAGGGCCTTGCGCAGCCGGTCCTGCTCCAGCTTCAGGTATTCATCGAGCCCCGGCTCGGGGCTCAGAGGTCCGGCAAAACCCATGGGCGGCGCAAAGGCGTGCACCAGGTGGGCTTTCGCTCCCAGAGCACGGGCCAGGGCGGCCCCGGCCTTCACGACGCCTTCGCTGTGCTCGTCCAGCGCGGTTCCAATGAGGACGGTCTCGATGTCGGCCACGGCTCACCTCCCCTTGCGGATGTGGGGGAGTATATCCAGATCTAGAACCGCCAGACGATGCCGGCGTTGATCCCTAAGCCGCCGAGTTGGACGTCCACGTCCTCATCCACGCTCGGATCGTCATTGAAATTGCCGCGTACCGTGGCCTCCATGCTGCGGTAGATCCCTTCGACCATGAACGAGAGGCCACTCGGCATGCCGATATCGGTGCCGAGAACGGCGTAGTAGCCGATCTCGTCGTCGATGTCGCCCTCGGTCGTGTCCAGCAGGTAATATCCGGCCCCGCCGCCGATGTAGGGGCTGAACCGCGCGCCTTCGGCGAACTTGAACGCCACCCCCGCCTCGAGCGGGATGGCGCTCACCTCGAAGTCGCGGCTCTCGGGCTCGACATCGGCTGTGACGTCGCTGAAGTAGGTGCCGCGCAGCTCGAAGACGCCGAACCGGACCTTGGCCCCCGCCCCCAGGGCCTCGTCCGCGTCCTCGGTGGCCCAATACGCGCCATAGGCGCCGACGTCCGCGGCCACGGCCGGGCCCGCGAGGAGCGCCAGCGCCGCCG
>DATEIO010000612.1:0-2196 GCA_035278895.1 Thermoanaerobaculia bacterium | reverse complement strand
TCACCAGCACGGCCCGGTTCTGCGCCAACTCCTTGACGTCCCACGGCGCGGCCTCGCCTCCGAGCCACTGGTGGAACCAGTCGAGGTGGGCGTTGTAATAGAAGATCATCTCGCGCCATCCCGGCCAGTGCCCGGCGTTGGGGTAGACGATCAGCCGCGAGGGAATCCCCTTCTTCTGCAGGGCCGTGAAGAACATGAGGCTCTGCGTGTAGGGCACCCGGTAGTCGAGCTGCCCCGTGATCACGAGAGACGGCGTCTTGAAATGGGCGACCGATCCCGAGGGGGAGTGCTTCGCGTAGGTGTCCGATTCCCACGGCGCGCCGCAGAGATCCTTTTCAGGGAACCAGAGCTCCTCCGTGCTGCCGTAGAACGAGGGGAGGTCGAAAAGCCCCATCATCGCGGCCAGGGTCTTGAACCGGTCGGTGTGTCCTTCGAACCACATCATCATGTAGCCGCCGTAGGACCAACCCATGGCGCCCATGCGGCCGCTGTCCACGTAGGGCAGCTTTTCGAGCGCGTCCGTCACCTTCATCAGGTCCTGGTAGGTCCGCCCACCCCAGTCGCAGGCGATGGCGTCCGTGAATTCCTGCCCGTAGCCCGTGGAGCCGGTGGCGTTCGGGTAGGCCACCACGTAGCCCTTGCCGGGGTAGACCTGCCAGTCGCCGCGGTACGAATCCCCGAACTGGGACTGCGGCCCGCCGTGAACGTTCAGGATCAGCGGATACTTCTTCGACGGATCGAACCCGTGCGGCTTGATCACGAACGTGTGGACCTTGTAGCCGCCCACGTCCACCCACATCTCCTCCGCGGGGCGAAGGTCCACCGACGCCTCGAGCTCCGCGTTCATCCGCGTAAGCCGCTGCGGCTGACCACCGCTGGCCAACGCCGCGCGGAAGATCTCGGCCGGCTCGGCCACGCCGCGACGGGTGTAGACGAGGCTCTTGCCGTCCGGCATCACCGAGAAGCCGTCGATCGTGGCGTGGGTGAGCACCTTCTGTACGCCGCCTCCGGCCACGTCGACCCGGAAGAGCGGCGTCCTGCCCTGGACCTCGCCTTGAAACACGAGCGATTTCGAGTCCGGTGTCCACGCCATCTCGTCGATCCAGTTGTCGAAATCCTTGCGCTCGATCCGGTAGGTGATCTTTTTCGCCTGGCGGTCGTAGAGGGCGAGGCGGAAGAAATCCGCTTCATAGCGCGGCGTGGCCTGGCTGCGGAAGGCGATCCACCGGCCATCCGGAGAGTAGAGAGGAGCGCCGTCCCAGCCGTCGTTGGCATCGGTCAGATTGACGGCCGTGGGCTCCTTGATTTCCGCACCCACGTCCACCACCCAGAGGTCCGCGTTGGTGGAGAGGGCCTGGTCCTTGTCGTGATTCGACATGTAGCAGAGCTGCTTGCCGTCCGGCGAGAAGTCGTACCCGCGCCCGCCGCCCGCCTGGAACGTGGGGCTGTCCCACGGCCCGGGCGTCAGGTCCTTCAAGACCTTTCCCGTTTTGGCGTCGATCAGGAGGATGTGGGCGAAGCGCCCGCCTCGCCACTCGGTCCAATGGCGGAAGAGCAGGTCGTCCGCCACGTGGACCGCGAGCTTGCCCTCGTCCGTGTCCTTCGCGAGCTTCTCGTTGCACTCCGGATCGGCCCCGCACTCGGGGAACACCCGCGAGTCCACGGCGATGAAGCGCCCATCCGGCGACCAGACCGGCGTCTCCAGCCCCACGGGCCACTCGGTGAGCTGGCGCGACTCGCCGCCGTCCACCGGAAGGAGATGGAGCTGCGTCTCCCCGCTCCGGTCCGAGGTGAAGAGGAGCGTCTTGCCGTCCGGCGAGAACGCCGGGTCCCCGTCGTGATGGCGGCCGAAGGTCACCTGCCGGAGCCGCGAGCCGTCCGGCGCCATCAGCCAGATCTCCGACCAGCTCTCCCCCTCGCCGGAGAGGTCGTAGCGGTTGACCGAGAAGGCCACGAGCGAGCCGTCCGGGCTCACCGTGGGCGCGCTTACGCCCGCGGTGCGGTAGACGTCCGTGATCTCGAAGGCGCGCTTGGCCTCCGCACCCGCCACTGGACCGGTGGTGATCAGACAGAGACCGAGGATGGAAACGAGGCTTCGCAACATGAAGGTTCTCCTCTCGCGATGCAGGCCCGGATGCTAGCATGGGCCCGGATTTCTCTCCGGACCGTGCCTGTCGCTCCGGTGCTAAACTGCCA
>DATEIO010000611.1:0-4351 GCA_035278895.1 Thermoanaerobaculia bacterium | reverse complement strand
GAAGCCCTGGACGTGCCCTCCTCACGCCCCCGGCTGTTTGCCGACGCCGTCGCCTCCACGCTCCGGCGGGGCTACGGCGACCGGCGGCTGCGCGTTGCGCGGCTGGAGCTGGAGATCCAGGAGGAGGACTATCAGACCTTTCTCGATCTGAGGCGGCAGGTCAACCAGGAAGGCGCCAGCGACGAAGTCCTGGCCCGCCTGGAAGCGCTCCGGAGGAGAGCCCCGTCTTTCGTCGAAGCCTATGCCCTGGAGGCGAAGGTCGCCGGCCGCCGGTCCACGGACACGGGCGACTCCCGCTATCTCGAACGGGGCCTCGCCATCGTCCAGGACGCCATCCGGATCGCACCGGGCGATCCCCGGCCCCTGCAAGCCCGCTTCGAGCTGGAGCTGTCGGCGGGACGTCTCGACGAGGCCGGAGCCACTCTCGCCAGCCTGGAGCGGATCGATCCGGCCGGAAGCCTCCTCCAGCAAGGCAAGCTCGCCGAAAGCCAGGGCCGGCCCGCGGAGGCTCTGGAGCTGATGGAGGCCGCGGTCCGCATCCATCCTTCCTGGTCGAACCTGCTCGTGCTGGCCAACGCCGAATATCGCCAGAGCCGTTTCGACGACGCCCGGCGTCACGCGGAGGAGCTCCTGATCCGCTCCCCGGGCAACGTCGACGGCCTCAAGATGCTGGCCCAGATCGAGCTGCTGCGGAATCCGGAGCGGGCCATCGCCCTTCTCCGCGAAGCCGTAAAGAGCGACCCCGGGGCCGATTCCCTCAACAACCTCGGGGTGAGCCTCCTGCTTCTGCGCCGCTATGGCGAAGCCGAGGCGAGCCTGCAGAGGGCCCTGGCCCTGCAGCCCGGGAGCCTCGATGCCACCTTGAACCTCGCGGACTGCCTGACTCTCCTCGGCCGGACCGCGGAAGCCCGCCGGCTCTACACCCGCATCGCGGAATCCGGAGCCGTCTCCTCCGCTCCCGGCGACTGGCACCTGTTCTCCATCCGTGCCCAGGCGCTCGCCCACCTGGGCCGGACCGATCAGGCTCTCGAGGCGATCCAACAGGCCCTGCGCCTGAGCCCCGACAACGGCCTGCTCGCCTACGAGGCCGCGGTCGTCTACGGAGTCATCGGCGACCGCAGCTCCGCTCTCTTCCACGCCCGCCGGGCCGCCGAGCACAAGGTCGATCCCAACTGGTTCGCCCTCCCCTTCTTCGATTCCCTCCGCAAAGACCCCGGATTCCCCGCCGGCCCTTAGCCGTCGATCGGATCCTTGACGAGCGCGATGGTCGGGTCATGAACATCCTGTGCGCCGTTGCTGCCTTGGGCAGAGATCGTATAGTTGAACGCGTTCGCAAATTTGGTTTTGTGCTTGAGCGTAACCATCCACTGGTCCGGACGTTCCGACACCGGCGATGTACCAATCGTTCCGCCGGTTCCTTGGTTCAGGACCCCGCTCGGCACGGACGAGCCTTCTGTCGGAATGAGAATGCCGTCGCCGGTGAATTCCACCGAAGTCAACCCGTCGCCAGCCACGAGGGTCCAGAGGACGTCCCAGGTTGCAGCGATGCTGTCGGATCCCGAGCCCGGGACTGTGACGGCGGGAGCGTTGAAATGGAGACGGTTGGGGTCCGAGGTTGCAGAAACGATCACCGTCACCAGGATCTCACGCGCCTCTGAATCAAAGGTCACGCTTGGCTTCTGCGTCGTGTCCATCGGCCGGGTCTGGGGTTGCTTCAACGTGTCCAGCATCGTCGTACCCTCCTGAAAAGGTTTCGGTGTCAAGCTGCAACGGAGAGAATCCAGGGCAAGACCCATGCCGGCTTGCGCAACGGCAATCCCCCGGGAAAAAGTGATGAATCCCGGGGGCGCCTGCCTCCCGGCGGAGGCAGCCGAGCCCGATCCGGCCGTGCCGCCCCAAGGTGGCGGTGCCATCGCAGGATGGCAGGGATTCCGCGGCGGTCCCTACAATATCCGCCAACCTCGTTCGTCTACAGCCATAGGATGAGAAACGCGGCGAGACTGGACCCCATGCCCCTCGAACAAGACCAGCGGATCTCGAAAGTGGTCCAGAAGGAGCAGGGCCGGCTGCGCAACTTCATCCGCCGGCACGTGCCCGATCCGGGAGACGCCGAAGACGTCCTGCAGGACGTCTTCTCCGAGCTGGTGGAAGCAAACCGCCTGCTGATGCCGATCGAGCACGTCACCGGCTGGCTGTTCCGCGTGGCGCGCAACCGCATCACCGACCTCTTCCGCAAGAAGAAGCCGGAAAGCTTCCGCGAGACCACCCTCGCGGACGAGGACGGCGAGCTCCTGCAGTTGGAAGACCTGCTGCCTTCGCCTGACGCTGGACCCGAGGCGCTCTATGCCCGCAACGTGCTTCTGGCCGAGCTCGAGCTGGCGGTCGACGAGCTGCCGGAAGAGCAGCGCGAGGTGTTCGTCGCGCACGAGCTCTCAGGGAAGAGCTTCAAGGAAATGGCCGCCGAAACCGGCGTGAGCGTGAACACCCTGCTCTCGCGGAAACGCTATGCCGTGCTGCGTCTGCGCGAGCGGCTCCAAGACATCTACGACGAATTCAGAAAGGCGTGAGGAAACCAAAATGAGAAAGCGATTGTTGATCCTGTCTCCGCTGATTCTCCTGGCATTTCTGCTGTTCATCGCCCTGGGCGGCGCCATCGTGATGCAGCTCTGGAACTGGCTGCTGCCGGCGCTCTTCGAAGGGCCCCAGATCACTTTCTGGCAGGCGCTCGGGCTTCTGGCCCTGTGCCGGATTCTCTTCGGAGGATTCGGGTTCCGCGGTCCCCGCCGCTCCAGGTTCCGCCAGCGCATGGAGGAGCGCTGGGAGCGCATGACTCCCGAAGAGCGGGAACGTTTCCGGCAGGGCCTGCGCGGACGTTGGGGCTTCGGTCCCTCCGGGAGCGAGAGCCCGGGGCAGTGAGGTCCCTCCGCCCGGTTTCCAGAGATCGCTCTGCCGTGTCTAAGGAGGGGACATGTCCTCGCAACGAACAAGAACCGCCGCTCTCCTCCTCTCCTTTGGAGCCCTGATCCCTGCCGTGGCTCCGGCCGAGCCTCCGGCGTTTCCGGCGCCTCCCGCCTGCGGCGTCCGGCTGAGCATCGCGCTCAAGCCGTCGCCTCTGCCGGCAGACGGATGGTTGGAGGTCACGGGCACGCTCAAGAACGAAGGCGCAAAGCCGGTTGTCCTCGTCGAGCCCGGAGACGGCAGCGAGTCCGGCTGGAGGACGCCGGTCCTCTCCTGGCACGCGCGCCGGATCGGGTCCGGACCGGTCCGGGACATCCTTCTGGACCCCGGCCCCCGCTGCGGTCTCATGAACGGTCCCGATCCCCAAAGAGAAGTCTTCCGGCTCGCCCCTGGCGCCTCCCGTCGCCTGAGCGGCTCGCCCCTGTTGATTCCGCCCCCCGGACCGCCCGGCCTCTACGAAATCGTGCTCCTCTACACCAACGACCCGCGGATCGGGTTTCACGGGGAAATTCTGGGCGATCCCGCAAGGAGCCCCTACGCCGGGAGCATAGCGTGCACCGCGGTCAGCAATCCGCTGCGGATCGAGGTGCCTGCGAATCGATCAAATTAAAAGCTCCGCAAGATCGATCCACTCGTCCCCCAGCTCCTCCACGAAGTAACGGTCGTGGGAGACGAAGAGGATCGCTCCCGGAAACTGGGCCAGTGTCCCTTCGAGCGCTTCACGGGCTTCGAGGTCGAGGTGATTCGTGGGCTCGTCGAGCAGCAGGAGGTTGGCTCCGCCGACGAGAAGGGCCGCAAGCGCCACCTTGGCGCGCTCTCCCCCGCTCATCGAGCCGATCGGCTGCCCCACCTGGTCGGCCCGGACTTTGAGGCACGCCAGGATGGTTCGAACCCATTCCTCGCTCGGGTTGGCTTTCAGACAGAAGGCGAGCGGCGAGAGCGCGGGGTCCATGTGCTCGCCCTCCTGCGAGAAGTAGCCCACGCGGACGCCCCGCCCGATCTCGACGGTGCCCGCGTCGGGGCGCTCCAGCCCACGCACGATCCGCAGGAGCGTCGTCTTGCCCGAGCCGTTGGGCCCGAGGATGGCGCAACGCTCTCCGCGGCCGAGGGTCAGGGAGAGATCCGCAAAGAGCGGCTTTCCTTCGAAAGATTTCGAAAGCCCATCGATCCGGAGGACGGTGTCGCCCGAGCGCTGAACGTCCGCGAAGTCGAGCACCGGGATCGCGGTTTCGACGTACGGCTTGACCGCCCGGGGCTCGCGCGTCACCCGCTCGCGGAGAATCCGCGCGGTGCGCTGAATCCGCGCCGCCTTGGCCTGATAGAAGTCGTGCCCGTGGCGTACACCCTTGGGCGCTCGGGCAACCTTGCGCGCGGTCTGCATTCGCTGCTCGGA
>DATEIO010000610.1:0-2996 GCA_035278895.1 Thermoanaerobaculia bacterium | reverse complement strand
CTGTCCGGCAGGCCGCGCCGGCTCGTGAGCACGAGCCTGGCTGAAGCGGTGTTGGCAAAATGCGCGGCGATCTCGAGGCCGATGCCGCCCGTGCCGCCGGTGATCAGGTAGGCGCCGCGCTCCCGGAAGGGGGAGGGCCCGCCGCCTTCGAGACGCACCGGCTCCCAGCCGGGCACCCAGCGCTGCCGGCCGCGCCAGGCCACCCGCGGCTCGGCGCCGCCTCCCTGGAGCTCGGTCGAAAGCTGTGCGATCAGGTCGTCCCTCCGGTCCTCCAGGTCGATGTCGATGGCCCGGCAGCGGAGCCGGGGGTATTCCTGGGGGATCACCCGCACGGGCCCCAGGAGCAGGGCCTTGGCGGGATCGAGGCGGTCTCTCCGGTCCACCCGGAACAGGCCGTCGGTCACGACGTCCAGGGTGACCGGGCCTTCCGGAGATCCGCTCCCCAGGGCCCGCGCCAGCGCCAGGAGGCCGTGGAATCCGGTCTCCCGAGCCGCGCGGCTGTTCCCTTGGAGTGTCCAGAGATGCACGATCCGGGACGGCGATTTCGCGAAAGCCCGTTCCAGGGCTTCGGGATCGCCCGCGGCCACGGTCTCCACCTCGTGACCCGTGGCGCGGAGGCGCGCGGCCAGCCCGTCGCCGATCCCCAGCGTGTCGGCGAGCAGCAGCCAGCGGCCGGTCTCCTCCGTCCCGCCCTGGGCCGGCCGGACCGCGGGCTTCCACAGGGGAGCGTGGAACCAGTCCGCCATGTCGGGGAGCCGGCCCGCCACGGGGGCCGGAGCGGCCAGGGAGGCCGCGGCCGGGCGGGGATCGATCCAGAAACGCTTGCGCTCGAAGGGGGTGCCCGGCAGCGGCACGCGGCGCCGCCGCTCGCCGCCGCGGAACCCTTCCCAGTCGATCTCGGCCCCGGCGAGCCAGAGCTGGCCCAGGGTGCCGAGGAGCACCTGCTGGGCGGGGCGGCGGTCCATCTCGTGGGGGAGCGAGGCCAGCGCGAGCTGCTCCGCGGAGCCCCCCTGCTGCGCGGCGAGGCTCGCCAGGGCTTGCCCGGGGCCCATCTCCAGCAGCACGCGGCCGAGCTCGCGCCAGAGCTCGGCCACGCCGTCGGCGAAGCGCACGGTGCCGAGCAGGTGCTCGACCCAGTAGCCCGGGTCCGTGGCCTGCTCCGGCGTGATCCAGGTGCCCGTCACGTTCGAGACCCACGGGATCTGCGGGGGGGCAAGACGAATGCCGCGCAGGAGCTCGCGGAGATCCTGCGCGACCGGCTCCATCTCTCGCGAGTGGAAGGCGTGGGCGGTGCCCAGGCGCCGGCAGGGCAGGCCGTCGGCCGCCAGGCGGACCTCCAGCTCCGCGACCTCGGCGGCCGGGCCGGAGACGACGCAGACCCCGGGCGCGTTGACGGCCGCCAAGGCCAGCGCGGGCGGCAGCAGCTCCGCGATCTCGGCCTCGGAGAGCGGCACGGCGAGCATGGCCCCGGGGGCCAGGCGCTCGATCGCCTCGGCGCGGCGGGCCGCGAGGGCCAGGCCGTCCTCGAGCGTCATCACCCCGGCCAGGCAGGCGGCCGTGTACTCGCCCAGGCTGTAGCCGAGGAGGGCCTGGGGCCGCACGCCCCACGAGATCCACAGGCGGGCGAGCGACCAGCCGAGGGCCAGCATCGCCGGCTGGGCCACCCGGGTGGCGTGGAGCGGCGAGCCCGGGCGCGGCGCGTTGCCGCGGCGGAGCATCGCCCGCAGGTCCATCTCCTCCCCGCCTCCGGCCGGCGCCTCTTCGAGCAGGGGGCCGCGGATGTCCAAACCGAGGAGCGGGAGGAGGATCGCGGCGCAACGGTCGAGCTCTTCGCGGAAGACCGGCTCCCCCTCGTACAGGCCGCGGGCCATGCCGGCGTACTGGTCGCCCACCCCGGGGAGGAGGAAGGCGACCGGGCGGTTCCCCCGCTCGCCGGCCGCGGTCCACACCCGCTTCGGGTCGCGCCCGGCGAAGAGCGCGGCGGCCTCCTCCGCGCTCCCGGCCACCAGGGCGCGCCGGTGGCGCAAGGTCTTGCGGCCCACGGCGAGCGTCCACGCCACGTCGGCCAGGCTCGTCTCCGGCTCCGCGGCCAGCTGGTGGGCCAGGTTGTCCGTGGCCCGCTCCAGGGCGGCCGGGGTGGCCGCCGACAGGAGGAGGAGCTGCCAGGGGCGGGACGGCCCCGAGGGCTCGGCCGGCGGCGCCTCTTCGAGCACCACGTGGGCGTTGGTGCCGCCGAGGCCGAAGGAGCTGACGCCCGCCCGGCGGGGCGCGCCGGAAGGCGCCCAGGGCCGGAGCTCCGTGTTGACGTAGAACGGGCTCGCCGCGAAGTCGATCTCGGGATTGGGCGCTTCGAAGTGGAGGCTCGGCGGGATCTCCCGGTGCGCGAGCGAGAGCACGGCCTTGATCAGGCCGGCGACGCCGGCCGCGGCGTCCAGGTGGCCGATGTTGGTCTTGACCGAGCCCAGCGCGCAGAAGCCCCGCCGGTCCGTGCCCTGGCCGAAGGCGCGGGTGAGCGCCGCCACCTCGATGGGGTCGCCCAGCGGCGTGGCCGTGCCGTGCGCCTCGACGTAGCCGATCGTTGCCGGATCGACGCCCGCCTGGAGCTGGGCGGCGCGGATCACCTGCGCCTGCCCTTCGGGGCTGGGGGCGGTGAAGCCTGCCTTGAGCGCGCCGTCGTTGTTGAGCGCCGAGCCCTTGATCACCGCGAGAATGGGATCGCCGTCTTCCAGGGCGTCGTCCAGCCGCTTGAGCACGACGATGCCGACCCCCTGGCCCGGCACCGTGCCCTGGGCTTTGGCGTCGAAGGCGCGGCAGTGCCCGTCGGGCGAGGAGATCCCCCCGGCCTGCCAGGTGTAGCCGGTCCGCTGCGGCACGCGCACCGAGGAGCCGCCGGCCAGGGCCAGGTCGCACTCGCCGGAGAGCAGGCTCTGGCAGGCCATGTGGACCGCGACGAGCGAGGTCGAGCAGGCGGTCTGCACGGAGATCGCGGGGCCGGC
>DATEIO010000609.1:0-2187 GCA_035278895.1 Thermoanaerobaculia bacterium | reverse complement strand
TCCCGCAGCGCCACGTCGGCGAAGCCCGCGCCCTCGGTCCCCAGGTCGCGGACCGTGGTGAACCCCGCCTCCAGGGTGGCGCGGGCGGCGACCACGCCGCGGATCGTGCGCAACTCCAGCGGCTCCTTGAGCACCTGGTCGTCCCACGAGGTCTCGTTGTAGGGGTGGAGGAGCAGGTGCGAGTGGAGGTCGATCAGCCCGGGGATCAACGCGAGGCCGGAGAGGGCGGCGCGCTCCGTTCCAGGGGGAGCCTCGATCGAGCCGGCCGGGGCGATCCGGGCGATCCGGTTGCCGGTGATCAGGAGGTCGCGGTTTTCGAGCCACCGGTCTCCGGAAGGATCGAGGACCCGGGCGCCGGTCAGGAGGAGGGATCTCTCGGGCGGCGGCGCGGGGGAGGCGGCCAGGAGGAGGGCGAGGAGAGCTGCCTGAAGCCTCACTGCAGCCCCAGGAGACGGAACGCGAACCCCTGGATCGGGTCGAAGACGTACGGGAAGACCTTCCAGGCCAGGAGCAGGCCGAGGAGCGAGAACATCGGCTGGTGGAGGAATTCCCGGTAGCGGCGGGCCGCGTTGTCGCTCATGAACATGGGGAGGATCGTGCTGCCGTCCAGTGGAGGGACGGGGAGCAGGTTGAAGGCGAAGAGGATGAGATTCAGGAAGAAGAGGATGAAGAGGGGCATGGCGGCCCCGTCCATCCAGGAGGTCTCGCTCTCCGCGAAGCTGCCCGACGCGATCCCGGCCCGGATCGCGACACCCGAGATGAGCACCAGGAGAAGGTTTGCCGCCGGGCCGGCGGCCGACATCAGGGCGGCCCGCTTCGGATGGCGGTGCGCCCACTCCGGATCGTAGGGCGCGCTCGCCCAACCCATCATCCAGCCGGTCATGGCGAATGAAATCAGGGGAACGAGAACCATGCCGAACGGCTCCCGGCGGATATGGGGGAGGGGATTCAAGGAGACCTGCCCTCCCTCATAGGCGGTCCGGTCTCCCAGCCTGTAGGCCGCCCAGGCGTGGCCCGCCTCGTGGAGCGTGGTCGAAAAGAGGAAGACCACGAACCAGGTCAGTCCCTCGACGATCTGGTCGGGGCTCAAGGTCTCACGCCCGGCTCAAGTACTTGTTC
Organism: Thermoanaerobaculia bacterium; assembly: GCA_035278895.1. GTDB lineage: Bacteria > Acidobacteriota > Thermoanaerobaculia > Multivoradales > UBA5704 > DATARR01. The sequence continues at coordinate 1,068 of DATEIO010000609.1, read as the reverse complement.
TCGCGGGTGTCCACGATGATCTTGGTGCCCACCTCGATGAACGGCGGCACCTGGACGACCAGGCCGGTCTCCATCTTGGCCGGCTTGTAGGAGGCGCTGGCGGTGGCCCCCTTCATGCTCGGCTCCGTGTCGACCACCTCGAGCGTCACCGTGTTGGGCAGCTCGATGCCCACCGCTTTCTCGTCGTGGAAGTCGATCTGGAGGACCGTGTTGGGCAGCATGTAGAGCATCGAGTCGCCCAGGGTCTCGTCGTCCAGGGTGACCTGCTCGTAGGTCTCCTGGTTCATGAAGTGATGGCCGGACGGGTCGGAGTAGAGGTACTCCATCGGCTGGGTGTCGAGGATCGCCCGCTCCACCTTCTCGGTCGAGCTGAAGCGGTGCTCGAACTGGTTGCCGTTGCGCAGGTTGCGCATCTTGGCCTGGACGAAGCCACGCAGGTTCCCGGGCGTGACGTGCTGGGCGCTCATGACGCGGCAGACGTCCCCTTCGAAGAGGATGCACATGCCGGTGCGCATTTGGGATGCCTGGATCAAGGTTCGATCTCCGTGTTCTAGGGTTGGTTCGGCCCCGGGCGCCCGCTCGGGGCGCCCGGTCAGCCGGTCATTGTACAGCGGCGGGGGGAGGGAGGGGAGAGGGCTACGACTCCTGCTCCTCCTTGCGGTTCTTCTGATACTCGGCGATGAGCTTCTCCTGCACGGGCCGGGGGACCTCCTCGTAGTGGGAGAACTCCATGTGGAAGCTCGACCGCCCCTGGGTCATCGACGTCAGGGCCCGCTCGTAGTCCAGCATCTCGGACATAGGCACCGTGGCCTTGATGACCTGTGCGCCGTTGACCGAGTCCATGCCCTGGGGACGGCCCCGCCGGTGAGAGAGGTCGCCCATGATGTCGCCCATGAACTCCTCGGAGGTGGTGACCTCGACCTTCATGACCGGCTCCAGGATCGTGGGCTTCGCCTTCTGCATGGCGTCCTTGAAGGCGAGCGAGCCCGCGATCTTGAACGCCATTTCGGAGGAGTCGACGTCGTGGTACTGGCCGTCCAGCAGGCGGACCTTGAAGTCCACCACGGG
>DATEIO010000608.1:0-13411 GCA_035278895.1 Thermoanaerobaculia bacterium | reverse complement strand
AGGTCCCACTCGACACGCCGGAGATGCGCGGCGAGCAGTTGTCTGGCCGCCAACTGGCCGGACCGACTCAGGTTGACCAACTGGCCGAAGCGCTCCAGGAAGACGTTCCCGGGAGTGGCCAGAAGCTCCCGGCTCAGAAGCAGCCGCGAGATCCCGAATTCACGCTCGGCGTAGTCCAAGGCTTCCCGGACGGCCGACATCTGAACCTTATGGTCGACCCGGAGAGCCCTCAGGACATGGGCCTCGATCAGGTTGTTGAAGGAAAGGCGGTCTTCGGCCTTGATGAGGCGAGGCCAGTGCTCCTGCCCCCCACCTCGGGGGTACTGACGCCCCCTCACCCAGGAGCGAAGAGTGGAAGGAGACAGATGGAGGTATCGCGCTGCATGAGCCAGCGTGTAGCGCGGCTTGTCCTGGGGGCTCGCGTCCCCGTACAGGAGCCGGAACGATTCTTCGCGGCCGACCATGGTGGCAAAACACCCCCTCAAGAAAATTATACACCCAAATCGGGAGGCAAAGCTCTCGATTCCACCTATACTTACACGTCAATCCCTAGAGTCTCCTTGAGATCTCCGCTCCCCAAGGATTCCCGTTCGATGGGGAACGATCACCCCTCAGGATCGCGGGGCGGACATCGCCCCTCCCCCGGCTCAGGGTCGGGCTCCTCTTTCTGGCGCTGGTACTCCCGATATTTCCGGACCGATTCGACGACGTCCTGAAGGATGTCCTCGAACTGCTTGGAATCAGGCGCGATCTCCCCCGGTAGCTCGGGCTCGTGCTCTGAATCGCTCTTTGGTGGCGTGGACCCGCTTTTCTTGTTCATGGGGCAGGACCACGACTTTACCACGAGAAAGAGGAAAAAGGGCTCTCTCACCATGACGGCCGGTAGCGGCCGAAAGGAACATTCCTCTTCGGACCGGCTCCGCGCCGCCCGATTCCCGTCTGGAGGAACGTTCATCCTGCCCCGTGGAACGTTCCCGAAGAGAGGATGAACGCTCCCCAGGAGAGGATGAGCCTTCCGGAAGGCAGGATGAGCGTTCGTCGGCAGAGGATGAGCGCTCCCCGGGAGGGGATGAACGCTCCTCAGGTGAGGATGAGGGTTCCGGAGCCGGGGATGAACGTTCCCGAAGGGAGGTCGAACGCTCCCCCGCCCCGGTTGAACGCTCCGGGGGTGGGCTATGCTTCTCCGCGTGAAGGAGCACACGATCGATCTGGACGTTCCCTCCGGGAGGGCGCTCGCCGCGCTTCGGCAGACGGCGGAGGACTGGGGGGCGGAGCTCGAAGTGGAGGGCTCGGGGGGGAAGCTCCGCCTGCCGGTGATCGCGGGGATGAGGCGGGGGCTGGTGAGCGGCCCGGTCACCGTCGTGCCGGCGGGGCAGGGCTCGCGGGTGGTGTTCCAGGCCGAGGAGTCGGTCTACTACGTCCAGACCCAGGCGGTGGTCATCCTGGTGATCTCTCTCTTCGGGGCTTTGATGACGGTGCTCTGGCCGTTCAACCCCAAGCTGCTGGCCGCGGCCCCTTTCGGGGCGGTGCTGGCGTTGGGCGGCTGGTTCCTCGTGATCTCGCGGCTGCGCAACAGCGGCCCCGAGGACTTCCTGGAGGCCGTCGCGGCCCAGGACAGGCCGGCGAAGAGTTAGCCGGCCGGCAGGATGCCGGCGCTCCCAGCCCGGGAATGCCCCCTCCCTCCGGCTGGTTTATACTGGTGCAGCAGGCAGCACGGTTCTTTGGCAACTCAATGGGGGTGTACCGGTTTCGACGGGGAACAGGGCGGTTCAGGGGTAGCGTGTCGAGCTTCCACTCGTAACACCGGAAGAAAATAACTGCGAACGATAACTTCGCCCTCGCGGCCTAAATAAACGGTCGTGACGTCCTGCTGAGAGCCTTGGTCCGCGGCGCTCTTCAGGATGACACTCGAAGCTGACCAAGGGGTATTGGATGCCTTGCGCCATGCCCCGAGATAAAGCAAGGCTGGCCGTCGCGTCAGGTTGGCCTTCTTCCACGACGCGCGCGGCGAGAACCGAATAGAAGGATGCGCACGGAGAAGCTCCTGGGACGCGTTTCTCGGACGTGGGTTCGACTCCCACCACCTCCACCATTCCACAGCCAAAGAAGAATCAACCCTTTTCAAAAGCTTTCGCGATGCTCTCCTCGTAGGGCGGCGCGAGCACTCCCACCTCGGTGATGATCCCGGCGATCAGCTCGGCCGGCGTGACGTCGAAGGCGAAGTTGACGGCCGGCGTCTCGTCCGGAGCCACGCGGGTGCCGAAGACCTCGGTGACCTCGACGGCCTGGCGCTCTTCGATGGGGATCTCCTTGCCCGTGGGCGTGGCGCGGTCGATCGTCGAGAGCGGGGCCGCGATGTAGAAGGGGACGCCGTGGCGGTGGGCGAGCACGGCCACGGTGTAGGTGCCGATCTTGTTGGCCGTGTCGCCGTTGGCCGCGATGCGGTCGGCGCCCACCACGATGCGGTCGACCAGCCCCTGGGCCATCAGGGTGCCGGCGGAGTTGTCCGTGACCAGCTTGAAGGGGATGCCCAGGCGCTTCAATTCCCAGGCGGTCAGGCGCGCGCCCTGGAGGAGCGGCCGGGTCTCGTCCACCCAGACGAGGCCGACCTTGCCGTCCCGGTAGGCGGACTGGATGACGCCCAGGGCCGTGCCGTAGCCGGCCGTGGCGAGCGCTCCGGTGTTGCAGTGGGTGAGCACGCGCGCCCCCTGGCTGAAGAGGGCGGCGCCGTGCTCGCCGATGCGGCGATTGATCCGCACGTCTTCGGCATGGAGCTCCCGGGCCCAGTCTAAGAGCGTTTTGGAGACCGCCGCCGGTCCTTCCGGCAGGCTCCGCTCGAAGACCTCGCGCCCACGATTCAGCGCCCAGCGCAGGTTGACGGCCGTGGGCCGGGTCTTTCCGAGGAGCTCCGCGACCTCGTCGAAGCGCGCGCGGAGGTGGGCGGGGTCGGTCACGCCCTGCATTCCCAGCACGAGCCCGTAGGCCGCGGCCACGCCGATGGCCGGCGCACCCCGGACAGCCAGGCGCCGGATCGCGTCCGCCACCTGCTCGGGCTCATCGCAGGCGAGCCAGACCTCTTCGACGGGGAGGCGCGTCTGGTCGAGGAGCCCGAGGCGCGATCCCTCCCAGCGCATGGGAGAGAAGAGGTCGGGCGAGGAAGCGGAGGTGTCGTGGGCGTTGTTCATGGCGGGCCTATCTTAAGGGCGGGCCCCGGCTCTTGCTAGAATGGCGCCCGCTCGCGGCGCCCGGCGCCGCCATCCCTGAGAACGATTCCTTCGAAAAGCGAGGGTTTTCCCGTGAAAGGCGATCCGAAGAACCTGGGCTTTGCCACCCGCGCGATCCACGCCGGGCAGCCGCCCGATCCGCGCACCGGGGCCGTGGCGGTCCCCATCTACCAGACGTCGACCTACGTGCAGCACGCGGCGGGCGAGCCCGCCGAGTATGAGTACGCCCGCGTACAGAATCCCACCCGGCAGGCGCTCGAGGCGAATCTGGCCGCGCTCGAATCGGGCCTCTCCGGCCACGCGTTCGCCTCGGGCATGTCGGCCATCGCCTGCCTGATGACCCTGCTCAAGTCCGGCGACCATACGGTCGCCTCGCGCAACGTCTACGGCGGCACCTACCGCTACTTCAGCAAGATCCTGGAGAAGTACGACTTGACGTTCTCCTGGGTCGACACCTCGGATCTGGACGCCGTCAAAGCGGCGATGCGCCCGGAGACGAAGCTGGTCTATATCGAGACGCCCACGAACCCGGTCATGGACGTGACCGACATCGCGGCCGCCGCGGAGATCGCCCACGCCCGCGGCGCCAAGGTGGCGGTGGACAACACCTTCCTCTCTCCCTACCTCCAGCGGCCGTTGGAGCTCGGCGCGGACTTCGTGCTCCACTCGACGACCAAGTACCTGAACGGCCACAGCGACTCGATCGGCGGCGCGCTCGTCGCGAAGCACGCCGAGGATTCGGAGTGGTTCTACTTCGTGCAGAAGTCCGAGGGGGCGATCCTCTCGCCGTTCGATTCGTTCCTCGTCATGCGCGGGATCAAGACGCTCCCCGTGCGCATGGACCGGCACGAGGCGAACGCGCGGCGGATCGTGGAGCTCCTGAACGGCCACCCCAAGGTTCAGAAGGTCCTCTACCCCGGCCTGCCGGACCATCCGGGGCACGAGATCCAGAAGCGCCAGGCGTCGGGGTTCGGCGCCATGATCACCCTGGAGATGGGAACCTTCGCGAAGGCCAAGGCGCTGCTCGACCGCGTGCGGGTGTGGAGCCTGGCCGAAAGCCTGGGCGGCGTCGAAAGCCTGATCTCGCACCCGGTCTCGATGACCCACGCCTCAGTGCCCGAGGCGCGGCGCCTGGAGCTCGGCTTGACCGAGAGCATGGTGCGCCTCTCGGTAGGGATCGAGAACGTCGAGGACCTGCTGGGGGATCTGGAGCAGGCGCTCGAAGCGGTGTAAACGTTTTCTACACGGAGAACGATCTGTAGGGGCGGCCCTGCGTGGCCGCCCTGGGCGGGGGAACGATTCGAGACAAGCAGGGCGGCCACACAGGGCCGCCCCTACAGATTTTCGCAGTGGTTCAGGTCTAGAAATCCGGATCGTTCGGATCGGCGTAGGAGAGCTCTTCCTCCTCGTCGTCCGAAAACTCGGCGTCCTTGTCGACGCTCGCCGCGATCCATTCGAGAAATCGCTGCTCGCCCCGGCCGACGTTGAACGTCAGGATCTCGGGGAGCTCGTAGCTGTGCAGCTCGCGGATCGTCGACGTCACGCCCTCGAACTCCCCCTCCAACGTCTTGATGATCAGCAGCAGCTCACCGTCCTTGCAGATCTTGCCTTTCCAGCGGTAGATCGAGCGGATGCCCGGGACGATGTTGACGCAGGCCGCCTGGCGGCGGGCCACGATTTCTCGCGCGATCTCATAGGCCTGCTCTTCGGTGCCAACGGTGGTGACGACGACGATCGCACGCATGACAGCCACGTTACTGCACTCGTTCGGAGCGAGTCAATGCGCTCACCTCCAGACCTCCTCTTCGAAATCGTAGGTGAGGATCTTCACCTTTCCGGTCCGCCCGAAGACGCGCACGACCGCGAGCCGACTCTTGCCGTCCGTCAGGTAGAGCGACCCCGGCGTCGAGGTCCCCAGCGGCCCGAAGGAGGCGAGGTCGGAGTCGTTGAAGCGGATCGGATCTTCGGTGCTCAACCACCGGTTCGGCGAGCCCGGATCGCGCACGCGCCGGTCCGGCGGGAAACCGAAGTCGACGAACGATCCCAGGTGGAGCAGGCGGCGCGGGGGCGCGGCCTCGGGATCCACGCCCGACTTGATGTCGCGGTTCAGGACCCCGTCTCCGTCGCCGTCCCGGTAGAGGCCGAAGGTCACGTAGCCCTGCTCGTCGTGGTCGAACTTCACGGCCACGTTGGCGCTGTAGCGGACGGCCCAGGCGCGCGCCAGGCGGAGCGTCCCCTGAAGCTCCTGGGCGGCGAGATGGACCCGGCGGTTGCCGGACATTTCGAGAAAGGAAGGGGCCGCGAGCGAAAGGAGCACGGACATCACGGCCAGGCAGACGACCACCTCGATCATGTGAAAACCACGTTCGGCAGATCTCATGGCGCTCTCCCGATGGGAAAAAGGGCGGGGGCGAAGGCAGGCAACCTCCGCCCCCGCGATCCGCTACCGGGAGGCCTCCTTCTTCTTCCCTGACTTCACCTTCTCCTTGAGCGTGGTCTCGCCCGAGACCGCGACGTACGGCTTGATGAGCGCGTAGGTCTTCTCGCCGATCCCGCGCACGAGCATCAGGTCGTCGGGAGACTTGAACGGCCCGTTCTCCTTGCGGAACTCGACGATGCGTTGGGCGACGCTCGGCCCCACGCGCGGCAGGAGGGCGAGCTGCGTGGCGTCGGCGGAGTTGATGTTGACCTTCTTGCCTCCACCTCCACCCTCTGCGGCGGCGAAGGCCGAGATGGCCGTGAAGAGGAGCGCGACGGCGAGGACGAAGCTCATCAGACGGGAATTGCGGTTCATGGATCTCTCCTTGGGTTTCCGGTTTTTCGTTTCGGGTTTCGGATCGGAATCGGGTTTCGTCTCTCGAGCGCCACCTCCTCCCGGTTCGATTGACGGAGAGCCTGGAGATCAAGGCCCCTGCCAGGGGGAAACGAAGATCTAAACCGTTGAAAAGAAAGGGTTTGCCTGAAGGGAAGGGACCGCTCCGTGTCAAGGAATCTGGCGGGGGAAGGGGGAGCGCCGCGGAGGCAAAAGCCCGCGGGGCGGGCGTTTGCGCAGCGCCGGAGGGCGTGTCAAGGAATTTGGGCGGCCGGCAAAATCTTTTGACACATAGCCTCCCGAGGGAGGTTTCGAGTAGAGTTCACCGCCATGGCTGAAGGCAGATCCGAAGGCAGGTCCATCTGGCGCGAATACGCGGAGGCGCTGATCATCGCTGCGATCTTCCTGCGCTTCGCCAACACCTTCGTCGTCCAGACGTTCTTCATCCCCAGCGGCTCGATGGAGAACACGCTGCTGATCGGCGACCACCTGTTCGTCAACCGGTTCATCTATGGTCCGACCGCGACCGATCTCGAGCGGAAGCTCCTGCCGTTCCGCGATGTCCGGCGGGGAGACATCGTCGTGTTCCGGTCTCCCGAAACCCCGACCGTCGACGTGGTGAAGCGCTGCATCGGCCAGCCCGGCGATTCGATCGACATGGTCGACAAGCAGCTGTTCATCAACGGCAAGGAGGTGGACGATTCGAGCTACGCGATCCACCGCGATCCCACCCTCTACGAGGACCGTCCGTTCTACGCCGATCCGCGGGCGCGCCTGAGGGACAACTTCGGCCCCACGGTGGTTCCGGCGAGCTCCTATTTCTGCATGGGCGACAACCGCGACAACTCCTATGACTCGCGGTTCTGGGGCCCCCTGCCGGCGCACCTGGTCAAGGGCCGGGCGCTCTTCATCTACTGGTCCTACGGCGGCGAGACCTCGGACGGCCAGTGGCGGGGCCCCGCCGACAAGGTGAAGGATCTCGGGAAGACGGCCCTGGGCTTCTTCTCCCGCACGCGCTGGGACCGGACGTTCCGGCTGATCCGGTAAGGTTCAATGCAGCCCGAAGAACACCGGTACGCGCCGGCGCCGGACGTTCCGGCGAGCTTGAGGCCGCCCGAAAAGTCCCTGCTCCGGGAGTATCTGGAAGCGCTCCTGATCGCCATCATCTTCGCGACGTTCGCCCGCACCTACGTGGTGCAGGCGTTCAAGATCCCCTCGGGCTCGATGGAGAAGAACCTGCTGATCGGCGACCACATCCTGGTCAACAAGTTCATCTACGGCCCGACTGTCTCCCCGCTCGAGCAGAGGCTCCTCCCCATGCGGCCCGTGGATCGCGGCGACATCGTGGTCTTCAAGTACCCCCAGGACCCGACCCGCGACTTCATCAAGCGGTGCATGGGCGTTCCGGGCGACACCCTGCGGCTGGTGGGCGAGGACCTGTTCATCAACGGCCAGCCGGTGGACGACAAGAGCTACACCTGGTACGCGGAAGAGCTCATCGAAGAGGGGGAGATCACCGCCGGGCGGGTGCGCGAGAGCTTTGGCCCGCGGACCGTGCCGCCCGAGAGCTACTTCTGCATGGGGGACAACCGGGACAACTCGAACGACTCCCGCTTCTGGGGCGAGGTCCCCCGGGGCTACGTCAAGGGCCGGGCCTTCATGGTCTACTGGTCGTTCGACGCGGAGCAGCAGGAGCCGCTCGACTGGCCGGGCGTCGCCGGGAAGCTCCGCCAGCTTGGCCACGTGGCCGGAAATTTCTTCACCCAGACGAGGTGGGATAGAACCTTTCGAATCGTGCGATAAACTACTCCCCTACAAAGTCTGGAAAAGGAGGGGAGTCACATGCCGCGACGGAGGTCTGTCGAACGGGGCGAGGGGAACCTGGGGTGCATCGTCTGGTTGATCCTGCTGACCATCGGAGTCATGATCGCCTGGAAGGCGGTCCCGGTGAAGATCAAGAGCTCCGAGTTCTATGACTACATGGATGAGGTCGCGAAGTTCTCCGCGGCTCACGCGACGACGGACAGTCTGAGGAAGCATCTCCTGGACCGCGCCGATCAGCTCGACATTCCGCTGGAGCGCAAGAACATCGAGGTCGAGCTCTCCCGCGAGAGGGTGCGGATGAAGGTGCGCTACACGATTCCGGTCGAGTTCCCGGGCTATACGTACAACTGGGACTTCGAGCAGGAGGTCGACCGTCCCATCTTCATCGTCTGAGGCCGGGCGCGGCCCGCGCCTCGCGCGGCCGGGTTTTCTCGATGTCGCCGCCGGGGGCTTCCTGCCGGGAGCCCTCGCGGGCATTCATCTGGCCGGCCTGATCTTCTTCCTGAACCCGGGCCTGCCGTTCACGCCCGGTCCGGTGCTCTCGGGCCTGGGCCTCTACGGGTCGCTCCTGGGGCTTTTGAGCCTCCTGCTCCACCTGCCATGGACGGCGAGGCGGCCCCGGCGCGCCCGGAGGGCTCTTCCCTGGGGAATCACCGCCGCCCTGGCCGTCGCGGCGCTCCTCGACGGAACGCACGCCTCGTATTTCGCCTACTTTTTACCCCCAGGCATCAACGACCGGCTGATCCGCACCGCCCTCTGGCTCTCCCTGGGGGCCCTGATCTGCTTCTACACGGCGCTCCTCCACACGCTCCACCGGCGGCGCTACGGCCGGCGGAGCCAGACGCTCCTGGCCGTCGTGTCGCTGCTCTCGATCTACACCATGATCGAACGGCGGGAGGCGTTCCGGCCGCGGCAGCCCCCGGCACCGCGGCCCGCAGTGGTGGAGGCGGGCTTGCGGCCGCAGCTCTGGGTCGTGGGGATCGACACGGCGACCTTCGACGCCATCCTGCCGCTCGCGGGCCAGGGCCGGCTTCCGTTCCTGGCGACGCTCCTGAAGGACGGCGCCTATGGGCGGATCGAGACGATCTCCCCGCCCCGGCGGGAGGCGCTCTGGATCACGCTCGCGACCGGCAAGTACCCCGACAAGCACGGAGTGACGGGGGCGCGCGTCTACCGGGCTCCCTGGGCGGGACCGGATGCCCAGCTCCGGCTCCTCCCCGTGGGGATCTCCTTCCGCAACTGGGGCACCTTTGGCGATCCCGGCTACCGGCTCGTCACCTACTCCCGGGAGTCGCTGACGCTCTGGGAGATCCTCCCCCGCCTGGGAGTCTCTTCCGGGATGGTGGGCTGGCCGGCGTCCGCGCCGGTGCCGGAGGAGACCGTCTTCGCGCTGACGGAGCGCTTCTTCACCGACGCACCCGAGCCGCAGAGCTCCTGGCCGCCGGACGTCGCGTCCCGGGCGCGGCTCTTCCGGCTCTCTCCCCAGGAGCTCGACCCGGCGCTCCGGCGCCAGCTCGGGGCCGGAGCGCCGCCGGTCGTCCTCGAAAGCCTCACGGGCGACCTCTGGCGGCAGTCGATTTTCTCGTTTCTCGTGGAACAGGACCGCGAGACCGGAGCGGTCTTCCTCATGCTCCCCGGCCTGCGCGCGGTCTCCCGCCGCTTCTTCGGCGGCTTTGACGCGGTGCAGTTCCAGGGGGACCCGACCCCGGAGGCGCGGGAGGCGGCAGAGCGGGTCGCGGCCTACTATGCCCAGCTCGACGCCTTTCTGGCCGAGCTCTGGGCACGGGGGGAGGGGCCGCGGGTGATGGCGGTCGTCTCCGCGGCGGGCGCGGAGCCGCGGGGGTTCCGGGAGCGGCTGCTCGGGGGGATGGAGGCCGGCTCGGCCCTCGAAGGGAGCCTCTCCGGAGCGTCCGACGGCATCCTTCTCCTCTACGGCGAGGGGATCCGCCCCGGCGCCCTCCTGACCGGGGCACGCGTGGCGGACGTGACCCCCACGCTGCTCTACGCGCTGGGCTTCCCGGTGGCCCGGGACTCGGACGGCCAGGTGCTCACCTCCGCCTTCGACAAGGGCTTCCTTGCCCGCCACCCGCTCACCGTCCTCCCCTCCTACGAAGCCCTGCCGAAGCCGCGGAGCTAGCCGGCCGAAGGCACCTTGGCCACGACCCGCTGGGGGCCGGTCACACGGGCTCCCTCGCGAGTCATGGAGCAGCGCCCCTCGAAGAAGGCGCCGTCCTCGATGATGAGCGCCGGCGTGTCGATCTCGGCGTAGACCTTGCCCGAGGGGGAGATCTGGATCCGCTTCGAGGCGCGGATGCTCCCCCGGACCGTGCCCGAGACGAAGATCTGGCCGACCGCGAGCTCGCCCTCGACCTCGCCCCCTTCGCCGACGATCAGGTCTCCCTCGGAGGCCACGGATCCGGTGAACTTGCCGTCCACCCGGAAAGAGGCGTCGAAGCGCAGCTCGCCGTGGACGTGGCTGCCGCTGTCCAGGAATCCGTTCAGGTCGCTCGGCTTGGCATCCGACTTCCAGATCATCGGCTCTCTCCCCGTTCCATCAGCTCGTCGTACAGCCGCATCAGCTCCTCCTCGGAGTGGAAGAAAATCTGGAGGAGGCCGCCCTTGCCCCGCCTCCGGATCTCGACCTTGGTCTGGAGCCTCCGGGTCAGTTTCTCCTGGGCGGCGGCGGTGTGGACCTCGACCGGCTTGGCCGGCTTCTTCTTGGGCGCCTCCTTAGCGGGGGCCGAGACGAGCCGCTCCATCTCGCGGGCGGAGAGCCCCTCGCGCACCGCGCGCAGGGCGAGCTCGATCTGCTCCTCGGGCGCCTCGATCGCGAGGAGGGGGCGTGCCTGGCCCGCGGTGAGCTGGCCGCCCCGCAGGAGCTCCCGCACCTCCTCGGGGAGCTTCAGGAGCCGGAGCGAGTTGGCGACCGTGGGCCTGCCCTTGCCCACCCGGGTCGCGATCTCCTCCTGGGACAGGCCGAACTTCTCCTGGAGCGCCAGGTAGGCCTCGGCTTCTTCGACGGCGTTCAGGTCGCTGCGCTGGAGGTTCTCGACCAGGGCGAGCTCCAGGAGCTCCCGGTCGTTCGCGACCTCGCGGATGACGACGGGCACCTCTTCGAGCCCCGCCCGCCGGGCGGCCCGGAAGCGGCGCTCGCCGGCGATGATCGCGTAGGTCCCTTCCCCCTCAGGGGTGACGACCAGCGGCTGGACCACGCCCTGGGCGCGGATCGACTCCGCGAGCTCCTCGATGGCGGACTCGTTGAAGCTCGTCCGCGGCTGGAGGCGGTTCGGCCGCAGGCTCGCGAGCGGCAGAGTGCGAGTGGGAGCCTGCGGCGGCGGCGCTTCGGGCTGTTTCTCGATCAGGGCGTCCAGGCCACGCCCCAGGCCACGCTTCTTCGGGTTCACGCCGCCCTCCGCAGGAGCTCGCGGGCGAGGGCGAGGTAGGCCTCGGCCCCGCGCGACTTGATGTCGTACTGGAAGATGGGCAGGCCGTGGCTCGGCGCCTCGGCAAGACGGATGTTGCGCGGGACGATCGTCTCGTAGACCTTCCCGGCGAAGTGGGAGCGGATCTCTTCGGCTACGTCCTTCGAGAGGTTCGTCCGGTCGTCGTACATGGTGAGGAGGATGCCGGCGATGGCGAGGCGCGGGTTCAGGCCCTTCTGGATGCGCTGCACCGTGGCCATCAGCTCGCTCACTCCTTCGAGCGCGAAGTACTCGCACTGGAGGGGAACGAGGAGGCCGTCCGCCGCGGTCAGGGCGGAGACGGTCAGGTGGCCGAGCGAGGGCGGGCAGTCGAGAAGGATCGTGTCGTAGCGGTCCGCAACCGTCCCCAGGATCTTCTTCAAGCGTCCCTCCCACCCCGATTCGCCCACGAACTCCACCTCGAGGCCGACCAAGTCCCGTTGCGAGGGGACGATGTCAAGATTGGGGAAGCCCGAGGGGCGGATCGTTTCCGTCAGAGGGACCTCGCCGGTCAAGGCGTGGTAGAGGTGCGGCTCCACGGCTTTGCCGCCCAGACCGCGGGTGGCGTTTCCCTGGGGATCGCAGTCGACGAGGAGGACGCGGCGCTCGAGAGCTCCGAGGCCGGCGCCCAGGTTGATGGCGGTCGTGGTCTTGCCGACGCCGCCTTTCTGGTTCGCGATGGCGAGGATCATGCTCCAACCTGCTTCCGGGCCGCGAGAGGAGAGCGCACGAGAGACAGGATGCGGCGCTTCTCGCTCCCCGCGAGCCTCACGCTCCCGCCGGGGACGAGATCCGGCGGCAGTTCGGGGTCGTGTTCGCCTACCCAGAGCAGGACGCGGCCATTGTCGGCGAGCCGACCAGCGAGAGCCGCCAGGACGTCGGGATCCAGCTTCAGGGCTCGCGCGGTGACCACGTCGATGCTCTCCGGCAGACCGGGGGGCAACGGGACGACGACTCTAGCATTGAGCCCCCGGCAGGGCAACGACGCTTTCCGGGCCGCGGCGAGAAGGAACGACCACTTGCGTTCACGGGCCTCGACGAGCGTCATTTCGAGCCCCGGCCGCGCCGCCGCGAGCACGATTCCGGGGAATCCCGCCCCTGACCCGACGTCCACAGCCACCTGCGCCTCCCGGGGCACAAGAGGCAGCGCCGCCAGGGCCTCGCCGTAGTGGCGCTCCAGGATTTCGTCGGCCGTTCCCGGCCCGATCAACGACAGCCGCTGGTTCCAGACCGAGAGCTCCCGGTAGTGGGCGTAGAGGGCGTCCATGGCGGGGTCTTCCAAGGGCTCGGGGGAGAGATTTCGCATGCCCGCGGCGAAGTCTTCTCGGGAGAGGGAAGGGAGGGCGAAGGGCATGGGGGGATCTTATCGCGGGTGTTTCACGTGAAACATCGGGGGGAGCACGGACTGACACGGACGAACACGGACCACCACGGACACCGGGCGCGTTCGTCCGTGGTGGTCGGTGCCAGTCTGTGCTCGTCCGTGGTCTTTCTTCCCCGAAATGTTCCACGTGAAACACCAAGGGCGGCCTCGCGGCCGCCCTTGCGCTGAACCTCCGAGGGTGAGCCCGCCTACGCCGGCCGCACCATGATCCGCTTGAAGTAGCCGTCTCCCTCGCTCTCGGTGACCACGCCGGGGTCGTCCGCCAGGGTGACGTGAATGATCCGGCGGTCGGCGGGGTTCATCGGCTCCAGAATCCGCGGCCGGCCCTTCCTCCGGACCTCATCGGCCACGCGCTGGGCGAGGCTTCGGAGGCGCTCTTCGCGGATCTCGTGGAAGTTCTCGCAGTCGACCCGCACGGCGACCGCCTCGCCCGAGAGGCTGCGAATCATGCGCGGGAGGAGGTGCTCGACGGCGAGGACGAGCTCGCCGTCGTCCGCGAAGCACCAGTCCACGTCTTCCCCGGAGAGATCCACCTCGAGGCGATCCTCGCCTTGAAAGATGGTGGGGTGAAGCGAGAGGCCGGCGATCCGGAGAAGGAGGCTCGCGGCCTTGGAGGCCGCATCTGCAACGGGACCTTCGGCGCGAGGGAAGCGCTCGGAGACGCCCCGAGGCCGCTCGGGAAGGGTCACCAGCCCTCCTTCCGCCG
>DATEIO010000607.1:0-2019 GCA_035278895.1 Thermoanaerobaculia bacterium | reverse complement strand
CCCGGCTCCGGCGCAGATGCCGTCGATCGCCGCGACGATCGGCTGCGGGCAGGCGCGCATCGTCTTCACGAGGTCTCCGGTCAGCCGCGTGAATTCGAGCAGGCGGTCCATCCGCCGCTCCTCGCGCATTTTGACGAGCGGCCCGATGATCTCGTGGACGTCGCCTCCCGAAGAGAAGTTGTCGCCCGAGCCGGTCAGCACCACGGCCTTCACCTCCTCTACGTGCCGGAGGCGGTGGAAGGTGTCAGCCAGCTCGCGGTAGGAAGCGAACGTGAGAGGGTTTTTCCGCTCCGGGCGGTTGATCGTGACGGTCGCGACGCGATCTTCGACGCTCCAGCCGAAGTGTTCGGGTTGGAGGCCGGAGAGGGGGATGCGATTGTTCAAAAGGGTCTCCCTAGATCGTGCTCGTCCCCAGAAGCTCGGCCTGTTTCTGCCGGGCGACGTTTCTTTCGAGCTGCTCCTTGCCGGTCAGGTATTGCAGGGGCCAGGGCTGGGCGGTGTAGCCGAGCTGGGCCGCGGCGTGAAGCGTCCAGTTGGGGTCCGCGAGGTGGGGCCGGGCGAGCGCGCAGAGGTCGGCGCGGCCGGCGGCGATGATCGAATTGACCTGATCGGGATCGGTGATGTTTCCGACGGCGATCGTGGGGATGCCGGTTTCGTTGCGGATGCGATCGGAAAACGGCGTCTGGAACATCCGCCCGTAGACGGGACGGGCGTCGGGCGAGGTCTGCCCCGCCGAAACGTGAATGATGTCGGCCCCGGCCAGATGGAAAGCTTTTGCGATCTCCACGGCGTGGCCGCAGTCGATCCCCTCCTCCACCCAGTCCGTGGCCGAGATACGGACGGACATGGGCCGGTCGCGCGGCCAGACCTCGCGCATGGCGCGGAAGATCTCGAGCGGAAAGCGCAGGCGGTTTTCGAGCGGGCCGCCGTATTCGTCCGTCCGCCGGTTCGAAAGCGGCGTGAGGAATCCCGAGAGGAGATAGCCGTGGGCGCAGTGGAGCTCCACCATGTCGAGCTCGGCGTCGATCGCCATCGACGTGGCGCGCACGAACTCGTCCCGCACCTTGTCCATGTCGGCGCGGGTCATCTCCCGAGGCACCTGCATGCCGGGCTTGTAGGGCCGGGCCGACGCGGCCATCACGGGCCAGCCGCCCGTCTCCAGCGGCACGTCGTTGCCTTCCCACATGAGGCGGGTCGAGCCCTTGGCGCCGGAGTGGCCGAGCTGGAGGCAGATCTTCGCGCGGCTCCACTGGTGGACGAAGCGGGTCACGCGGCGCCACGCTTCCGCGTGCTCGGGCGCGTACATGCCGGTGCAGCCCAAGGTGATCCGCGCCTCGGGCGACACGCAGGTCATTTCGGTGACGATCAACCCCGCTCCGCCCAGCGCGCGGGCGCCCAGGTGGACGAGATGGAAATCGTTCGGCATGCCGTCCACCGCGCTGTACATGTCCATGGGCGAGACCACGACGCGGTTTTCGACCGTCATCCCCCGCAGGGTGAACGGCGTGAACATGGGCGGCGGTGCCTTGGGCAGGGCTTCGCGGCTCGCGCGGCTCGCAAACCAGCGCTCGACGTTTTCGAGATACCGGCTGTCTCTCAGGCGGAGGTTTTCGTGGCTCACGCGCTGGCTTCTGGTGAGCAGGCTGTAGGCGAACTGCTCCGGGTCGAGCCGGGCGTAGCGGCGCACGTTTTCGAACCACTCCATGGAATTCCGGGCCGCGTTCTGAAGCCGTAGCGCCTCGGTCCTCCGCTCCTCCTCGTAAGCCGGCAAGGCCTTCCCGAGATCCTCCTCCCCGTGGACGATGCGCGCGAGCGCGATCGCATCCTCCATGGCGAGCTTGGTGCCGGAGCCGATCGAAAAGTGAGCGGTATGGGCCGCGTCGCCGATCAGCACGAGGTTTTCGTGCCACCAGCGGGCGCAGTGGACGCGGTTGAAGCGGAGCCACGGCGCCGAACGCTGGTGCGGCGGGATGTTCGCCATCAACCGGTGGCCTTCGAGCCACGGCCCGAACATCTCCT
>DATEIO010000606.1:0-2075 GCA_035278895.1 Thermoanaerobaculia bacterium | reverse complement strand
GAGGGGAGGCAGCAGCCAGTAGACGCCGGTCAGGATGCCGTACCACTGGACGGCCTTCACCAGCCGGCTCTCGCCGGGCAGAACGTAGTCGAAGAGCTCCACGTCCGAGCGGTTCCGCCGGTGGTGCCCGAGGTGGCAGATGCGCTGGAAGGACAGTCCCGTGGGGAAGAACGCCGCCGTCAGCCGGCCGAAGGCCTCGTTGATCCCCTTCTTGGGATGGAAGACCCCGTGCACCGCCTCGTGGAGCAGCGAGAAGATCGTGTTGTTGACGAACGAGAACGTCACGGCCGCCGCGATCCGGAGGGCCCAGGATTCCGTGTGCGAGGCGAGCCAGAGCAGGGCGAGCGCCCCGGAGACGGACGCCGCCGTCAACGCGATATTCAAGGTCCCCGGGACGGGCTCGGACGTTTTCACGCTTTCCTGCGCCTCCCCACGAGGAAGCCGAGAAGAAGCCCGGCCACGGCTGCAATTCCTCCGGCCTTGAGCATCGCCCCCTTCTTGCTCTGCTCCAGGATCGGGTTGTCGAACGCGTTCGGGGAGGCGTGGAAGGCGGCGATCTTCCAGCGGCCTTCGTGGCGCACCAGGGCGCAGGTCCAGCGGGTGTGGATCGGAAGATCCATGCCACTTTTCATCACGTAGACGGCGTCCGAGTCCCCGAAGGCGAGGCCGGTGTCCCCGTAGATGTCGGTGAGCCGGTCCACCTTTATGTCGAACTGCACGCTTTTGAGGACCGCGTCGGGGCCCTTGAGCATCCGGTCGAAATAGGCACGCACTTCTTCCGGCCCACGGCGAACGTCGTTGTTCATAGGGGTGAAGACCACGTTCGGGTGAAGGTGGGGAACGATCGCGTCGAAATCGCTCTTGGCGATGGCGGCGAGGATTTCGTCGCGGATCGCGCGGATCTCGTCATGGAGCGCCTCGGGCGACGGCGCCGCGGCCACGGGAGCGGCCGGAGGGGCAGCGGCCTCGGGCTCCTGCGCCAGAGAAGGGGCGGTCCACAGCAGGACGGCGACGGCGGCGGCGAGCATCGGTTTCATCGGCGGCTCCTGTCAGGCGGGTTGGGTTTGCCTTCTGGGCGTCACGACAGCTTCGGAGATTTCCTGGGCGTCTCCGTCCTCGGGGAGCTGCCGCAGGAAATCCAGGAATTCGGAGAGAACAGAATCGAAGGGACCTCCGGCGCTCGGGTGGAACCGCATGTCGTCCATGAACGCCACGTCCTTGCGGATGAACCCAGTGTAGAGCCGGCGGGCGAGGTGGACGCGCAGGGCGTCCCAGGCGGCCAGGCCGCTCCGGTGTATGCCGAAGACAGGCACGATCTCGACCCCTTCGGAGACCGGCCGCAGGCAGAGGAACAGTGCGCTCCGCGTCCGCCCCAGGTCGCTCTCGACGGCGATCACCGTCCCCCCGAAGCAGGTCACGGTCAGGCGGACGCGGTCTCCGGAGATCCACCGGATCGCCCGGTCTTCGAGCGCTTGCCCGGTGACCGACAGCACGGAGTGCATGCGCAGCCGGTAGGGGTCGAGCCGTTCGAGCACCGGTCCCTCCCGGAGCGCCCGGCCGTGAACGCTTTCGAGATGCTGCGTGTCGAACCCGTTCGAGGCGACCGCCGGCCAGGGGCACCGCAGGCGCACGGGCGCGCCCGCGAGCATCCGGATCTTCTCCTCCGCGGCGGAGGAGAGCTCCGGCGCCGGGTAGCGGGGCACGGGACCGTTGAACAGGAAGACCGAGCCATAGCGCTCGGCCACGGGGAAGACCCGCTGCCGGAGCCCGGGAGCCGTCCGGCAGGCGCCGTTGCCGTCCCAGGCCCAGTGGTGGAGGGGGCAGCGCAGCGAGTCGCCCACGACCGCGCCGTGCGACAAGTGGGTCCCCATGTGGGCGCAGTGGGCCGCGAGCGCGTGCGCCTGGCCGTCTTCTCGGCCGCGGAAGAGCACGAACGAGCGGCCGGGCAGGTCCCAGCGCAGGACTCCGCCGGGGGGCAGGTCCCGCGATCCGCAGACGCGATACCAGGACTGCAGACGGTCCGGGAGGCGCCAGCCGGATGTTGCCGTGTTGCTCAAGGTGTCGGGCTTTCAGGT
>DATEIO010000605.1:0-5689 GCA_035278895.1 Thermoanaerobaculia bacterium | reverse complement strand
GGGTCGGGGAGCGACGCCTACTCGATCAACGTGACGTCCAACCCGTCGACCATCGCGCCGGGCTCGCAGGCGCCGGCGAAGATCACGATCACGGCCACGAGCCTCGCCAACAACCAGCCGGCTCCCGACGGCACGACCGGGGCCATCACCACGAACCTGGGGAGCTTCCGGGCCACGGGCAATCCCCTGACTGCCACGGAGCTCACCTTCTCCGGCGGCACGGCGACCGTCGACTTCTATCCCGGCACGCAGGCGGGCACCGCGAACCTCCTGATCCAGGTGGGAAGCACGTCGCGGGGGTTCAGCCTGCCGATCCAGGTGCCGGTCTTCTTCCTCACGGCGATCACGCCCAACCTCGGCACGCAGGAGGGCGGGACTCCGGTCACGATCACCGGCGGCGGGTTC
Organism: Thermoanaerobaculia bacterium; assembly: GCA_035278895.1. Taxonomy (GTDB): domain Bacteria; phylum Acidobacteriota; class Thermoanaerobaculia; order Multivoradales; family UBA5704; genus DATARR01. The sequence continues at coordinate 5,284 of DATEIO010000605.1, read as the reverse complement.
GTGTCCCCGGTGAGGGTGACGTTCAACAACGTGGTGGCGACGGACGCCAGGGTCACGGATGCGGGGACGATCAAGGCCACGACCCCCCGTTCCCCCACGCCCGTGGACGTAGGGACGACGCTCACGGTCTCCGTCGTGGTCACCAACGCGCTCAGCCAGCCCACGCCGGCCTCGGACACGCTCGCGGGCGGCTTCACGTACATCAACGGCCCGGAGGTCCCGCAGGACCGGCCCGTGATCTTCTCGGTCGTCCCGGCCGGGGGGAGGAACAGCGGCGGCGAAGTGGTGTCGATCCTCGGCACGGGCTTCGTGTCGCCGGTCCAGGTCTTCTTCGGATTCCAGACGGCGTCCGGCTTCGACGGCGCCCAGGGGCAGGTCGTGTCCGTCACCCCGACCGAGATCGAGGTGCGCACCCCGGCCGCCTCCGGGATCGGCGCCGACCTCTTCGACAAGCTCGTGGACGTCCAGGTGCTGAACCAGGGGACCGGCTTCTCCACGGTCTCCCACTCGGCCTTCCGCTATGGGGACGACCTCTTCATCACCAACGTCTCGCCGCGGTCGATTCCGGCCGCCACGGGCGGGCGGGTCGTCATCACGGGCCGGGGCTTCGGCCGGCCGACCGAGGTGAAGCTCGCCGGGGTGGTGCAGCCGAACGACAGCGTGACTGTGGAGTCGGACACCCGAATCATCGTGAATGCGCCGTCCATCACCACCACGGGGTGCAGCGGTCCCAGCGGGCCGGTCACCGTGACCAACCTGCGCACGGGACAGAGCGCGACCAGCAGCTCGACTTTCTCCTACACGGTCGATGGCTCCTTCCTGCAGAGCGTCTCGCCCACCTCCGGCCCGCAGGCAGGGGGGACGGCGGTGACGATCAGCGGCACCTTCCCCACCAACCTCTCCCGCCTGCGGGTGGAGTTCGGCGGGGTCGCGAGCGCGTCCGTCTCCGGCAACACGAGCCAGATCACGGCAACGGCGCCCGCCTTCACGGGCACATTCCCCACCGTGTCCTGCGACGACAACAACGACGGCACGACCGGCACCCGGAATCAGCCCAAGGCCGTGGACGTCAAGGTCACCGACCAGTCCACCGGTTGCGCGGACACGCTCTTGTCGGCCTACTCCTACAACCCGACCGACACGAGCTGCCGGGGCGATCTGGGCCCGCCGATCGCGAACTTCACCTTCGATTACCCCTCGCCGCAGAACAACCCGCGGACGGTGCAGTTCACCAACACCTCCACAGGCGGCCGGGGCACGAGCTTCCGGTGGACGTTCGGGGACGGAGGCGCGGGCAACCAGGAGAATCCGGTGCACGCCTACGCGGTGGACGGGAGCTACGAGGTCACGTTCACGGTTACGAACGCCGCGGGGACGAGCTCCGTGACCAAGACGGTACGGGTGCCGTTCGGGGTGAGCCCGTAGAGGCGGATCAGACCTCCGCCGCCTTTCTCTGCCGTTCCTTTTCGAGCTGGGCGGCGATCAGGCTGGCGTAAACGCCGCCCTTGGCCACCAGCTCGTCGTGGCGGCCCTGCTCCACCATCCTGCCGTCCTCCATGACGAGGATCAGGTCGGCCTCGCGGATCGTGCTCAGGCGGTGGGCGATCACGATGCGCGTGGCCTTGATCGCCTCGAGCTCGCGCTGGATTTTCCGCTCGGTGACGGTGTCCAACGAGCTCGTGGCCTCGTCCAGCAGCACGATGGCCGGCCGGTGGACGAGGGCGCGGGCGAGAGCCATGCGCTGGCGCTGACCGCCGGAAAGCGACGCGCCGCCGTCCGCCACGATCGTGTCGTACCCCATGGGCATGGCCAGGATGTCCTCGTGGATGTGGGCGCGCTCAGCCGCCTCGACCACCCGGGCGAGCGGGAGCGAGGGGTCGGAGAGGCTGATGTTGCCCCGGACGCTCGCGCCGAAGAGGTAGGGGTGCTGCGGCACGACGCCCACCTGCCGGCGGACGGAACGGAAGTCGAGCTCCGAGAGGTCGGCGCCGTCGAAGAGAATCTTCCCTTCGGTCGGCTGGTAGAGGCCCACGAGGAGGGAGGCGAGCGTGGACTTGCCCGCGCCCGAGGGGCCCACGATCGCCACGAAGCGGTTGGGCGGGATCTCGACCGAGACGTCCCGCACGGCCCAGGGCGCGAACGGCCCGTAGCGGAAGCTCACGTGGTCCAGGCGGATGCCCCCCTTGAGCTTCGGCGCCTGGGACACGGTCGCGGGGTCCTGCTCGCGAGGCGTTTCGAGCACGTCGTCGATGCGGTCCAGGTAGCTCCCCAGGAGCTGGAGCTGGAACGCGGTCGACACGAGCTGGGAGAGCGGCGTCAGGAATCCCGCGGCCAGGGCGTTCAGGGCGAGCATGGTGCCGAGCGAGAGGTTGCCCTGGAGCACCTGGACCGCGCCGTAGACGAGGACCACGAGCGGCGAGGCCGTGGCGAGCGCCGCGAGCGTCGAGTCCACGAACGCCTGGAGCCGGCCGCGGTCGAGCGAGATGTTCAGGACGTCCACAAAGAGGTGGGACCACTGCTCCACGGCCCGGTGCTCGGCTCCCGAGGCCTTGAGCGTCTCGATGCCCGCGAGCAGGTTCACCTGGTAGGTCTGGGACCGCGCCTCGGTCTGGAGCGAGCGCGACATCAGGTCCCGCTGCTTTTTCCGGGTGAAGAGGAAGAGGCCCACCCGGAGCGCGCCCAATCCCAGGACGAGAAGGCCCAGCCCCGGGCTCGCCACGAACAGCAGCACGAGGTAGAGGGTCACCATGAGGCCGTCCAGGATCGCGGACAGGGCCCCGGAGGTGAGGATCTCTCGCACCGTGGCGTTGCTCGCCAGGCGCATGATGAGGTCGCCCGCCGAGCGCTGCTGGAAGAAGGCGTAGGGGAGGTCGACCATGTGGTCCAGGAAGTCGAGCGTCATCCGGGCGTCGAGATGCGTCCGCAGGTAGAGGAGCAGATGCGAGCGCAGGAGCGACGCCAGGAAGTTGAACAGCACGATGGCCGCGAGGCCCGCCCCGAGCACAGCCAGGAGGTGGACGTCGCCTCTGGGGATCACCCGGTCGACCAAAGCGCCGATCAGGAGAGGCACGGCGAGCGCGAAGAGCTGCACGAGCCCCGAGGTGACCACGATCCGTTTCAAGACCGCGGAGTGGTCCTTGAGCAGGCGCAGGTAACGGTCCACCCCGCGCGGACGGGCCTCTTCGGGCTCGAAGTCCTCGCTCGGCTCGAAGGTCAGGGCCACGCCCGTGAACGAGCGGTCGAGCTCCTCTCGGGAGACCCGCCGCCGCCCGCCCGCCGGGTCCACGACGTCGGCCCCGTCGGGCGTCAGCCGCTCGAACACGAGGAAGTGGTTGAACTGCCAGTGGAGGATCGAAGCCGGCGGGAGGAACTTCAGATCGTCCACGTCCTCGACCTTGACGCCCCGGCCGCGCAGGCCGAAGGCCCGGCCACCGTTCAGGAGCGCCAGGGCGTCCGCGCCGTCTCTCCCGAAGCCCGTGACCTTGCGCACGTCGTCCAGCCGCAGGTGCTTGCCGTGGTAGGCGAGCACCATGGTGAGCGAAGCCGCACCGCAGTCCGACGGCGTGGTCTGCTGGACGTAGGGCACGCGCCGGCCGCGGGACCACACCAGCTTTTCGAGCGCCGGGAAGCGGCGGACGAGCGGCGGGCGGCCGGACGGCGGCGGCATCCCGGGGGTTTCCACGGGCTCAGGCATCGGCATCCTCGAAAAGGGCCCGCAGCGCCGGGATCAGCGCAATCAGCACCCGCTCGGAGCGGACGCGGACCTCGGCCTGGGCCCACATGCCATCGTGGAAACGGCGGGTCTTGCCCTCCACCTCGAAGGTGGGGGACGGGAGCCGGGCCGAGACCAGCACGACCGGACCGTTCAGGGGCACGGCGTCGGCGATCTCCTCTCCCAGGTAGCGCTTGGCCTCGGTGGGGCCGATCACCTCGTTTTCGACCGCGGTCACGGTGAGGTGCTGGTAGGTGTAGCGGTAGCCCTGAAGCTCCAGGCGGAGGTCCATGCCGGGTTTGAGCAGCGGCCGGTACTGCCCCGGCAGGAGCGCGAGCACGACCGGCTCGCCGCCCTCTCCGGCGAGCGAGAGGAGCACCTGCCCGGGGCCGATCCGCTGCCCGGACCGCACGCGCAGGTCGCTCACCAGGCCGGCCCGGGGGGCCCGCACCTCCCGCTCGGCCAGACGTGCGCGGGCGAGCTCGCGCTCGGCCCCGAGCGTCAGGAGCGCGCGCTCGGCCGTGGTGTCCGCAGGGTTCCTCAGCCGGTTGATGAGCTGGAGCTCGAACTCCCGCTCGATCCGCTCGAGCTCCGCGGCCTCGCGGGAGCCGTGGAAGCGGACGAGGAGGCGCCCGGCCTCCACCCGCTGCCCCGGGCGGACGAGGACGTCGCTCACCGTGCCGTCGCTCGTGGCCGTGACGTCCGTCCGCCCGCCCAGCCGCACCACGGCCGGGCCCGAGGCGTACTCGCGGACCTTGGCGAGCACGCTGAACAGGAAGCCCGCCACGACCACGGCCACGAGCAGGCGGTAGGTCCAGCGGATCCAGCCGGGATCGGCGCGCAGGAGGTCGCCCTCGCCGCGCAGGCCGTCCTGGTGGTGCTCGATGGCCTTGTCGCGGAAGAGCCCTTCGGCGTAGAGGCGGACGGGCGCTCCCTCGTTCTGGAGCAGACGGAGTTGGACGAAGGTGGGGGACGCCTGTTCGGCCAGGCGGCCGAGCAGCCGGAGGTCGGCCTCTGAGAAGGGGTCCGCCTCCGGGGGGCGCACCACGGCGAGCACGGCGAGCACCTTGCCGTCCGGACCCAGGATGGGCTGCGCCGCGAAGCGCTCGTCGCCCAGGCCGTTCGGATCGTCCGCCTCGCGGTCGAAGCGGGGGTCGCGGTTCAGCCGCTCGACCACGACCGGCCGGCCGGTCCGCGTCACGAAGCTCACGAGCCCCACGGCCGCGCTCTCCCGGCGCTCGTCCGGAGAGCCTTCGCTGCCGGACCAGAGCACGTCCGTAGCTGGCTCGTAGAGGAGGCAGTAGCCCCGCTCCGCTCCAGAGAGCTCCTCGGCCGCCTCGGCCGCGGCCCGCGCCGCCGCCGCCGGCTCCCGCCGCGCGGCGATCGTGCGCACCGCCGCGATCAGCCGCCCTTCGACCGGGTCCCAGCGCGGCATCTCCCCTTCGGGTACCGGCACCCGGGTGCGCCAGCGCTCGGCCGCACCGCGCAGGATGTCCACGACGTCCGCCGCGGGCACCGGCTCGGAGGTGAGATAGAAGATCCGGTCACGGTCGATCAGGTCCTGGAACAGGG
>DATEIO010000604.1:0-8576 GCA_035278895.1 Thermoanaerobaculia bacterium | reverse complement strand
GACTTCGACTCCTTCGTCGACAACGTCGTCTTCTGCGCCCTGATCGACCGGGTGGGCAAGTACCAGCTCGCCATGCAGAAGATCTCGGCCTACCAGCCCATGGCCGAGAGCATGCCGCAGATGCTCCGCGAAGAGGCGTTCCACCTGGCCGCGGGCGTCGTCCCCATGCGCCGCTTCATGACCAGCGCGGCCAAGGGCGAGGCCTTTGTCACCGTCCAGGTGCTCCAGAAGACCCTGAACAAGTGGCTCCCCCGGGGCCTCGAGATGTTCGGCGACGAGCGCGGCGGCGGCACGAACGTCCGCTACGGCTTGAAGCCCATGAAGAACTCCGAGGCCCAGAAGCAGTACTACGAAGAGGTCGAGAAGCTCGTCCGCGACCTGAATCTGCGCTACCTGCGGGCGCGGATCGAGAACCTGACGCACGGCGACTCCGAGACCGTCCTCGACCGCATCCTCGCGGGCGAGACCGTCGAAGGCGTGCGCCGGGAGGACCTCCTCCACATTCCGCACCCGGACTTCTTCCGGCGCCGGGGCGTCGCTGCCTTCACCATGGTAGGGGTGAACGGCGAGAAGCTCACCTCGGCCCCCGAGTACCTGCAGCACCTGCTCCGGAACCTCCCCGAGGCCTACTTCGCGAGCCGCGACTTCAAGGACTACGTGGAGGCGTTGAACCAGGTCGCGGCCGGAACGATGAAGCCGGAAGAGGCCGCCGGCAAGATGCCGAGCCTCCGCCGCGTGGGCGGGGCCTGCCCCTGCTCCAAGTCGGTCCGCTGGGTGGTGGACGATCCGCATCCCGTGACCGCCGCGGCCGCGCAGCCCACGGTTGCCTGATTTACGAGCCAAGACACGATGAAGCCGCTTGAGGAGAGGGGCACGCGATGAGTGCGTTCAACCGCCTGCTGGTCTCCACCCTGCCCCTCGTCCCCAAGGCCATCGTCGGCCGGGTCGCCTCGCGCTATGTCGCGGGCGAGACCCTGGACGAAGCGGTCGCCGTGGTGCGCAATCTGAGCTCTCAGGGGGCCATGTCCACGATCGACGTCCTGGGCGAAGAGGTCGCGGAGCGCGAAAAGGCCCTGGCCGCGGTCGAGGAGTACGTCCACGTCTTCGACGCCATCGACAAGCACCAGCTCGACTCCAACGTGTCGATCAAGCTCACTCTCCTGGGCTTGAAGATCGACGAAGGCTTCTGCCGCGACAACGTCGACCGCATCGCCCAGGTCGCGAGCAAATACGGCAACTTCGTCCGCATCGACATGGAGGACCACACGACCACGGATGCGACGCTCCGCATCTACCAAGAGCTCCAGCCCCGCTACGGCAACCTGGGCGAGGTCTTCCAGGCCTACATGCGCCGGACCTTGTCGGACATCGACAACCTTCCGGAAAAAGGGGCGAGCGTCAGGCTTTGCAAGGGGATCTACGTCGAGCCCCGGAAGGTCGCCTGGAAGGGGTTCGACACCGTGCGCGCCAACTACATCCTGGCGCTCGAAAAGCTCCTCGCCCGGGGGATCTACACTGGGATCGCCACCCACGACGAGTACCTGGCCTGCGCGGCCTCAGGCCTCGTCGACAAGTACGGCCTGAAGCGCGACCAGTACGAGTTCCAGATGCTCCTGGGGGTGGACGAAGAGCTCCGCCGGATCCTGATCGCCTCCGGCCACCGGCTACGCGTCTACGTGCCCTACGGGCGCGACTGGTACCCGTACTCCATGCGGCGGCTGCGCGAAAACCCCGAAGTCGCGCGCCACGTGCTGCGAGCCATGCTGTCAGGCCGCTAAGGGCCCGATTTTTTATTGCTTTCGATGTTCTTGCGTTCCTTGTTGTCCCGGCAGTCCTTGTCGTGGCTTTTCGGTGTGATACCCTGATCTTGGACGATCAGACCGACCCGGAGCACCATGGACGAACGGTACCGCTCGGATTCCCGCGACCTCCTGAGCCGCGGCGACACCGACACCGATGACATCGACATCTCGGCTCTCCACGAGAGCGGGATGACGCAGACGTTCGAGAACGCGACCCGTGAGCGCGCCGAACGCTTCGCGCAGCCCGAATCCGAAGCCGACATCATCCTGATCGCGCACCCCGAGAGCCAGCGGCTGGGCTCGCGCTACCGCCTCTCCCCGGGGAGCACGCTCGAGATCGGCCGCTCCGGCGCCGTGGGCATCAGCCTGCCGGAGGTCATGTCGATCTCCCGCAAGCACGCCCGCCTGCGCTACGTGGGGCCGGTCGTCACCGTCGAAGACCTGGGGAGCACGAACGGCACCTACGTGAACGGCCAGCCCATCCACGGCCGGACCGTGCTCAGAAGCGGCGACCGTTTTCAGACTGCCGCCGTCCACTTCAAATTCCTCCACGAGCAGGACGTCGAGAGCGCGTATCACCTCGCGATCTACGAGCTCGTGGCCAAGGACGGGCTGACCGAGGTCTTCAACAAGCGGAAGTACGAAGAAGAGGTCCAGCGCGAATTCGCCCGCGCCCAGCGCCACCACCGGCCGCTCTCGTTGATCATCTTCGACCTCGATGAGTTCAAGACGATCAATGATTCCTACGGCCACCTCTGCGGGGACTTCATCCTGAAGCAGATCGCCTCGCTGGCCCGCGATCTCGTCCGCCCCGAGCAGATCCTCTCCCGCGTGGGAGGGGACGAGTTCGTCATTCTCGCCCCTGAAACCGACGCCGCCGGTGCCGAAGCCCTCGCCACCAAGCTCCGCGACCGGATCCTGAGCTACGACCACCGCTACGGAGACATCAAGATCCAGGTCTCCTGCTCCTTCGGAATCGCCGAGCTCACCCGCGCCATGACCAGCCCGCAGGACCTGTATCAGGCCGCGGACGAGGCGCTCCTGCTTTCCAAGCGCAGCGGCAAGAACCGGGTGGCGGTTCACCCGGCGGGGTAGGACCCTCACCTCCCCAACCCTCCTCTCCCAGCCCCCTCCCACCTTCCGGGAGAGGAGGGAGCTTCAAACATTGTTTGCAAAGGCTCCCTCTCCCGGCGGATGGGGAGGGGGCTGGGAGAGGGTTGGGGTGAGGGCCCGGGTGGGTGGGTTTTTTACTTCCCCGCCTGCCCCTCCCCCAGCAGATTCCGCCGCATGAACTCGAACAGCACCGCCCGCTGATAATCCGTATTGCTCTTCTTCTGGAACCCGTGGCCCTCGTCCTTGCCCACGAGGTACCAGACGGGCACGCCGTTCGCCTTCACCTTGGCCACGATCTGGTCCGATTCGGAGAGCGGCACGCGCGGATCGTTCGCGCCTTGGGAAACCATCAGGGGACGCTTGATGCGGTCTGCGTGGTTGGCGGGGGCGATCGACTCCAGGAAGGCCCGCATCTTCGGATCGCGCTCGTCGCCGTACTCGGCCCGGCGCAGGTCGCGGCGGTAGTCCTGGGTGTTCTCGAGGAACGTCACGAAATTGCTGATGCCCACCGAATCCCAGGCACAGCAGAGGCGGTCGGAGTAGAAGGCCATCGAGGCGAGCACCATGTAGCCGCCGTAGGAGCCGCCACCCACCATCACGCGGGAGGCGTCCATGTCGGGTTGGGTCGCGATCCAGTCGAGGAGCGCGCCGATGTCCTTGACCGAGTTCTCCCGCAGCTCGCCGTTGTCGAGCTTCAGATAGGTTTTGCCATACCCCGTCGAGCCGCGCACATTGGGTACGATCAGGACCACGCCGAGATCGTCCGGAATGAAGTTGTAGCTGCCCTGAAAGGTCGGCCGCGCCTGCGCCTCGGGGCCGCCGTGAATGGTGATGAAGACCGGGCGCTTGCCCGGGAAGCGGTCCGCGGCTGGCCGGTAGATGAACGCCGGAATCGTCCGCTTCGCGCCGCCGGGGGAGACGGTGTCGAAGGTGGGGAAGCGCACGAGCTCCGGCACCACGAACCTCTCCGGAGACAGGCCCCCGGCCTCGCTCGCCGTCCAGCGTTCGAGCTTCCGGGTGTCCGCGTCATAGCTGTAGACGTCGTTGGGCGAGCGGGCCCAACTCAGCGAGAAGGCCACCTCGTGCGAGCCGGGGCGGAAGAGCAGGTTCCCCGCGACGCCTTCCGGGAGCTCGGGAGTGGGGAGCGCCTGCCCGGTCTCGGTGTTGAGGAAATGCAGCCGGCTCACGCCGTCCTCGTTGACGAAGAACGCGAGGACCTTTCCATCCTCCGACAGCTCGAACTCCTCGACGTCCCACGGAATGGCGCCGGAGAGCACGGTCTGGCGCCCGCCGTCCGGATCGATGCGAACGAGCCGCATGAACTCGCTGTCCAGATCGCTCAGGGCATAGACCGACTTGCCGTCCCGCGACCACTGTCCGCCCAGGTAGGAGACGGTGGGGGCGCCCGAAGCCTGCCGCGGAGTGATGGCGTGCATCCGGCCGGTCGCCACGTCCACCCAGTGCAGGTACGACTCATTGATCGAAATGTACTCGCGCATCAGAATCCGCTGATCGTCCGGGCTCCAGTCGGCCACCGTCCAGTCGCCCGACACCTCGGCCACCCGCCGCTCGCTTCCCGGCGTCGACGGATCGGCCACGTAGAGGTCCACATCGCGTCCGTTTCTGGCATTGCTGCCGTAGGCGATGAGCTTGCCGCTGCGCGACCAGCGGGGATCCATATAGCGGTGCTGGCCGTCCGTGAAGCGCCGGTAGAGTCCGGTCTTCGTGTCGAGCAGGAAAAGCTGGAAGTTCTCGGCGCCCCCCTCGTTCAACTGGAACACGATCTGAGAGGGATCGTTCGGCCGGTAGGCGCCGTCCATCACCTGCTCGCGCATGAACGTCTTCTGCGTGCGCGCGCCCAGAGGCATCGCCACCTCGTGAAGCTGGTTCGTCTCCCCGAACCGCGTGCGGATGAGGACGCGCCGCTCCGTGGGATGCCAATCCACCGCGTTGGCGATGCGGATGTTCTCGTAGGGCGCCAGCCCCTCGGTCCCCGCGAGCGGGATCGGCGGAACGCCCGTGGCAATGATGCTGTCGGGGACTGGAAACACCTCCTCCGCGGGCGTGGCGGCCGGGAGCGGCAAGGTGGCGCCCGCGAGCACGAGCAGGGAAGCGGTGAGGATCGGCAAGGCTCTCGTCGTCATCTCGATCTCCGAAGTGAACATTTCCCCCGAAACCCAGGTATGCTCCCTCTCCGAGGGAACCCCGATGAAAAACTTCTACAACTGCGACCGCTGCCCCTCCTATTGCTGCTCCTACCCGAGGATCCCGATCGAGGACATCGACGTGGTGCGCCTCGCGGAGCACTTCGGGCTGGCCCCCGAGGTCGCGGCGCTCAAGTTTACCAGGAAGGGCGAAGAGCCCGGAGAGCGCATCCTGCGCCACCGGCCCGACCCGATCTACGGCACGGCCTGCCGTTTCCTGGACCGCAAGACCCGGAACTGCACCGTCTACGAAGCGCGGCCCGGAATCTGCCGCACCTATCCTGGAACCTGCCGCTGCGGCTACTACGACTTCCTCTCCTTCGAACGGCGCGCCCAGGAAGATCCGGACTGGATTCCGTCGACCTACAACGGTCCGAAGAGGTAGGCCGCCGGGCCTACTCCGCCGCTTCAAGCACGGCCCGGATCTCCGGGGTCGGAGCCGCGTCAATCAAAGCCTGTTTGTGATCGCCGAGCTTGGCACCGGAGTCGAGGAGGAGCTTGACGACTTCGAGATGGTTTTCGTTGACCGGACCGAAGAGGAGGGGAAATCCAGCGGGCGCGGCGTTCGGATCGGCGCCGCCTTTGAGCAGGATCTGGCACATTTCGAGATTGCCCACGCGCGCCGCCTCGGAGAGAGGCGGAACCTCGTAGTCGTTGGCCTTCTTGGCGTCCGCCCCCGCTTCGACCAGAGCGCGCACGAATGAAGCATCGCCAGTATCGACCGCTTCAAAGACGATCGACTTGCCGCCGTCCATCATCGGAGCGTTCTGGTCGTTCGGTGCGACACCTCCCGCCAGAAGGGTCTTCAGGACCTCGAGCTGCCGCATTTCGGTGGCGATCCAGAGAGCGGTGCGGCCGGAGGGATTTTTCACCGCGGGATCGATGCCGGCCTCCAGGAACAACTTGGCGTGCGCGGAGTCTCCTGCCGCGACGGCTCCCAGGAACGCCTCCGGCGTGAAGGCGATGCCGTCTTTCGCGAGCTGTTCGCGCGCCTTGGCCTGATCGCCATGGGCGGAAGGTGCAAGGAGGGTCAGGGCGGCGAGCATGAACAGCGCGATGGGTTTCTTCATGGCGGCAAAGTATATCGCCCTCCGGGCGACGTACGGATACATCTTCTTCGGCGCCGCGAATCCGGGAAATTCGGGAGAAACCTCCTTCAGCAAGATCCCCAATGTAGAGACGCCACGTGGGGCGTCTCCGAGGCGGTGAAATCCTCCCGAAAACAATGACGTGCCGCGGAGTCTCTCGTCCATCCAGGCCGTTCTCTCCGATCCGGAGACGCCCCACGTGGCGTCTCTACATTGGGATGCGCTCCGATCGGCTGCGACTTATGTATAAGAGGGTGGGCTCCCAGAACGTCGCTCCAGGGGAGCGACCAGCTCCCCCTACCTCCCGTCGTACGCCCGCTTCAGCGCCTCGATGTCGATCTTCTTCATCTGCATCATGGCCGCGAAGGCCCGCTGGGATTTTTCGGAGTTGGGGTCGTTCAGGAGCTCGGACATGATGGTGGGGACCACCTGCCAGGAGAGCCCGAATTTGTCCTTGAGCCAGCCGCACTGCTGGGCGTTTACGTCCCCGCCCTGCGTGAGCTTTTCCCAGTAGTAGTCCACATCGTCCTGGGTCTCGCAGGCGATCTGGAACGAGACGGCTTCGTTGAACTGGAAGATCGGGCCACCGTTGAGCGCGGTGAATTTCTGCCCGTCCAACTCGAATTCCACGGTCAGGACGCTCCCTGGAGGCTTTCCGTGGATCTCCCTCCCGGCTTCTCCGTACCGGGTGATCTCGCAGATCCGGGAATTTTTGAAGATCGAGACGTAATAGTTAGCGGCGTCCTCGGCTTCGCTATCGAACCAAAGACCCGGGGTGATTCTCTGAAGGTTGGCCATGACTCCTCCTCTCTCTCATCAGGTCCGTTCGGCCGGAAATGGCCGGCTCTACCTGATGGTCGAACGAGGAGGGGAGGAATCGACAGCCGGGCTCACATTCGTGTCGCCACCACCACGTCGAAAGCTCCGGGAATCACCTGGATGTCCGCGAAGCCGAGCGTGGTGAGCACCTCCGTATACCATTCCACCTCCCGCAACCGGCTCGTGCAAGCGTCCACCCCGATCAGGAAGTAGGTCCAGAAGAACTGGATGGCCAGCCGTTCGCGGGTGCGGAACTCCTCGCAGATGACGAGGCGACCGCCCGGGGGAAGGGCGTGCCAGGCCTTTTCGAGGAGGGTGCGGGCGACGTCGGCGGGCCAGTCGTGGAGGACGCGGACGAAGGAGAGGACGTTGTAGCCGGCGGGGAGGGGGCCGGCGAGGAAGTCGCCTCCGGCGAAGCCGAGGCGGTCGGTGAGGCCGGCGGCTCGGGCGCGGTTTTCGACGAGGGTGGCGACCGGCGGAAGATTGAAGATGTCGCAGGTGAGGCCCGGGTCGGCTTGAAGGAGTGTTTCGGCGACGGTGCCGTCTCCGCCTCCTACGTCGAGCCAGCGTCTGTGGGAGTTGAAGATCTCTCCTTGGGCCGCGCGGAGGGATTCGATGATGGGGCCGCAGCCGGCGGCCATGCTCTGCTCGAAGCCTCGCACGTCTTCTTCGGTCTCGGGCGGCCAGGCGAATTGGGTGTCGAGACCTCCGGTGAGAACCTCGCCGAGGCGGCCGTGGATGTCGCGCCAGGGATAGCGGTCGCGGTCGCGTTCGATCGAATTTTCTCCGAGCACGGCTTCCACGGCGGGGACGAGCGGCTCGACGGAGACGTACTCGGTGGTGAGGAGGTCGTCCGAGGGTTGGCGGCGCTCGACGAGGCCGAGGCTTTCGAGGCCGTCCAGGAATTTGTAGAGGCGCAAGGGACGGGCGTGGATGGCTTCAGCGAGGTCGCGGAGGGTGACCGGGCCCGCGTCGAGTCGCTCGAGGATGCCGAGATCGCGCGCGGTTTGGAGCAGGTCCAGGGCCTTGCTGGCATTGAAAAGCAGTGCCAGGAGAGAACGCGCGTTCATGCGGCTCTCCTTGCGTGGTGCACGAGCTCGTCCATGAAGAGATCGATTTCTTCGTCGGTGTTGTAGAAGTGCGGTGCGATGCGGAGGCCTCCGCGGTAGCTGCAGATGAATCCGCTCTCGACGAGATCACGCGCCACCATGGCGTCACCGGGGAAGCGCAGCGCGACGATGCCGCCGCGTCTTTCGTGGGGACGCGGGGTGGCGACGGCGAGGCACGCTTCGTCGGCTCGGGCGATAATGTGATCGGTCTGTGCAAGAGACTGGCGGCGGACCGCTTCGATTCCGATCTGGCGAATGATGGCGAGGCCTGGGCGTGAAAACAGCGATGGGAGCACCGCGGGGGTGCCTCCGGCGAAGCGGCGTACGCCGTCGGCCCAGCCGGTTGGCGGGGCGAAGGAGAGCGGGTCGGCGGAGGCGATCCAGCCGGTGGCGGCGGGGCGGAGCGCGGGCAGCAGCGCGGGGCGCACGTAGAGGAAGGCG
>DATEIO010000603.1:0-5212 GCA_035278895.1 Thermoanaerobaculia bacterium | reverse complement strand
GCCAAGGATGCCCCGGGCACCCGCGTCGTCTGGGTCCTCCGCGACGCCGAGCCCGGCTGGGGCACCCACGAAGGAGACTCCCTCCCCGAGCGCTCCCGCCTCGCCGCCGACGCGCAGTCCCTCGCGGGAGGAGCCTCGCCCGCCGTCGAAACCCGAAGCGGCATGGTCGTCGAAGAGATCGCCAGGCCCAACGGCCGCTTCCAGGTCACCCTGAAAAACGGCAACCACCGGGAGACCGTGGAGGTCGACCGCATCCTCTCGCTCACCGGCTCCGTGGGAGACCACACCCTCTACCGCCAACTCCAGGTCCACGAGTGCTACGCCACCTGCGGCCCCATCAAGCTCTCCGCCGCCCTCCTGGGAGCCGGTTCGAGCGACTGCCTCGCCCAGACCACCCACGGCGCCGACACCCTGACCAACCCCGAGCCGGGGTTCTTCATCCTGGGGAGCAAGTCCTACGGAAGGAACAACACGTTCCTGATGCGGATCGGGTGGGAGCAGGTGGGGGAGGTGTTTGGGTTGATGTAGGGGGCTCACCATGGACAAACCTGACGCCACTGTCGCAGAGAGCGGGAAGGCCGACCTTCTCAAGCTGTCTGAGCCTGTTCACGGCTTTGACGAAGTGGCTAGCCCCAGGTTTCCAACCTGGGGCGGAGAAGGCCGACGCGAGCCGAGGTTGGCGGTCTCACAATCCAAGGTTTGTCCTCCTTCCGCGCCCCGGGTTGGAAACCTGGGGCTAGCCACGGATGTGCCTGAAGGCACGATTCAGAGGAACCTGAATGCAGACGGATTTCATGGTTTGAGACCGTCGCCAAGCAGGCAGGCTTGCGAGTGCAGATCCGGCCCCTGCCACCGGTCCGTCCGACGCAAGTGAATCTTCCGGAAGCCCCATAACAGCGGGAGCAGGTGGGGGAGGTGTTCGGGCTGTTGTGGGATGAACTCTTGCAACCCGAATTGCATCAACCTATATTGATGCACCATGGAAGCCACCGCGGGGTTCCCCCCGTTTCTCAAGCTCCTGGCCGACGAACAGCGCTGGAAGCTTTTGGAGGCCCTGGCGTTCAGCGACCGGCGGGTCCAGGAGCTGGTCCGAGTCCTCCAACAGCCGCAGAACCTCGTTTCCTACCATCTCCGGAAGCTGCGGGAGCACGCCCTGGTCAAGGAGCGGCGAAGCGCGGCCGACCGGCGGGACGTCTACTACAGCCTGGATCTCGACCGTTTGAAGGGGATGCTCATGAGCACAGGAGAAGCCCTCCATCCGGGGCTCGGAGAGGAGCACGCCGAGGACCGGAACATCCCGCTGACCCCGGAGGGAACCCGGGTCCGGGTGCTCTTCCTCTGTACCCACAACAGCGCGCGGTCCCAGATGGCCGAGGGGATCTTGCGGCACATGGCAGGGGACAAGGTCGATGTGGCCAGCGCGGGTACAGAGGTCACCCGCGTACACCCACTGGCCGCCAGGACCATGGATGCCCGGGGGATCGACATCAGCGGCCAGCGACCCAAGCACCTGGACGAATTCCTGGCCCAGCCGTTCGACTACGTGATCACGGTCTGTGACCGGGCCAGCGAAACCTGCCCCATCTTCCCCGGGGATCCCGAGCGCATCCATTGGAGCATTCCCGATCCTTCGAGCGTAGAAGGCGATGACAGGACGCGGGAAGCCGCTTTCCAGAGAGCGGCGGACGAGCTTCTGACCCGGATCCGCTACCTGCTCTCTTTGCTGCATCGCCGAACATCGGGGCGCAAGTCCGCCCGCGCCCCGATGTCCGACGATTCCTGACTTCACGCCGCCAGTGGCTTTCTGGCCCTCACGAAGGCGCTCATGACCTTGCCGTCCACCTCCTCGAGGCCGACCGGATCGATTCCGGCTTCCGCGAGGAAGGCGCGGGCGTCCTCGGCGCGGTAGATCCGGGTCGGCTCCACCTCGATCGCCTCGAAACCGGCCTCGGCCAGCAGGTTCCGATACTCGGTTTCCTGGAGCGCGCCGGCCACGCAGCCGATCCAGAGCTCCACGCTACGCTTCACGGTGTCCGGGACCTCGCCACGGAAGACCACGTCGGAAACGGCGAACCGGCCGCCTGGCTTGAGCACGCGAAAGGCTTCGGCCAGCACCTTGCGCTTGTCAGCCGAAAGGTTGATGACGCAGTTGGAGATGATGACGTCCGCAGCCGCCTCGGGCAGCGGGATCGCCTCGATCTCCCCCTTGAGGAACTCGACGTTCTCGACGCCCGCCTTCTTCTGGTTCTCCCGCGCGAGCGCGAGCATGTCGTCGGTCATATCCAGTCCGTAGGCCTTGCCCGTGGGGCCCACCCGGCGGGCCGAGAGGAGCACGTCGATGCCGCCCCCGGAGCCCAGGTCGAGCACGGTTTCTCCTTCCTTCAGCTCCGCCAGCGCCGTGGGGTTGCCGCACCCGAGCGAGGCGAGCACCGCCTCGGCCGGCAGCCCGGCGGTCTCCTGGGCTTCATAGAGATCCGACGTGATCGGGTCCTTGCCGCTGCTGCTGCAACTGCATCCGCAGGAAGCGGATTTCCCCTTCTGGGCCGTGCGCGCGGCTTCACCGTACTTGGCCTGGACCACCTCGCGGAGGGCGGCGGGTTCGAGAGTCTGCGGGTCGATGCTCATGTTCAGATCCTTTCTAGTTGTCACTTGCAACTATCGGTCGAAAAAAAGGTTAGGGGATACGACAGCAGCTTCCGCTGCTGGTCTCTACGCTCGCCGCAGCCGCGCGGGCGAGGCGTCGAATGAGCAGTGTCATGGATTGCCGGACCTCCGGGGTGAAGTCGGCCAGGAGCTGGCGCTCTTCGGCCAGGATGGACTCCCGGATCTTCCCTTCCAGCTCGCAGCCTTGGGGGGTCGCTTCGAGGAGCACCGCCCGGCGGTCCTTGGGATGCGGGGTGCGGGCCACGTAGCCCTTGCGCTCCAGGGCGTCCACGACCCGGCTGGCGGTGCTCTTGTCGATGTAGAGGAACGCCGCGAGGTCGTTGAGCGTCATCCCCCCTCGCCGCACCAGTCCCTCCAGGGCATAGCACTGGGAAACCGAGACGTCGAAGCAGCAGATCCGGTCCCGGTCGCGGAACTGGTAGATGCGCAGCAGGTCCTCCAGAGCGTCGTAAAGCTCCTCCGTGTCCCGGGCCAGAGCCGAGTCGGTCGGGAGGATGGGGAGGAGGGCTGCCGTTTCCATGGAAGAGAGGATAGCAGGGATTGTTGGCAGTTGCAACTATCTCAGCAAGCACCTTTGTCCGCATCCGGCTTTTTACGTGCTAAACTGATAGACGAATGTCGATGTGGTCTTCTCCATAGGAGGTCCTCATGTCCCGGTCGCTGGCTCGTGTCTGGCCGTTGCTCGTCGCTCTGGCGCTCCTCGCCCTGCCGGCGGGGGCGGAGGTTTACACCATTACGCTCACCAACGGGACCGTAGTCGAGACTGCCCAGCAGCCCCAGGAGGCGGCCTGGGATTCGAACCTGGTCCTGTTCCTGACCGAGGTCGGTAACTGGGTCGGCGTGACCAAGGCCGAGATCGAGAGCGTCCGCTCCGAGACGCAGCGCAAGGGTTACGGCATCCGCATCAGCGACAGCACGGTCGCGATCGGCTGGGCCCCCAACGACCTCCCGACCGAGGAGGAGGCGGCTCAGGGCCGCACCGGCGTCGACCGGGCGGCCGATGCGCTCGACCGGATGGCCGCCCAGGCGGAGCAGGACCGGAACTACTCGATCAACCAGTTCGTGGAGCCGGAGCAGACCCAGGGCATGCCCGCACGCTTCGTCAGCGGCGGTGGCGGCGACGGCCTCGACCCCGACGGCGTCCCGCTGGATCCCGGATCGGGCCAGCAGTAGCCCGCCGCCTCCGCTTCGAGCCCATTGGGTTGACCTGAAAGCCCCCGTTACGGGGGCTTCTTCGCAAAGAGCCCCTCCGAAATTCCATCCCGCCCCCGTGGGTTAAAATCCCCGCGATGGTGCAAGTCGGCCCCCTCTCGATCGATCCGCCGCTCTGGCTCGCCCCGATGGCCGGGGTGACGGACCGCGATTTCCGCCTGATCGTCCGCCGGATCGGCGGCGTGGGGGTGGTGTCGATGGAGTTCGTCTCGTCCAAGGCGATCGTCCAGGGGAACAAGCGGACGCGCGAGATGATGTACTTCAGCGAGGAGGAGCGCCCGCTCGCCATCCAGATCTACGGGTCGGACGCGGCGACGATGCGCGAGGCCGCCCTGGTCGTCGAGGAGCTCGGGGCGGATATCTGCGACATCAACATGGGGTGCCCGGCGAACAAGGTCCTCAAGGGGTGCGCCGGCGCGGCGCTCATGGGCGACTTGAAGCTTGCCGAGGAGATCGTCTCGACCGTCAAGAAGGCGATCTCGATCCCGCTCACCGTCAAGTTCCGCCTGGGGCTGGACGACAAGCGGCGCAACTACCTCGATCTGGGGAGGCTCTGCGAGGCGAACGGGGTCGCGGCGGTCGCCATGCACGCCCGCACGGCCCGCCAGATGTTCACCGGCGAGGCGGACTGGAGCCACCTCGCGCGCCTGAAGGAGGCCCTGTCGATCCCCGTGATCGGTAACGGCGACGTGACCGAGCCCGAGGACGCCTTGCAGATGATGGCCGAGACGGGCTGCGACGGCGTCATGGTCGGCCGGGGCGCCACCAAGAATCCGTGGATCTTCCGCCAGACCGCCGCCCGCATGGCCGGCAGCCAGGTCTCCGAGCCCACGCTCGCCGACCGGCGGGACCTGATCCTGGAGCACTTCCGCATGGTGGCCGAGCGGGAGGAGGGGACGTTCGCCCTCCACAAGCTCCGCAAGTTCACCGGCTGGTACACCCACGGCCTGCCCAATGGCCGCAAGATGCGCCACGCCATCAACCAGATCCCCGACGTCCCCACCTTCCTCGCCACGGTCGAGGCCTTCCTGGACGAGATCCTGGTCGAGCGGGCCGCCTAGCCCGTCGGCTCAGGGGCGGGGTCCTCTTTCTGGCGTTGGGACTCGCGGTATTTACGGACCGAGTCGACGACGTCCTGAAGAAGACCGTCGAACTGCTCGGGATCATGCGTGATCTCCCGTGGCGGCTCGGGCCTGGGCTCTGAATCGCTCGATGGCGGATCGGACTCGCTTTTCTTGTTCATGGCCAGGATGTGGGCCACTCTACCACAGGAAGAGGTAAAAAGGGCCTCAGTCTCGCAACGGCTTGTAGCGCTCGAACGGAACCACCGAGGTCT
>DATEIO010000602.1:0-2074 GCA_035278895.1 Thermoanaerobaculia bacterium | reverse complement strand
GGGTCCGCACCTCGTCCTTCGGCATCGCGACCGGCACCCTCGCGGTGCCCAAGCGCACGGCCGCCGTGTTCTGGTCCTACCGCTCCGCGGCCGACCAGATCCGGCTCCTGGTCGCCGACATCGACGCCCTGAAGGCTTCGGGCGTCTTGAGCAACGGCCAGGCCAACTCCCTCAAGGCCAAGCTCCAGGCCGCCCTGCGGCAGGCGGAGCGCGGCAACGACAACGCGGCGGAGAACCAGTTGGGAGCCTTCCTCAACGAGGTGCGCGACCTGGCGAGCCAGGGCGTCTTGACGGCCGAACAGGCCGGCGCCCTGATCGCCAACGCCACCCTCGCCGTCGAGCAGCTCCGCCGGTAGCGGAGCGCTCCCCGCGGCTCAATCCCACGGCCGTCGCTCTCCGGGGCGGCGGCCGTTTCGTTTTGGCATAGGATCTCCGCCCATGTCCGCCGTCTCTTTCCCCTTCCGTCCCTGGGTGCGGAGCACCAGCCGGCGCGCTCTGCTCTGGGGGATCGCCGTCGTGGTGGTGATCGGTGGGGCCTCCCTGTTCCTCCAATCGGGAGACCGGGACGACTGGGCGCGGGCGTTCGGGGTTTTGCTCGCCTACAGCCTTCTCTTCTGGGTGAGCTTGATCAAGATCTGGTGGACGGCGGGGCAGGCCGCGGTGGCGATCGACGACAAATCCTTCTCCTACCAGCCGCTCCACACCTTCAAGCCGCGCCGGACCTCTTTCGAGCAGGTGCTCGCCATGAACCCTCGCCCGGGCACCGAGGCGCTCCGCTTCGTCGTCGAGAAAAACGGCACCGCCCGGGAGCTCTTCCTCAACCTCGCCGTGGTCAAGGGGCAGCACCAGTTCCTCGATCTTCTCGAGGAGCGGTTGGACGCGGAGGGTCTGGAGAGGGTCCCCGGCCGGGAGCACGCGTGGCGCCGGCCGGGGTGGGAAGATCCTGGAATGAACGTCGGACCGCAGGTCTGACGTCTGGCGGCTACCGCCGGCCCACGGTGGACGAGCCGTCGCCGGTCTTGGCGAAGCCGGTCACGATGTAGGTGCCCGAGCGCTGATCCTTCTTGAGCTTCAGGATGTTTTTCCGCTCGGCGTCCTCGAGCAGCTCCGAGAACGTGCTGTAGCCATAGTAGCCCTCGTTGAAGGAGGGCTTCTTTCTCTGCATCGTCTGCTTGATCATCGAGCCCCAGAGCACGTCCTTGTTCTCGCGGATCAAGGCCTGGATCGATTCGATCATCAGGCTGAAAGCCTCGGCCGTCTTCTTGTTCAGGCCGTCGAGCTTCGGGCCCTTCTGCGAGTCGCGCCAGACGTCCTCGTAATAGATGAACTCGTCGCAGTTGTCCACGAGCAGGTTCGAGGAGGAGTTCTTGACGCCGATGCCGATGACGTACTTGTTGTTCTCCTTGAGCTTCGAGACCAGCGGCGAGAAGTCGCTGTCGCCCGACAGGATCACGAACGTGTCGAGGTGCTCCTTGGAGTAGGAGAGATCCATCGCGTCCACGACCATCTTGATGTCGGCGCTGTTCTTGCCCGAGTAGAACTTCTGCGGAATGTCGATCAGCTCGATCGCGGCCTCGTGGAAGGGGCGCTTGTAGTCGCTGTAGCGCTCCCAGTCGGCGTAGGCCTTCTTGACGATGATCTTGCCCTTTTCGAGCAGGCGCTCCAGGACGATCGAGATCTCGAACTTTCCGATGTCCGAGTCGCGCACGCCGAGGGCGATGTTCTCGAAGTCGCAGAACAGGGCGATCTTGCGCTCGTGATCGGCGCGCTGGCGGTCCGGGACGGAGATGATGATCTCCCGCGGGCTCATGGCGTCGAGATCGCTCGGGATCACGTAGCTGTCGCGGTGCTCGCGGACGCTCCGGGGAGCGGGCATGGGGGCGAGGGCGCGCGGCGGAGGCGCGGGAGCCTGGGCGGCGCGAGGCAGGGGCTGGGGGCCCCGGCGGGGAGCCGGGGCCGGCTCCTCGAAAGCGGCGGGCTCTTCGCGCACCGGCTCTTCGTCTTCCTCCTCGTCGGCGGCGTCCGCCGTGGACGACGCAGCCCGGCCGTTCTTGCGCCGGCCGCCGCGGCGGCG
>DATEIO010000601.1:0-13671 GCA_035278895.1 Thermoanaerobaculia bacterium | reverse complement strand
GGGCTAAGCGTGCTTGCTTCTATTCTGCAATTCATGTATATAAGGATTGCTGGGCGTTCCTGTAAGCCCTCCCGACAGGAGAACGGATGAATTTGAATCCTGTCAGAGGTCCTCCATTCCGGGCTCGGTCCTGCTCCCTATTCGGACAAGATCGTTGAACCTGCCCCTGCCCGTATGGAGGAAACGAGATGCTGCTTTTCTATGACAGCAAGTGCTCCATCTGTAGAACCCTCGCCTACAAGATCCACTTCCTGACCGAGAAGAACGTCGAGATCCAGTCTCTCTACAGCTCCGAAGCCGAAGAGGCGCTAAGCCGCCACTACCCGAACGGCTGGGAGCACGACTTCTACATCGTCCACAACGGGACCTGCAGGAAAGGCCTGCGGGCGCTCCCGAGCCTGATGCGGTCGCTCGGCCTCAAACGTATGGCGTCGCTCGTCGCCGAGTACGGCTCGTACAAGCTGTCGCCGAAGACCTGCAATCACGCCAATGGCAACGGCGTCGTGCAGCCGAAACGGAATTTCCTGAAGCTCGCGGCCATGACGCCGCTGATCTATGGGTTCTCGCGGGTTCGTCTGGACAACCCTCTCGAGGGGGAGACGCCGCTTCAGGGATTCGGGGTCCACGTGGCCGAGGTGGAGAAAGTCGGAGGTGAGCTCCGGGCGCGCGCCTATCTGTGCACCGACTGCCAACGGACTCCCGTCGAGGAGAAAGGTCTGCCGCCAGGGGCGGCGAAGCGCCTGCTGGATCGAACGGTGATCGCCCAGGACTCGATCAACGGCTATGCGGCGAAGGCCCAGGGCCTCGCCAATTTCAAAGTGGAGCGGATCGAGTACGAGCGGGATCTGCCCAGGAACGGAGTGCTCGTCACCGAGCGCCGGCTGATCCATTCGGCAATGCTCGACCATCCGCGGTACAACCTCTCGGTCAACGTCAGCGAGACCGGAGAAAGAATGCTGGCCGGCATGGCGCGGCACGACCTGCCCATCCCTACGCTCGACTACGTGATCTTCCGCCCGGACGTGGAAGAGGACGCCGCCACCCACCTCGCCGCCTACCAGGTCGGCTTGCGGGAATTGGCGAAGCTGCACCGGAAGGCTGGCAGGCAGGCGCTCGCCCGTGTCTACGCCGAGATGGCGGAAGGGTTTGCCGAGTTGACGAAGCGCTTCGACGGCGCGCAGGGGCTCTGGCCTCTCGAGAACGAAATCGTCGTGACCTCGATGCCCGAGTTGATGCGGTTCGTCCAGAGGCCCGAACATTTGCAGAAGGTTGACAAGGCGGCCGGCTGCAATTGCTCGTGCTCGTGTGCGACCTGCTGCGGCTGCGGCTGCTCGATCGGAATCTGCGTCGAGCCCTTCAGCCCCTGCGGCTGCGATTGCTGCGTCTCGTGCGGCTGCGGTTGCGGCTGCTGCCTGTAAGCGTTGTCCTCCGGGCCGCGGACACTCCGGCGTCCGCGGCCCGACAAGGGGGGGACTAGTTGTCCCTTTCCTCCGCCACCCCATCCAGCTCCTCGATCAGCGCATCCGACGGCCCCCGCTCCTTCCGAAGTCTCTGGGCCACCTTCTCGGTTTCGCGGAACACTCGCAGCACGTTCCCTCCCGCGAGCTTCTTGACGTCCTCGTCGGTCCAACCGCGGCGCAGGAGCTCCGCCAGAAGCGCAGGATAGTCCTCAACGCCATCCAGGCCGACTGGGGTGCTCGTGATGCCGTCGAAATCGGAGCCGATCCCCACGTGGTCGATGCCGGCGATCTTGCGGACGTGCTCGACGTGGTCGGCCACCTGCGCGAGGGTGGCCTTGGGCGCGGGGTGGTCCTTGCGCCAGGCTTCGAGCCCGGTTTTCACCTTGTCCGCGGAGTCCGGATGGAGGGCTTTCAGGCGCGCCTCCTCCGCGTCGTCCTGGGCGTTCCAGGCGCGTACCTCTTCGGAGACGAAGGAGGGGACGAAGGTCACCATAACGACTCCGCCGTCTTCAGGAAGGAGGCGGAGGACGTCGTCCGGCACGTCGCGGGGGTGGTCGGTCAGGGCGCGCGCCGAAGAGTGGGAGAAGATCACCGGGGCCTGGGACGCGGCCAGGGCCTCTTTCATGGTCTCGGGCGAGACGTGGGAGAGATCGACCAGCATGCCGAGCCGGTTCATCTCGCGGATCACCTCTTCGCCGAAGGGGGTCAGGCCCCCGTGCTTCGGCTCGTCGGTCGCGGAGTCGGCCCAGTCGTTGTTCTTGGAGTGGGTGATCGTCATGTAGCGGGCGCCGGCGCGATAGAGCTCGCGCAGGGTGCCGAGCGAGTTGTCGATCGAGTGGCCGCCCTCCATGCCGATCAGAGAGGCGATCTTCCCCGCCTTGTGGATGCGCACGACGTCGTCGGCCGTGGTGGCGACCTCGAAGGTGTCGGGATAGCGCTCGGCCAGGCGGTAGACCACGTCGATCTGCTCGAGCACCGCCCGGGTGGCTTCCGGTCCTTTCAGGTCGGCCGGCACGTAGACGGACCAGAATTGGCCGCCGATGCCCCCCTCGCGGAGGCGCGGGATGTCGGTGTGCATGGGGGGCTCGAGCTTGCTCGTGTCGCTCCGCAGGTCGAGCTTGCCGAGCTGGTTCTTCACCCGCTCCCGGTAGGCCCAGGGTAGATCGTTGTGTCCGTCGATCAGAGGCACCTCGCGCAGGAGCTTCTTCGCACGCGCAACGAAGTCCTCCTCCCCCGCCGCCACCCCGGCCAGAGCCATCCAGAGGATCGCCGTTCCCAGAAGCCAGGTTTTCCGCATGGTCTCGTCTCTCCTTGATTCGGTCCGGGCAGGATTGTACGCCCGCCGGATCGCGATAGAGTCGGCGTCCCGGGATGACGAGACGAACGACCCTCGCTTTCGCTCTTGCGGCCCTCGCCCTGGCCGCGGTGGCCGCCGTAGAGGCGCGCTCGCTCTACCTCTTCTATCTGGATCAGACGCGCCTGCCGATGTGGGACATGGCGGGCCACGGCTGGGGAGGGGTCGAGCTCCTCCAGGCGCTCTCCGAGGGGCGGCCGCTGCGGTTTCTGGACCTCCTGAACCGGCAGGACAAATGGCCGTTCGGCTACTCGCTCCTCCTGCTGCCGTTCGTGGCGGTGGGGGACGCGACGTTCGCCTCGGCGACGCTCCTGTCCGCCGGGCTCTTTGTTCTCATCCCCCCGCTCCTGCTCTGGGCGGCGCGGGAGGTGGACGATGGCCCGCCCGGGTTCTGGGGCGGGCTGCTCGCGGCGGCGCTCTTCCTCGCGAGCCCCTTCTTCCGGGTGTTCGGCATTCTGGTGATGCGGGAGATTGCAGGAGTCTTCTTCTCGCTCCTCGCCTTCTGCCTGTACCTGCGCGCGCGGCGGATCGGGAGCCCGTGGGCCTGGCGCTTCGCGGGGCTCGCCTCGCTCGGGCTCTTCCTCGTGAAATACAACTACGGGCTCCTCTGGGGGATTGCGGTCCTGGCGAACGAGGTCCTCCGGCGAAGCCCGGAGGAGCGGCGGGAGCTCGCGCAGCGGATCGGACGCCTGTTCTGGCCCGGGGCGCCCCGGTGGCCGGGGAGGATCGTCCTCGCGGTCTGGCTCTGGCTGCTGGCCATTGCGGCGATCCTCGGGATCAATTTCGGGGTGGGTCTCTACGCCGGGCTCGTGGTGGGCGCCGTGCTCGTGGCGCTGCGCTGGAGGCGGGACCGGGAGGGCGTGCGGGCCTGGTGGCGGTCGCTCCCGGTGGAGATCCGGGCCGCCCTCGAAACGGTGGTGATCCCTCTCTGGATCTGGTGCCTGAGCCCGGACCCGGTCCATCCCAAGAACATCGTGGCCTTCCTGCGCAACCGCTCGACCGGCCCGCCTCTCTTCTCGGCCGACTCTTTGCTGTTCTACTTCCGGTCGCTCGCCCGGGATTACACGCCGGACCCGCTCCTGGGCTGGGCCGTGGCCGCCCTCCTCGCCGTCTCCCTCATGTTTCTGCGGAGGGGGGACGAGCGGTTCCGGTTCCTCGCGCTCGCGGCCTTCCTGGGGCTCGGGCTCGCGACGTTCCATCCCTACAAGGAGCCGCGTTTCTTCGCCACCGCGGCGCCGTTCGTGCTGCTCCTCGCGGCGATGGCGTGGAGCCGCCTCGTTCACCTCGCGCGGCCTGTGGCCGGAGGGCTGCTCTGCGCCGGGGCCCTGGCGGGAATTGCATTCGTAGCGATTGAGCGGGCCGATCTGCCGGCCCGTCTGGCCGCGGACTACAAGGTCTACTCCGCCGGTCCGGCGTTCCGCAAGCCTCTGGGCTTCCTCGCCCGCTGGACGCCGGGGCCGGAGCGCGTGGCCGTGCTCGGCACGTTCAACGAGCTGTCCGAGAGCCTCGTCCGCTGGTGGCTCTACCAGGACCCGCGGGCCCGAGAGGCAACGATCGTCGATCCGCCGTCCCGGTTCGACGGTAAACGGCCGCCCGAGGAGATCCGTAAAAAGATGGACCGCTGGCTCGAAGAGGAGAGGCCGGAGCGCATCGTGGCGATCCGCCTGCTGCCCGAGAGCCCGATCTTCCAGGGAGAAGATTTCCAGAGATACAACTCCTGGCAACTCGCGGCGTTGGACGCCCTGGAAAAAGACCCCGGGTGGAAGGTCACGCGGCGGAGGAAATTCAGGAGCCTCGACCTCGAGATGCTGGTGCTCGATCGGCGCCCATGAACGCGAGCCTTACCCTTCACGACGCCTCCCTCCTCGGGAAAGCCCCTCTGCGCTGCGCTTCCTGCGGCAGCCCGCTGGACCCGGGTGCCTCCCACTGCTCCGCGTGCGGCGCGGCCATCCCCGGCGCGGAGCCTCCGGCCGAGCCGGGAGCGCCTTCGATCCTGACCTCCGGGTTCGAGTGCCGGTCGTGCGGGGCCACGGTGACGTGCGAGCCCGGGCGCGGGAGCCTCCCCTGCACGTTCTGCGGGTCGGTCTACGTGGTGGAGCTCTCGGGCGAGGGAGTGACCCGGCTGGTACCCGAGCTCGTAGTGCCGTTCCGGATCGGCCCGGAGCAGGCCGCCGCGGCTTTCAAGCGGTGGTGCGGCGAGGGGTACTTCCTCCCTGACGATCTCGGCACGGCCAGCCGGATGGACCGGCTCCAGGGGATCTATCTCCCCTTCTGGACCTTCTCGATGAAGGCCGACAGCGTGTGGCAGGCGGACGTCGGCGAGTACTGGTGGGAGACCCGGGGCTCGGGCAAGAACCGGCGCAAGGTGCGCCACACGGAGTGGCACCCGCTCTCGGGCCGGCATCACAGCTACCACTATCACTACCTCGTGAGCGGCTCTCAGGGGCTGCCCCAGGCCGAGGCCGAGGAGGTCTTCCCGTTCGACCTCCGGGCCATGCGGCGTTACCGGCCCGAGCATCTGGCCGGCTGGCTCGCCGAGCCGTTCGCGGTCTCCCGCGAGGAGGCGCTCGCCGTCTGCCAGGGACGCTTCCGGGAGATCGAGGGGGAGCGGATCGCGGCCTTCCTGCCCGGCGACACCTACCAGGGGCTCGAGTGGGAGACCACGTTCAGCGAGGTGTCAGACGACCTGCTCCTGCTCCCCTTCTGGATCGGCACCTACACCTACGAGGGGAGGCTCTACCGCTTCGTGCTGAACGGCCAGACGGGCAAGGCGACCGGTACGCGGCCGCGGAGCCCGTGGAAGATCACGGCGGTCGTCCTCGGCATTCTGGCGCTCGTCCTGCTCTTCGTGGTCCTCTTCCTGGTCTACACGCGATGAGTACTTCGGCCACGGCTTCGATCGTCCGCTGCGGCAAGTGCCGGGACCATCTCGATCCCGAGGACCTGTTCTGCCCCAACTGCGGGCACGAGGCGCCGGCCCGGCCGGGCGAGGCGTATGAGCCGGGAGACCGGATCGAGGTCCACCGCTTCGAGTGCACGGGCTGCGGCGCGACGCTCACCTGGGCGGTCGAGGTCCAGGGGCTCCGCTGCTCGTTCTGCGGAAGGGCCGCGCTCCAGGAGAAGCCGTCCCTCGCCGTGCCCGCGCCGGATCTCGTCATCCCCTTCCGCATCGACCAGGCCGGGGCCGAGGAGATCTTCAGGGCCTGGCTGGGGCGAGGAGCATTCCGGCCGGGGGACCTCCGCCACGCGTCCGCCTTGACCGAGATGCGCGGCGTCTACCTCCCCTGGTGGTGCTTCACTGTGGAATGCCGCGCCTTCTGGACCGCGGACTCGAACGACACGCCGCGGTTCGCGCGCGCGGACTGGGCTCCGAAGTTCGGGGGGCACGACACGCGCTATGAAGGGTTGATCGTCCCCGCCTCCGGAGCCCTCTCCTCGTCGGAGATCCAGGCGCTCGGCTCGTATGAGCTGGACGGCGCAGTGCCGTTCTCTCCGGAGGCCCTGGGGGATTATCCGGCGGAGGTCTTCGCGGTCACCCGCAAGCAGGCGCGGCGGGATGCCGGGGTGGGCTTCGAGGAGCTGCTGAAGCGGGACTGCAAGGCCCGGGTGCCCGGCTCGCGCCACCGGAACCTCAAGCTGAATCCCCTGTTCACCGGCACCACGGCCTCGCCCGTGCTCCTCCCGGTGTGGATCATGGCCTATGAGTACGGCGGCCGACCGTACCGCTTCCTCGTGAACGGCCAGACCGGCAAGGCGGACGGCACGGTCCCGTTGAGCCCCTGGAAGATCGCGGCCCTCGTCCTCCTCGCGGCGGCGCTCGTCCTCCTCCTCGCGCTGCTGGCCCGCTGAGCAGGCTCTCAAAGAGCGTTCCCAGGCACCTCTTTATTCAGGAACGAGGCATTCCCACCTCGATTTCAAGGAGGAATCATGAAGACCGCGTTCACCTTCGCGCTGCTGTTCCTCGCCGCGGCCCTGGCGCTGCCCATGGCCGCCTCCGCGACCTGTACGGCCACTTTCACCTGTAGCAACGCCTGCTCGCTGGAGAAGACCTGCACCTCTCCCTATCCCCCCTGCGAGCTGTTCTGCTCGGTCGGTAACCAGACCGTCTCGTGCACCGGAAACTCCGTCTGCTCCGTGGGGACAAACTCGGTCACCTGCGACGGCGTGACCAAGAGCTGCAGCACGACCTGGTGCGCTTCGAGCACCTACTCGATCAAGTGTGGCAACACCACCCGGGGCTGCACGTACAATTGCCCGCTGTAAGAAAGAACGCGGAGGGGCTTCCTACCCCTCCGCCCGCGTCTTGGGCGAGCCGAAGAACCCCACGAGAGCACCACCACCCGGCGCTCAGGATCGGCGGCCAGGTCTTCGAGCAGCAGGCGCTTGGCCGGTTGAAGCCGGCGTCCTTCAGGCGGTGCTCGAAATGGTCGACGAACACGACTGTCTTGCCCGCGAGGGCCGGATCGTCGAGCGCCGTGCCCGCCTCGACCGCCTTTTCGGCCGCGGCCAGGTCGATCACGCCGATGTCCGACCGCTCCGACGCCCCGCATCATCCGGACCTGGCCGTGCTTGACCATGTTCTCGACGTGGAGGTCGTAGGCCAGCTTGAAGAAGGAGACGGCTAGGAGGAGCGAAGTAGTAGGCCCCTGCCAGCACGGCGAGAACCGCCAGGGTGACCATCGGGAGCCGGACCGGAAGCCGGGGGAAACGGCGCGGCTTGGGAGCAGGAGCAGGGTCCATCACGGCCTCCAGGAAAGAGAGGCGGGCGACAGACCCTTTCGTTACAGTTTGACTACTTCACCGGGCCCGAGGTCCCGACGATGCCCTTGGTCTCGTCGACCGTGACGATCTGATTCGTGGCCACGCCGGGGAGGCGCTGCTTGGTGCCGCTCGGCCAGTCGATCTCGATCGCGGTGACCTTGGCGTCCTTGCCGAGCCCGAACGTGGGCGCGAGCTCGCTCTGCGAGCAGTAGCTCGAGCCGCTGCGCACCAGGCTCCACTGCTTACCCGAGGGAGCGATCACGCGGACCACGGCGCCGATGCCGTCGCGGTTCGATTTCGAGCCCACGGTTTTGACGCGCAGCCAGCGGTTCTTGTTCCCGCCGTCGTTCCGGAAGAGATAGGCCGGGCCGTGGCTGGTCGTGATCACGACGTCCAGGTCGCCGTCCTGGTCGATATCGCCGTAGGCCGAGCCGCGCCCCACGATCGGCCGGGCGATGTCCGGGCCGAGCTTGGCGGTCATCGGCTCGAAGCGGCCCTGGCCGAGGTTCTTGAAGAGGAGGGGCGGCTGCGCGTAGGAGACGCGCGGCTGCACCCGGTTGATCTCGTTCTCCACGTGGCCGTTGGCCGCCAGAATGTCCAGGTTGCCGTCCAGGTCGTAATCGAAGAAGAAGGCGCCGAAGGTGAGGGTCAGGAGGCTCGCGCGGCCGACCGAAGAGGCCGGCGCCTCGTCTACGAACACGCCGCTCCCCTCGTTGTGGTAGAGGGCCAGCATCTCGTTCGAGAAGTTGCCGACCAGGAGATGCGGGCGGCCCGAGCGGTCGTAGTCGGCGGCGTCGGTTCCCATGGCGCCGCGGGCGACCCCCTCTTCGTTGAAGGCCACGCCGGACTCCAATCCCTCGTCCACGAACTTGCCGTTGCCGAGATTCTTGTAGAGCTTGTTGGGTTGGGTGTCGTTGGCCACGAAGAGATCGGGCCAGCCATCGGCGTTGTAGTCGAGCACGGCGACGCCCAGCGACTTGCTCGCGGGGTCGGCCACGCCGGCCTGGGCGCTCACGTCCTGGAACTTGCCGCCGCCCAGGTTCTTGTAGAGCTTCGAGCTCGTCCCCTTGTAGGACTCGGGGGTGCAGTAGGACTTGGTGGCGCCGTCCAGCGAGCACCAGAGATCCTTGTCCTCGCTCCACTGGACGTAGTTGGCCACGAACAGGTCGAGCTTGCCGTCCTTGTTGTAGTCGACCCAGGCGGCGCTGGTGCCGAAGTTGGCGTTCTTGATGCCGGAGGCCGCGGTCACGTCCTGGAACTTGCCGCCTCCCAGGTTCCGGAAAAGCCGGTCCCCTTCGAGGGCGGTCAGGTAGACGTCCTGTTTGCCGTCGTTGTCGTAATCGCCGGCCGCGACGCCCATGCCGTAGAGCTCGACGTCCAAACCGCTCCCCTTGGTCGCGTCCTCGAACGTGCCGTTCTTCTTGTTGCGGTAGAGGGCCTGGAGCGACTTCTTGCCGCCGGGCTTCCAGTTGCGGCCGTTGACCAGGAGGACGTCCAGCCAACCGTCGCCGTCCGCGTCGAACAGGGCCACGCCCGAGCCCATGGTCTCGGGGAGGAGCTTCTTGCCCGCGCGGCCGCTGTTGTGGGTGAAGCGGAGGCCCGCGGACTGGGTGATATCGGTGAAACGGACGCCACCTGGAGCGCCCCCCTTCGCGGGCGCCTGGGCGGCCGCGAACGCCGCGGCCGCCAGGAGGGTGGGAACGAGAACTGCGGAAACGTGCCTCAAATCAACCTCCAGCCAGGGTCGCCGGCTCCGGCGAGATGCGCGGGGGCGAAGGCAGCGGCGCGCTTTCGTGCTCGTGAATCGGCTGCCGCTCGTTGTTGTTTTCGGGGCTCAGCATACGCGGCTTGGCGGTGATCGCCTGGGCGGACTCCTCGGCCTTGAAGCGGCGGAAAAGCTTGGCTTCGCGGGCCGCATTCTCCTTGTCTCCCAGAGCGCGATAGCAGAGCATGGCCGTGTAGTGCATCTGGACGTCTTCGGGGTCCACGCCGCCGACCCGCTCGACGAACTTCAGGGCCTCTCGGTACTGCCGCTTCAGGAACAGCACGCGGGCGATCTGGTTCAGCACCACGCGGTCCCGCGGGTACTTGGCCTCGACGGTGTAGAACGACTTCAACGCGTCGTCGTAACGCCCCTCGGCCTTCTCGATCATCCCCTTGAAGAAGTGGATACGCCCGAGGCTCGAATCGATCGCGAGCGCCTTCTGGATGAAGGGCTTCGCGCGGTCGAGCTCGCCCTCGCGGATCAACGCGCGGGCCACGTTCAGCCAGCCGTCCGCGTACTCGGGCTTGGCCTGGGTGACCTTGAGGAACGCGTACTCGGCGCCCTTCAGGTCCCCCTGGAGGAGCATGCCGATCCCCCAGTCGTTCCAGCGCTCCCAGTCGTCCTTGACGACCACCGGCTCCCACTTCGTCGCGCCGCTCCCCAGGGCGACCGTTTTCTCGTCGGAGGCCAGGGTGACGATCGGCAGATCCGGGATCTCGCCCTTGATCTTGCCCGAAACGTTCGCAGGGATGTTCGCCTTGTCGTACGACCACTCCTGGCTGTTGTGGCTGGCCGAGACCAGCTTGGGGTCCTGCCCCGGCTTGGGCTTTCCCGCGTAGGCGAACTGCGTGTAGGAGTGCGCAAACTTCCGGTAGTTGAGCTTCGCCGAGAACGTGAGCGGCCCCTTGGCATCCTCCGGGATCTTGATCCGGTAGTGGGCCACATCCGCGGCGCCAGGCGGGATCAGGCGCACGTAAAGCACGCTCCGGGCCTGCCAGGCATTGCGCTTGTCGATCATGTTGCCCTCGCCGTCCAACTGGTAGGCGCGGTAGAAGTGGGCTCCGGGCTCGACCGGGCCCTTGCCTTCGTCTGCCACCTGGCCGCTCCAGAAGATGATCCGGCCGTCGGCGTCTCTGGCCTGGAGCTCCAGCCAGACGTCGAAGGCATCCACCGTGCCGCCGGGGAAGAAGTGGCCGATCGCCTTGGTGCGCACGACCACGTCCACCTTGGCCGTGGAGCCGGGGACGAGCGCCGGGGTGGCCCGGTCGATCGGGGCCGCGACCTTGCCGACCTCGCGGATCAGGATCGGCCCCTCCTGCTCGGCCTCCTCGCCCACCGCGAACGTCGTCATGAGCTGCGGCCCGTCGTCCGGCCGCCGCCGCATCATGGCCGGCGCGCCTGCTGACTCGGGATCGACCGGCGAAACCGCGAAGATGTCGACCTTGATGAAGCCGGACTGCAGGAAGTTCTTCGTGACCTCCATCTGCTCCGCGTCCTGGTTCACGTGCGCGAGCGCCGTGTTGGCGGCCGGGAAGCGGTGCGAGTGCACCTTGCCGCCGACGTTGCCGGGATCGTTCGAATCGACGAGCGGCATGTGGCATCCGGCACAGGTCTTCGACTCCGCCGGGTAGTAGAACGAGCGGGCTCCCTGGCCGGAGACGCCGGAGGCCTGCCAGTTGTCATAGTCGTTGAAGCCGCGGAACCAGCGGTAGTCGTTCACCGGCACGTCCAGGTGCACCTTGTGGCAGGACGAGCAGAACTCGGCCGAGTCCAGGCGCATGAACGGCTTCATGAACGTCTTCTTGTGCGGCTCGGGATCCGTGTAGGTCAGGAAGCGATCGAGCGCCTTGATGTACTTGTTCTTGCTCGTCGCGAGCTCGTGGAGCGGCGGATACTCGATCGTGAAGCCGCCGTTGCCCATCGAGCTGTCCACGTGGGTGATCGCGTGGCAGGAGGTGCAGGCCAGGCCCGCGTGCGCCTCGGGCGTGTCGATCTGGCCCTTGATCGGCTTTTCGAACCGGCCGTTGAAGAAGACCGCGTGGTCGTGGCAGCCGGCGCACCACTTGCTCGGCTCGGTGCCCACCACGTCCTGCATGTACTCGATCGACTTCCGGTAGAACTGGTTGTTGAACGACGCGAAGTGGTGGGCCGAGCTGTTCCACTGCTCGTAGATGTCCTTGTGGCACTCCCCGCAGGTCGCCGAGTCCATGAAGAAGTTCGAGGGAATGATGTCCTTCGTGTTCGTGTTGGCCGACGAGGGGAAGAACGGCGAATTCGGGCCGCCCCCCTCCTCCTGCATCGAGGCCGGCACGATGAGCGGGTTCTTGATCCGGTGGCCCGGGTTCGCCTTCCGGTAGAGGGCGGACGCCGTGGGGAGCAGGATGAGCGCGAGGACGGTCAGCACCAGCGCGCTCCGGAACGTCTTCCAGCCGCCCCCGTTCTCCTCGGCCTTCTTCCACGCCCAGGGCACGAGGGCGATCACGCCCAGCGCCGCCGCAGCCACGTGGGCCCAGAAGATCCCCCGGTTCGGGGTGACGTTGCCCGCCACCATGAGCCAGATCCCCGCGATCGTGCCCAGGAAGAGCAGCACCGCGGCCGGCAGGAGCCCCCGCCGCAGGCCCGGGTCGCGCGCCAGGAGCACGGCGAACGCCACGGCGAGCGCCAGGCCCAACCCCAGGTGCAGGAGCACGTTCGACATGTAGAAGATCGTGGGCGACGCGAACGCCGCCAGGTACGCCGTGTTGACCAGCAGGAGGGCGAAGAGGATCGCCGTCCAGCGTCCGAGCTTTCCGTATTTCATCGTCATCTCTCCCAGCTACCCCCCTTCAGCCTACGCACCCGGTTTTTCTTGGGGCGCTATTCTCGCACAGCTACCTCACCTTCCAAACTTTGTGTTGCTGAAGAGAGAGCCGCCAGGGGGGATTGTCCTTGCACAGGCGGATGCACCAGTCGAGGGTGCGGGGGTCGACCTCGGCCCCGTCGAAGGCGGGAGAGATGAGATAGTGCTCGGCCGTGACCACGGTCTTGGGGATCGCCTGGCCGTAGCCGCGGACGTACTTGACCTCGTGGGCGGTCTTCTGGCGGATGGCGTGCTCGGCCACCTTAGGGCTCACGGTGATCCAGTCGATCCCCGGGGGGAGCTCGACGCTGCCGTTGGTCTCGATGGCGAGCTTGTACCCCGTTCCGTGGAGGGCGTCGATCAGCTCGGCGTCCACCTGGAGGACCGGCTCACCGCCGGTCAGGATCACCCAGCCGCACTGCGGAGCGAGCTCCTTGAGCTCGGACACGATCTCCCCGGCCGCCATCCACCGACCCGACTCGAACTCGGTGTCGCAGTCGAAGCCGTGGGTCTCCTTCAAGCAGGTCAGATTGCACTTCGACAGACGCAGGAACAGGTTGGGCGTCCCGGCCCGGACGCCCTCGCCCTGCAGGCTGTAGAAGATCTCGTTGACGAGGTAGCGCTCCACGACCTCAACTGTAACGGATTGTTCTGGGCATACCTTCTGCATATTCTAAGAACACCAACTCGGCGGACTCCCGGCGAGACCCTACGGAGGAGATCTTGATGAAAGCGACGACCAAATTCTTCTTTGCTCTTCTCACCCTCGCGTACGCTCTGCTCTGGGCCCCCGCTCCGAGCCTGGCGCTCCCGAGCGCCTGTGAGTTGCGGTGCCCCTACCCCAACACCGACAACGACGAATGCTGCTACGGCGATGAGTGCGAGTATTGGACCTACTGCTACCTGTATGAAGGCGCGTAACCCCGGAAAGTCCCCGCCCGGCCGCTCATGGCCGGGTGGGGGTGGATCTCAACCGACGACCCTCAGATCTACGTAAGGCGGCGGCGGCTGGATGGCCGAGAAGTCGTTCTCCATGTGGGAGACCTCCCCCACCTTCTCCACCTCCTTGAAGCCAGCGAAGCGGTAGGTGATGAGCATCTGGCGGTTCCTGTCGTTCGACACGAACTCGGCCCGGAGCTTGACGCCCGCCTCCTTGGCCATCCGCAGCACGTGGTGGATCATGATCATCCCCACGCCCTTGGACATCACGCGGCAGGACATGAGGAGGAGCTTCACGGTCCACACGGCCTCGTCCATCTCGATCAGGGTGAGGCCGATCTTGCCGTAGGTGCCGTGCCGGTCTTCGAGCGAGGAGATCAGCAGCTTGTGGCGGGGGGACTTGCGCAGCGCGTCCAGCTCTTCGTAGGAGTAGGTGTAGCCGGTCGTGTTGAGCTGGTTCGTGCGGACGGTCAGCTCCTCGGCCCGCTTGAGGTCCTCCTCCCGGCAGGGGGCGATCGTGAAGATCATCCCGAGCGTGGCCAGGAACTCCTCC
>DATEIO010000600.1:0-5781 GCA_035278895.1 Thermoanaerobaculia bacterium | reverse complement strand
TTCCGCGAGGCCGGAGCCGAAGAGCCCGGCTTCTGCGCGATCGGCTCGGTCAAGACCAACATCGGCCATCTCGACGCCGCTTCCGGCGTGGCCGGCCTGATCAAGGCCGTGCTCGCCCTGAAGCACCGGCAGATCCCGCCGAGCCTCCACTTCGCGGCGCCCAACCCGCAGATCGACTTCGCCAGGAGCCCCTTCTACGTCAACGCACGTCTGGCGGACTGGCCAGCGGACAGCGGCCCCCGCCGGGCCGGCGTCAGCTCCTTCGGCATCGGCGGCACCAACGCCCACGCCATTCTCGAGGAAGCCCCGCCGGAAGCCCTCTCCGGGCCGTCGCGGCGGCTCCAGCTCCTTCTCCTCTCCGCCCGCACGCCCGGCGCCCTGGAGCAGGCGACCGAAAACCTCGCCGGCTTCCTCGCCGCGCACCCGGATGCGAGCCTGCCCGACGTGGCCTGGACGCTCCAGACCGGCAGGAAGACCTTCGAGCACCGCCGCATGCTCGTCTGCGAAGGGGTGGAGGACGCGGTCGCCGCCCTGCGCGGTCCCGCCGGCTCGGGCCGGGTCCTCACCCGGCGCCAGGAGGCGGAACGGCGCCCCGTGGCCTTCCTTTTCCCCGGACAGGGAGCCCAGCACCCCGGCATGGGGCGCGACCTCTACGAGGACGAGCCGGTTTTCCGCGCCGAGATCGACGCCTGCGCCGAGCGGCTCCTCCCCCTCCTCGGACGCGATCTGCGTGAGATCCTGGCGTCCCCCGAGCTTCAGCAGACCCGCTTCGCTCAGCCCGCCCTGTTCGCCGTCGAGCTGGCCCTGGCCCGCCTCTGGATCTCCTGGGGGCTCCGGCCCGAGGCCATGCTGGGCCACAGCCTCGGCGAATACGTCGCCGCCTGCCTGGCCGGCGTCTTCTCCGCCGAAGACGCCCTGGAGCTGGTCGCTGCCCGCGGCGCGCTCATGCAGGAGCTGCCCCCCGGGGCCATGCTCGCCGTCGAGCTCTCCGAACACGAGATCGAAGCCTTCCCAGATATATCCCTCGCCGCCGTCAACGCTCCGAACCGGTGCGTGCTCTCGGGATCCGAAGCGGCGATCGCGGGCCTGGAGGCGCGGCTGGCGGAAAAGGGCGTGCAGGCAAAGCGGCTGCGCACGTCCCACGCCTTCCACTCCGCGATGATGGACCCGGTCCTCGACGCCTTCGCCGAGCGGGTGGCCCGGGTTCCGCGCCGGCCTCCGCAGATCCCCTTCCTGTCCAACCTCACCGGAACCTGGATCACGGCGGCGCAGGCCACCGATCCCGGCTACTGGGCCCGCCACCTGCGCGGGACCGTGCGCTTCTCCCAGGGCCTCACGACCCTGCTCGCCGGCTCCAATGCCGCGCTGCTCGAGGTCGGCCCCGGCTCCACGCTCGCCGATCTGGCGCGGCGCCAGTCCGATCCGGTCTCCTCGCTCCCCCGGGCGGGAGCTGCCGAGGCGGGATCGGCGGCTCTGCTCGGAGCGCTCGGCCGGCTCTGGCTTGCCGGCGTCGACGTCGACTGGCCGGCCTTCCATGCCGGAGAGCGGCGGCGCCGCGTGCCGCTGCCCACCTACCCCTTCGAGCGCCGGCGATACTGGATCGAGGCCCCCCGCTTCGGCCCCGCCGGGATCCCGGGGGTGGACCGCCGGCGTTTCATGGTCGTCGGAGGGGAGGAGGCGAGCCGGCCCGAGGCGGGCTTCGCGGACCCACGCATCGCCGAAGCGCTCGAGCGCCTGCTGCTCCTGGACCCCCGGATCCGCGTCGTCCTCCCGCTGGCGCCGGAAGCCCAGGCGTCGCCCGACCCCGAAGCTCCCGCCGGGCACCCGCGGCCCGACCTTCCGACGTCCTGGCAAGCGCCGGGCAACGACCGGGAGCGGCAGATCGCCAGGGTCTGGCAAGAGCTCCTCGGCATCCAGGAGATCGGCGTCCACGACGATTTCTTCGCCCTGGGGGGCGATTCCCTGCTCGCCACCCGCCTCGCCTCCCGCCTGCGCGAGACCCTCGGCCGGGAGGTCCCGCTGGAGCTCGTCTTCGCCGAGCCGACCGTCGCGCGGCTCGCCCTGCGCCTGGAGACCGAGGAGCTCGCGGCCTGCGAGCTGCCGCCCATCGAGCGGGCGCCGCGCGAGGACCCCTTGCCGCTGTCCTTCGCCCAGCAGCGCCTGCTCTTCCTGCACATGCTCGCGCCCGGGGACGTGTCCTACAACATGCCCCTCGGCCTGCGCCTCAAAGGGCCTTTGGAGCCGGCGCGCCTCGAGAGCGCTCTCCGCCTCCTCGTGGCCCGCCACGAGGTCCTTCGCACGACGTTCTCGTTCACGGACCGGGAACCGATCCAGTGCATCGGGCCGGCGGGCACGGACGAGCTGCCGCTCCTGGACCTGTCGGGCCTGCCGGGCGCGCTCGCCGAACGGGAAACCCTGCGCGCGGCGGAGCAAGGGGTCCTGCAGCCGTTCGACCTCCTCTGCGGTCCGGTCCTGCGGGCGATGCTCCTGCGCTTGAAGCCCGAGGAGCACGTGCTGGTGACCGACATCCACCACGTCGCGGTGGACGGCTGGTCCTGGGCCGTCTTCTCCCGCGAGATGGTCGAGCTCTACGAGAAGGGGGAGGCGGCCGGCCTGCCCGCGCTGCCGGTCCAGTACGCCGACTTCGCCGTCTGGCAGAGGCGCTGGCTGCAGGGCGAGGCCCTGAACCTCCAGCTCGAGTACTGGCGGGAACGGCTCGCCGGCCTGGCGCCGGTGGAGCTCCCGGCGGACCGCCCCCGGCCGCCCGTGCGCAGCGGGAAGGGCGCCGCCCTGCCCGTGGCCGTCGAGCGGGGTCCGGTCGAAGGTCTGCGGGCCCTGGGACAGCAGGAGGATGCGACGCTCTTCATGTCCCTCCTCGCCGTCTTTGCGGTCCTCGTCCGCCAGCGCACGAAAAAGGACCGGCCGGTCGTCGGAACCGACATCGCGAATCGCACCCGGGCGGAGCTCGAAGGCCTGATCGGCCTCTTCGTCAACCAGCTCGTGCTGAGCTTCGACCTCGCGGGCAACCCCACGTTCCGCGAGGTCCTGCGGCAGGTGCGCCGCGACACCCTGGAGGCCTACCGGCACCAGGACGCCCCCTTCGACCGGCTCGTGGAGCTGCTGCGACCGGAGCGCGACGTCAGCCGCACGCCCCTGTTCCAGCTCAAGCTCGTGCTCCAGAACACCCCCTTCGCGGCGCACCACCTGCCGGAGCTCTCGGTGGCTCCCCTGGAGATGCCCCAGCGGACCGCGAAGTTCGACCTGCTGCTCAACCTGGTGGAGACCGGGGACGGCCTCTCGGGCTTTGCGGAGTACAGCACCGACCTCTTCGAAGCCGCGACCATCGCCCGCCTGCTCGACGACTTCGCGCTCGTCCTGAAGAGCGTGGCCGGGCGGCCGGACCTGCGCCTGCGCGAGATCGAAGCGGAGCTCGACCGGCTGGAGCTCCGGGACGAGGAGGAGAGGGACCGGGAGAGGCGAAGCCTCTCT
This sequence comes from Thermoanaerobaculia bacterium, assembly GCA_035278895.1. Classification (GTDB taxonomy): domain Bacteria; phylum Acidobacteriota; class Thermoanaerobaculia; order Multivoradales; family UBA5704; genus DATARR01. The sequence goes on along the minus strand of DATEIO010000600.1, from coordinate 2,292 downwards.
CTCGCGCGGGCGCGCAGCCGGGCCCGGGTGGCCGTCGTGACCGAGAACGGAGATCTTTGATGCAGAAGACCGTGGCCCAGGGGTTCCGCCTTTCGCCCCAGCAGCAGCACGTCTGGTGGGCACAACGCGCGGCACACGACTCGACGTTCGCCGTCCAGGTCCGGATCGACGTCTCGGGGGCGCTCGACCGGCAGCGCCTGGCGAAGGCCCTGGAGAAGGCCCTCACGCGCCACGAGATCCTGCGCACCACGTTCCCGGTGCCTCCCGGCCTCAGCGTGCCGATCCAGGCGATCGAGAGCTCGGCCGCGGTCGACTGGAGCCGGATCCGCCTGAACGGCCTGCCGGAAGCCCGGCGCGAGGCGGCTCTCGGCCGGCTCGGCGACGACCTCCGGGAGATCCCCTTCGATCTCGCCAACGGGCCTCTGCTTCGCGCCACCCTGGTCGAGCTCGATGGCGAGAGCCACGCCCTGTTCCTCTCCCAGCCCGCGCTCGCCGCGGACGGTGTTTCTCTCGATCTCCTGGCCGCGGAGATCGTCCGGGCCTACCCGGGAGAGCTCGCCGCCGACGAGGTCCTGCAGTACGCCGACCTGGCCGAGATCCTCCACGAATGGCAGGGCTCTCCCGCCGAGGATCCCGGGCCCACGTTCTGGCGCGAGCAGGACCTCTCGGCCCTGACGCGCGTGACCCTGGGGCCGGCCGCCTCCTTCGGCCAGCCCTTCCGGCCGGAGCCCGTGCACCGGCGGATTCCGCGGGAGCCGGTCGCGGAGGCCGCGGCCCGGCTCGAGACCACGATCCCCGGAATCCTCCTGGCCGCCTGGCACGCGGCGCTCCACCTCTCGACCGGCGAGGAGGAGATCGTCGTCGGCACCCTGTTCGACGGCAGGACCTGCGTGGAGCTCGAGAGCGCTCTCGGTCCGTTCGCCCGCTACCTTCCGGTCCGGGGATTCCCAGCCGCGGAGTCGACTCTCACGGACCTCGTCGAGACCCTCTCCGCGACGATGGACGCGATCTCGCGGCGGCAGGACTTCTTCTCCTCCGAGTCGATCGAAAAGCGGCTCGCCGAACAGGGCGCCGCGGGCTGGCCCTTCGGGTTCGACGACCGGCGGCGGGTCGAGCTGCCGGCGGCTCCCGGCGTCCCCGCATTCACGATCGCGGACGCCTTCTCGGGCCTCGACCGTTTCGGCCTGCGCCTCTCGGTTTTCGACGACGGCCGGTCGCTCCGGGTCGACCTCTTCCGCGATCCGGCCCTGTTCCGGCGCGAGGAGGCCGAGCGCCTGGCCGAGCGGCTCTCGCGCGGGCTGGACGGCCTGCTCGCCGGCACCCCCCTGGGCGAGATCGACGTGCTCACCGAGGCCGAGCGCCGGCAGACGGTCCTCGACTTCAACCGGACGGACCACCCTGTCCCCGCGGACCTCCCGGCCCACCGGCTGTTCGAGGAGAGGGTGCGCCGCGCCCCGGACGCCGTGGCCCTGGTCCAGGAAGGACGGGCCTGGACATACGCTGGGCTCAACGCGCGCGCGAACCGGCTGGCCCATCACCTGCGCGCCTCGGGCGTGGGGAGGGGCTCGCTCGTTGGCCTGTCCCTGGAGCGTTCGTTGGAGCTGGTGGCGGCCGTGCTCGGCGTGCTCAAGGCGGGCGCCGCCTACGTGCCGCTCGACCCCGCGTATCCGGCCGAGCGCCGGCGCTGGATGGCCGAGGACGCCGGGCTCTCTCTCCTGCTCACCGAGGAGACGCTCCGGCCTCTGCTCGCGGACGGCGGCGAGCAGGACCCGCCGGGCTCGGTGGGCCCGGACGACCTGGCCTACGTGATCTACACCTCGGGCTCGACCGGCCGTCCCAAGGGGGTCATGATCCCCCATCGCGGCCTGGTCAACTACCTGCTCTGGGCGCGGCAGGCCTATCGGGCGGAAGAGGGGGAAGGAGCGCCCGTCCATTCGGCGATCGGGTTCGACTTGACCGTCACCAGCCTCTGGGTTCCCCTGGTCTCGGGCACCACGGTGACCCTCCTGGACGAGCGGCGCCCCGTTGAAGCGCTGGCCGCCGCTCTGCGGGGCTCCGCTGGCTTCAGCCTCGTCAAGCTCACCCCGGCGCACCTGGACGTGCTGCGCCACGAGCTGGCTCCCGGGGAGCACCGCGGACGCGCCCGGGCCCTGGTGATCGGCGGCGAGGCGCTGCGCAGCGAGAGCGTGGCTCCGTGGCGCGAGCACGCCCCGGACACGCGGCTGATCAACGAGTACGGGCCGACCGAGTCGACCGTCGGCTGCTCCGTCTACGAGGTCGCGCCGGGCGACG
>DATEIO010000599.1:0-5526 GCA_035278895.1 Thermoanaerobaculia bacterium | reverse complement strand
CGTTGTCCCGAGACGGATCGTACTGGCCGGTCGTATCGCGGTCGCGCCCGCCGCCCAGGATGTCACCCATACCGGACGAGCCGCAGCCCGTCAGCAGGGCTGCTAGGAAAATCGCTGAAAAAGCGCTGGCAATTGGGGTTTTCTTCATGGTTCTATCCTCCTTGGTGCCGTTCAACCCCTCCGGAAACCAGTTATTGCAGGACCCGTGCCGACTCTGAGGCAGAACCCCAGCGCAACTCATTCGCTGTCCAGTCTTCCAAGGCAGCCCAGAAGAAAGAACGCGATCCGGAATTTTTCGACGGGATTCGGGAGAAGGGAATGCCACCTTCCCTCTTTCGGCGGCACGCGGGAAGACGCTGCAGGGCTACGAAGAAGAACCGTCTTCCGCCGAAGACGGCCGCGAGGCGGCAGACTTTGATCTGCGCGAGCTTTTTCTTCGCGTGAGCGCCGGGTAGGGAATCGCCCAACGAGAGGGGAGCCCTCGAAGAGGGCGACACCGGATACTGAACGTGGGAGTGTCGCCCCGAGGGGGCTCGTGAAGATTGGGGTGCGCTTTTCCCGGCGCTCACGCGCCGGGCTATTCAAATGCCGCCCCGTTACGGGGCTTTGGGGGAAGCGGCCGAGACCACGCCTGCCGCAAATACCGGGCGAGATCGAGGAACGCCTCCTGCTACACGGGCGCTTCCTTGACAGCGCTCACGAGCAGAAGCATCGCCATGAGCTCCTCGGAGTACATGTGCCAGAATTTGAGAGCCTCGTAAAGCTCCAGGCAGATCTCTATCGTGGCGCCCAGTCCCCTTGTGCGTAGACGACCTCCGCGAGCTCCAGGCGGCACTGCAGGCACTCCTCGACGAGCCCCTTTTGGAAGAAATCCTCCGCAAGGCGCTCAAAGGTTTCCTCCGCCTGAGGCAAATTTCCGAGACTCCGGAGGAGCCGTCCTTCCAGCCAGCGGAGCTTCAGTGGATGGTCCGAGTCGGGGAACTGATCATAAAGACTTCGGCTATCTTTCAGAATGTCGATCGCTTCCCGAGCCCTTCCGGCATCATTGAGAAACAGGGCGAGGTTGTGTCTCAAACACAGCTCGAGGAGGGGATTCGTGATCGAATGAATAGAGTCCATTGCCGCATCGAGGATCTCGACAGCCCGTTCCGGTTCGAGGGATCCGACTGCGGTAGCCTTTTTGATCATCACCTTGACGGCGTTCTCTTCATCGCCCAGCCTGCGATAAATATGGATGGCTCTTTGGAGGAGTCGTTCCGATTTCGCATCGAGCCCAGGATTTGGGCTCAAAAAGCCCCGAAGGCTGAGCAGATTCGCGGCTGCGAGCGGATCGCCTGTGCCCTCTTCGAGAAGCTGCGAGGCGTGCTCCAGATCCACTATCGCGCCCTCGAAATCCCCGGCGGTTCTCTTGCCCTTGCCCCGGACGGCGAGCGCTCCCGCCTTGAAATCCAGGATCGGAGCCTCACCGTAGACCTGAGGGTCGAGCTCGTTCGCTACGGTCAGAGCGAGATGCGCCCTCTCCACGCCTCTTTCCGGATGGGCGGGCAATGCCTCCCGGGCCGCTTCCAACAGCCGTTCATAGAGCCCCCAGGTGTGGAAGGAAGAGTCCTCCGCGATTCTGGCGAGTCTCTGAGACTGGGAGATCTTCTCGAGAGACTCCCACTGGCCGGGTGCCAGGAGGCGTTCCCGATCGATCCTCTCCCGGAGAGAAAAGCTGGCTCCCTCGAGCCTCTCAAAGACCTGGTCGTAGATCCCTGCTCGGGCCGTTTCCGGACCGGACCGGAACCGGCGCGCCACAGCGTGGGGGAGCCGAGCGCATTCCAGACGTCTCGTGAGCAGGTGCCTCACCGCCTCTTTCCGCTCCTCGCGGGGGAGGTCCCCCTGGATCAACTGCTCCAGAGCTTTTTCGGTCAGGTGCATCGCTTTTCCCTCCCGGATCATGTCATCCTGAAGAGAGCTTGATTTTACGACAAGAGATGCTGACATGGAAGGAAGTGCGCTTTGAGCACGTCTGGCTTTCACCGACCGCCTACACGTGCGCGCAGCGCACCCTACGAGGATTCTCCGCTCAGAACCGCAACCCGAACCCCAGGGAGTAGTCCATGAAGGTCACGGCGTCCAGGTCCTCTTCGAGCCAGCGTCCGCGGATCTCGGGGCGCACATAGGCGCGTTCGCCCAGGGCGATCTCCGCCCCCAGACCGAGGTGAAGGGTCGTCTCGTCCACGTCTTCCACTCTAAAGATGCCGGCTCCGCCGAGCAGATATCCCTCGACGCGGTCGGAATGGAAAAGGTACGCCTTGAGGGAGGCATCTCCGAAATAGGCGTCGACATCGTCCTCCCGGATCGTCGAAAGGGCCGCCTCCAGGGCCCAGACGTTCGTGAAGCGGTACGAGCCGCGAAGACCCCAGGACTCCTCGTCCGCAGTGTCGCCGTCCGCTTCCGCGGTGAAATAGGAACCGAAGAGGTCGAGAGAAAAGCCGCGGTTCTCTTCCTGCGCGTGAGCCGCGGACGAGCCCAGAACGATCAGCAGAACAGCGGTCAGGGTGGTGCGAAAATCAGCGAGTCGTCGTGACATGTCTTCCTCCTGAGAAGAGTGATCCCTTCGAACGGCGGAAGGACGATGGCAAGACGGATGCCGGAGATGGTGATTCGAGGCAAACGACGGCAGGGATTGAATTTGGAGGCAGGGAGCCGGACGGATGGGCAACCGAGGCTGTGCGGGATTTCGAACGGGTTGTCGGGTGGGGTGGACGCTGCTGGGAGCTACTTCCCACGCCGGGCTTTCCGGCTACGTCCCTGAATCCGCAGATCGACCAGCTCCTGGATGGAAAGATCCCGTCCCTCCTTCTCGCGGGCTTCCCGGATGAAATCCGGGTCAATCCGATGGACGCGCAGCTCGACCACCTCGTCCGCCGAGACGTCCCGATATCCCAGATTGGCGAGCTCGCGGATGAATTCGGGCGTCACCCGGAAGATGCGGAGCTCCACGACGTCCTCCAGGCTCAGATCCTTGAGACCCAGGGCCGCCAGCTCGCGGACGTACTCGGGCGTGGCTCTGTGGATGGTGAGCTCCATCAGGCGGTCCAGCGTCAGGTCTTGATAGCCGGCGCTCTGCCACTCCCGGACGATCTCGGGCGTGATCCTGTGAATCCGCATCTCGACCAGGCGCTTGGCCGGCAGATCGGTAAACCCGAGCTGACCGATTTCCCGGATGAAACCAGGGGTCACGCGAAAGATCGCGAATTCGATCAGATCGTCCAACGAAAGGTCCCCGTAACCGATACTCCGGAGCTCGCGCACGGAGGCCCGGGAGACGTCGAGGAGAGCCAGCTCGACAATCTTGTCTTCGACGCGATACCCGAGCGATGCCATGTCACGGACATAGCCGGGATCGGGCTGGAACGAAAAGGTGCCGGCCCCCTGCGCCTCGGGCCCGGTGCCGTCGAACCGGCCTTCGAAGGTGAACGTCCCGGCGTCGCGGCGCAGCTCGAAACGTCCGCTGTCCAACCCCGGCAGGTCGCTCGCGGGGAAGTTGGTTCCGAAGCTCCAGTCCTTCTCCCCCTGGGAACGGCGCTTCAGTTGAAGCTGGATGCGGCCGTCTTTCCGGCGCTCGCCCGTCCATACACCCTGCTCGTTCCCCCGGCGGGCCGCTCCCGCCGGAGCGGGCGCGGGCGCCACCTGGGGGACCGGAGCGGGCTCGGGCGCCCGGGGGGCAGCCGCCGCAATCTGCACCGGCGCCTCCTCCTCGGAAACCACGCTGGCCGACGAAGCGGCTCCCGGCATCGGACCGCCGACCTGGATCATCATCCCCGAAGGCAACAGGCCCAGGGCGAGGGCGCCTGCCAGCCAGGAGCGGCCGGAGGGACCGGAGGGAAGGCCGGCCAGTCGCTGGATCCGGGCAAGGAGCGAGCCGCCGTCGGACGCCATGGCGAGGCGCGGAGAAGGCGCGCGGAGCCCTTCGAGATCCGCCAGGGCCCGGGCGTAGACCAGCCGGTCGCCACAGACCGCCACCGCCAGATCGTCACAGCAGTGCTCCCGCTCCTGCCGCAAGACCCGGGACACCCACCAGACGGCCGGGTGATAGAAGAGAAGCGTCTCGACCACGGTCTGAAGAAGATTGATCAGATAATCGTGCCGCCGCACGTGGGCCAGCTCATGGGCCAGAATCGCCTCGAGCTGCTGCGGAGAAAGGCCGGTCAACGCGCTCGCCGGAACGAGGATCACGGGCCGGAGCCAGCCGACCACCGCGGGCACCGAGACCCTGGACGACTCCAGGATGCGCACCCCCCGCGCGATCCCCAGGCGGGCGCACAGCGTGGCCACCACCTCTTCCCAGCGCTCCGCAACGGCCCGCGTGCCCCGGCGCTCCAGACGCCGCGCCTGGAGCCATCCCCCGAGCTGATAGAAGGAGAGGACGGCGACTCCCGCGAGCCAGAACACGAGGAACCAGGGCAGGAGCGGCTGAAGGCGCGACGCGGACGCGGCCTCCGCGGAGACCGGCGCCTCGTTCCCCACGGGAACGGGCTCCTCCGCCGGCGCGAAAAAAGCGGCCGGCACGGCAACGGCCGGGCCCGCCTCTCCCGTGGGCGCGAGCCACAGGGCCGTGATCACGGGCAAGGCAAGCAGCACCGCCATGGCTCCGGCCGCCATCGCGTAGCGCACGGAAGGGCTCTTCTTCTTCGAGAGGGCCAAAGCTCCGGCAAGCAGAATCCCCACGAGAGCCCCCTGCCAGAGGAAGTGCGCGAGAGCCCAGGATACCGGCCGGGCGAACGGCAAAGACCACAGCGCCTCGATCCCGTTCATTTCTTCTCTCCTTCCAGCCGGTCCAGAAGTTTCCGGATCGACTCGAGCTCGCCCGCCGAAGCCGGCCGGTCGGACAGCGCCCGCATTACCAGCCGCCCCGCCGATCCCTCGAAGACCCGGTCGAGCAGATCCCCCACGATCTGGCTCTGGGTCTCCTCCTCGGGCAGCCGCGCCGTATAGAGGTGCGCCCGCTGCGACTCGTCGCGGGTGACCAGCCCCTTCTCCGTCATGATCTGAAGGATCTTGAGCGTCGTCGTATAGACCGAAGGCGACCGGCGCGACAGCTCCTCATGAACCTGCTTGACCGTGCTCGGGCCCCGTCGCCAGAGCACCCGCAGGATGGCCAGCTCGGCGTCCGTCGGGCGAGGTGGAGGATTCATGGAGGGGAGGTTATACGAAGGGCATCGTACTGTCAACGAGGAGTTTCGTAGATCGGCTGGCGTTAGACTTTGTCCATGAGAAAGCTGCCCGCCCTCCTCGCCCTGTCCTTCAGCCTCTTCTCCCTCCCCCCCGCTCGCGCCTCCTGCGCCCGCATGGGCGGCCCTCATCTCTTCCAGGCGACGGTGATCGCCTGCGAAGATCCGGCGCCGCTCGCCAAGGAACGCATCAGGAAGTACGACCGCTTCTACCATGGCACCGAGGAGCAGCGCGCGGCCGGGGTGGATTACGCGGCCGAGAACATGCTGGCCCGCCAGCCGGCGCGGATCGTGACGCTCCGGGTGA
>DATEIO010000598.1:0-5125 GCA_035278895.1 Thermoanaerobaculia bacterium | reverse complement strand
GCGGGACTCGATGAAGATGCGGCAGATGTCCGGGTGCTTCTCCCGGATGGCCCGCTCGAGCTGATCCACCGCCTGGCTGACCTGGGCGGCGGACGTGTCTCGCCGGAAGACCACCTCCAGGTTGAGCAGGACGTCGTGGGGTCCGAAGTGCATGGTCAGGGGGTTCTTGACCTTTTCGATCCCGGGGACGGCTTCGGCCAGCGTGCAGATGCTCTGAACGACCTGCGGGTCCGCGCTTTCGCCCAGGAGCAACCCCTTGCTCTCGACGACCAGGAAGACCGCCACGGCCGCGAGGATGGCCCCGATGACGATCGAGGCGATGCCGTCCAGCGCCGGGTTTTCGAACCGGTGGCCGAAGTAGACGCCGGCCAAGGCCACGAGGAGGCCGGCGAGCGCGGCCGAGTCTTCGAAGAACACGGTGACGATCGACGGGTCCTTGCTCCGGTGGAGCGAGCTCCAGAGCCCTTCCTTCCGGATGTGGGGGAGGAGCTCCCGCAGGGCGATCCACCAGGAGATCCCCTCGAACAGGAGGGCGGCCCCGAGCACGATGTAGTTCCAGGTCGGATCGGTCAGGGGGTTCGGATGTTGGATATGGGTGATGCCCTCGTAGACGGACATCCCGCCGCCGATGCCGAAGAGGAGGACGGCGACGATCAGGCTCCAGAAGTAGAGCTCCTTGCCGTGGCCGAAGGGGTGCGACTCGTCCGCGGGCTTCCTGGCTTTCTTGAGGCCGAGCAGGAGCAGGAGCTGGTTGCCGGTGTCCACCACGGAGTGGATGCCCTCGGAGATCATGGCCGAGCTGCCGGTGAACCCGGCGGCCACGAACTTGGTGCCCGCGATCAGCAGGTTCGCCGCGGCAGCGCCGTAGATCGCGATGGGAGAGCCGGACGCCATCCCTGCCGCTGATGCAAGGCACGGGCCTCGATCTCCCTTGAAACGTTCTCCGGCCCCATCCGTCTACTCTTGTGGAGATGATGACGGCCTTCGAGACCCACGCCGCGCGGTACCAGAGGAAGGTCTACTCCTTCGCCCGCTACCTCCTGTCCAATTCCGAGGAGGCGGAGGACGTGACCCAGGAGGTGCTGCTTCGCCTCTGGCGCCACGAGCGGCGGCTGGATGAGGAGCGCCTCGGGTCCTGGCTGCTCCGGGTCACCCGGAACGCGTGCTACGACCTGCTGAGGCGGCGCCGGTCGGCGGGCCCCGTGGCCACGGCCGAGAGCCTGGACGCCGAGGAGGCGCGGGAGGTGCCCGCGGCCGAGCCCGATCCGGAGAGCCGGATGCAGACATCGGACTTTAGGCGCCGCCTGCTCGAAGCGCTCGGCAATCTCGAAGAGCCGTACAAGAGCGCCGTCATCCTCCGCGAGGTCCAGGGGCTCTCCCACCGTGAGATCGGGGAGATCCTGGGGATTCCGGAGGTGACGGTCCGCGTCCATATCCACCGGGGCCGGAAGAAGCTCCGGGAAGAGTTGCGAGAGGTGTACACGCCATGAACCGAACCGATCTGCGCTGCGAGGAGGCGCTGGAGCTTCTGGAGCCCTTCCTGGACGGCGACCTGCCGCCCGGGGAAGAGGAGCGGCTCCGAGCCCATCTGGAAGGCTGCGCCTCCTGCGCCGCCGAGCTGAACCTGGCCAGGGCCGTCCAGCGGGAGCTGCGGTCCCTGCCGCTCCACGACTGTCCGCCGGAGGTCCTGGAGAAGGTCAAGAGCGCCGGGGGCGAGGTCGTCGCGTTCCGGCCGCGGTGGCCGCGGCTTCAGGTTGCCGCCGCGGCGGCCCTGCTGGCCGTCGCGATCGGCGCTGGCGCGTTCTTCGCCCGGCCGGCGCACCAGGGACCGGACCCGGAAGAGGTGGCGCAGGCCACGGCCGAGGCGCGCTACGCCATGGCCTACATCGGCAAGGTGAGCCGCCGGACGGGGCTCGAGCTGCGCCGGCATCTGGCTGAGCCGGCGCAGCCGTAAGGAGATTTCGCGATGAAAAAGCTGACCGTTTCCACCCTTGTTCTTCTGCTCTTCCTGACCGCCACGGCGGGGCGGGCGCAGAAGCTGTCCGACCAGCCCGGCTACGTGTCGATCGAGGATCTGAACCTCTTCCCGCGCGAGGATCTCTCCGTCGAGATCAACCTGGACGGCGCGATCCTGCGCATGGTCGCCGAGGCCACGCGTGGGGACGACCCCGAGTTCGCCAAGGTGATGTCGGGCCTCAAAGCGATCCAGGTGCGGGTCTTCCCCCTGGAGGGCGCCAAGGAAGACGTGGTCCGCGGCAAGATCGAGCGCGCCGTCCGCTGGCTGGAAGACCGTGGCTGGAGCTCCATGGTGCGGGTGCGGGAGAAGGGGGACGAGAGCTACATCTATCTCAAGAAGTCGGGCGAGCAGATCGTGGGCCTGACCATCCTCGCGATCGAGGCCGGGGACGAGGCCGCGATGATCAACATCGTCGGACAGCTCGATCCGGCCCAGATCGGCCGCCTCGGCCAGAGCTTCGACATCCCCCAGCTGGAGAAGGCCAACCCCAGGAAGCCGGAGAAGCCGGAGTAATTCCGGAGGAGAACTTCATGCGCAAGGCGCTGCCCGTCGTCGCCGTACTGTCGTCCCTGGCCCTCCCCCTCGCGGGATGCGGCGATCCGCCGTCGGTCGATCAGGTGACTTTGCAGATAGAGAGGTGGATGCCCGGAGTCCGCTTCGAGCGGGAAGAGCACATCCGCCTCGGGCGGATCAAGATGGGGCTCGTCAAAGGGATCGTCCGGATGGTGGACGACGAGGATGATGAGTCGAAGGCGTTCCTCCGGGAGATCGATCGCGTGGAGGTCGCGACCTACCGGGTCCGCAATCTGCCCGACACGACCGATCTTCCGGAGAAGGCCCCCGACTTCGAGCGCCAGCTCGCCCGCTCAGGCTGGAACCTCACCGTGAAGGCCCAGGAAGACAACAGCCCCTCCTGGCTCTTCACGAGAAGCGACGGCCAGGGCGGGATCTCGAACCTCCTCGTGGTCGACCTGCACGACTCCGAGCTCACCGTGGTGCGGATGGATGGCCGCCTGGACCGCGCCCTGGCCGAGGCGGTGGCGGAAAGGCCCAAGGAAGCCGCGCTTGGGGTGGAGTAACACAACACGGACAATCACGGACCTTCACGGACGACCACGGACTCCCGCGCGCGCCTGTCCGTGATTGTCCGTGTCAGTCCGTGCTCGTCCGTGCTCTTCAGTACCGCCCCCCCACCCCCGCGCTCGGGCCGTAGATCAGCGCGTTCAGCAGAATCGGCGTTGTGCCTCGCCAGAAGAGCCGGTAGGCGGGGTCCTGGGCGAAGAGCACGACGCTGCCCTGGCCCCGCTCTTCCATTCCCACGAGCAGCGAGCCGGAGAGGCGGTCCTCCGCTTCAGGCCAGGCGAAGCCGGCGAGGACCGGGCTTTCGTCCACTGCCAGGAGCACATCCTGCCGCGGATCGCCGGTGGGCTTGAGCACGAGCGTCCCCTCGACGAGCACGGCGGGCGGCGCGGTGAGGCCGAGCGTCAGCGGGTGCTGCGGCTGCATGCGGGTCGCGAGCACGGCGCCGGGCGTGAAGAGGGGACGGCTCGCGAGCTCCCGCTCCACGGCGGTCTCGCCGCCCTCGGGATCCTCCTTGGCCTCGTCGTCCTCATCGTCCTTCTTGGGCGGCTGCCACCGCTTGATCGACGTCATCTCGTGGTCCTGGAGCCAGGTCACGGCGTCGCCGATCGCGACCAGCACGCCGCCCGACTTGACCCAGGCGTCCACCGCCGTGCGCCCCCTATCCCCGAGACGGTCTTCATAGTTGCCGCTCGGGAAGACCAGGACGTCGAAATCCGAGAGGTCGATCTGGCGGAGCTGGGTGACGTCCAGGCGGTCGTGGTCCATTCCGATCTGCCGGTCGAGCAGGTGCCAGAGATAGCCGAAGGAGTTGGCGTCGATCCCCTCGCCGGAGACGAGGCCCACCCGGGTCGTGCGCACGGCCGCCACGTCGCGCGAGCCGAGCGAGGAGCCGCCGATCTCGTAGGAGGAGGCGATCGCCCGCGCGGTGAGCGCGTCTTTCTGGAGGAGTTGCTCGAGCGTCTCTCGTAGGTTTCCAGCGTTGCCGCCGCGGGGGATGAAGAGCGTGCCGGCCGGGAAGGTCTCCCCTTCGCTCGACAGGCTCGACTGCGCCACCCGGAAGCGGATCTTCCGCCGCTCGAGCTCGACCGCCAGCCGGTACGAGCCGATCCCCTGGGGCGGCACGAGATAGCCCAGATCGCCGTTGCCCTCAATACCGCCGCCCGCGGTCTCCAGGAGCGGCCGGCCGTTCCGGCCGAGGTCCCCGGAGGCGACCCAGGTGCGCACGTTGTAGGCGAGGGGGAGCGACCAGGCCGTGATGTCGTAGAACTCGGGATCGAGGTTCTGCTCCAGCCGCTTTCTCTGCCGGTCAACGAAGGTGTCGTTCATCGGCGAGTCGAGCGCCAGGAGCGTCTCGACCAGGTTGCCCAGCGGCTGGGCGGTCGAGACCGCGTAGGTGCCGGCTGCGAAGCGCCAGGGCCGGTCCTCCGCCTCCTCGCGCCCCTCCAGTCTCCGCACCGGGATCTCGATCCCTTCCGCGAGCTGGCGCACGCGCACCCCGTGGAGCGAGAGCAGCTCGGCCAATGCGCGGGCCTCCTGCTGGTCCGCCGGCCAGAGGTAGGTGCGCGCCGGCTCGGAGGTCGCCTTGGCGCGGTTGGCCACAAAGTCTTCGAGCAGGCGCCGGGCGTTCTGAGAGGCGGTCCGGACGGTCGCGAGCGACGTCGTCAGGTGCCGGGCCACGCGGTCGGCAAGCGTCAGCGTCGAGCCATCGGGGAGCGTCAGGGCGAGCCCGGCCCGGCCGCCGCCCGCCATCTCGTAGGTCATGCCCACGGCGCCGCGCAGGCTCGGGTAGGAGTCGCCGTAGCCGGGATAGAAGAGGTCGTAGTTCTCCTCCTTGAAGTAGATCCACCCCTGGCGGTCGAACGCGGCGGCGTTGCCGCGGCCGAAGGTGTCGAGCCAGGAGAGCACTCGGCGGTCGATCTGCGGGTGGATCGGCTCGGAGGGCGGCGGGAAGAAGTACGAGGACTCGCTCCCCATCTCGTGGAAGTCCACGTGGACCTGCGGCTCCCACTGCCGGTAGGTGGCGAT
>DATEIO010000597.1:0-4117 GCA_035278895.1 Thermoanaerobaculia bacterium | reverse complement strand
CTTCTCCAGATACCGGAAGTGCGAGGTGCTGGAGACGTTCGCGTCCGGGAGCGCCCGGGCCTCCCAGGCGCCGCCGCTCTGGTAGCGGATGTAGGCGCCGGTGCGCAGACGCTCGATCGGCTCGATCGTGGCGAAGAGCTTGGCGATATGGGTGCGGTCGCCGCGCAGGAGGCCGTCGCGGTTGTCGGTGATCAGCACGCCCGGGCCGTCCTGGATGAACGAGGAGTTGTAGAAGAGCGAGTTGGGGCCGTAGTCGATGTCCCAGTTGCCCTCGAGCCGGCTCCAGGTGTAGCTCGCGGAGATCCACAGGCGCCGGAAGCGGTCGTCCACCGGCCGGCGGTCCAACTGCAGGGTGGCGGCCGTGTACTCGCGGTAGGCGTCCGGAAGCTGGGCGACCCGGAAGGGGCCGTTGCCCAGGCCGTCGCGGCTCACGTCCTCGAAGATGTCGCCCACCTCGCGGTACATGCCCCAGACCTCGGCCGACCAGGGGCCGCCGAGCGGCCGGGCGTAGCCCACCAGGTACTCGTCCGTGTACATCGGGTCGAGGTTCTGGTCGACCGTCTTGGTCTGGGTGTTGGCGGCCGGCACTTCGGAGATCAGGTTGCCGGCGGGGTCGAAGGTCGCCCGGGTGGTGAAGATGCGGGTCGGGTAGGCGGCCCGGCCGAGCGATTTGTTCTCGGTGTTCATGTAGCGGCCGAAATTGGCGTAGAGCTTGTCGCCCCGCTCCGCGCTCGGCACCCAGGAGACGCCCAGCCTCGGCTGGATCTGCTGGTCCCAGTCGAAGGTGAGGATCTTCTTCTTCCGCTTCGTCCCCGGCGTCGCGCCCAGGGCCTCGCCGTAGTAGTCGTCCTTGTTGACCAGCAGGCCCGCGGTGAGCGTCACCCGGTCGCCGAAGGCCACCTGATCCTGGAGGAAGACGCCGGAGGCCTCGCCCCGCGCCGTGTGCGGCGGCTGGGCCGACACGTAGGTTGCGACGAACTGCTGGGTGGTGGGGGTGTTGACCCACGTGATGTTGCCCCAGCCGTTCGACCGCCGCTCCAGCACCTCCTCGCTCCGCTCGTAGGTGACGCCGGCCCGCATGTCGTGGCGCGTGTCGCCCAGCGACGCGAAGCGCTGGTAGGTGAGCCGCACCTCCTCGCGCTCGAAGTCGTCGTTGTTGACCGCGAACTCCGCTCCGCCCACGATCTGGCCGAGGGCATTCGCCCCGCCGATGATCCGGTCCGCGGACGTGGTGAACCGGCCCACGAGGTCCGGGCGGGCGGCGTTGAAGGCCGGACGGTAGCCTAGGTTGGTGCGCGGATCGGTCGAGTTCTTCTCCTCGTCGTGGGTGACCTTGAAATCCAGAAGGCTGTCGGAGGTCACGTTCCAGACCCACCCCGCGGTGCCGAGCAGGTAATCGGTCGAGTCGTCGGAAGCCGCGGTCGGGCTGGAGGTAGACGTGATGTTGGCGTTGTTGTTCGTGGACTCCCGCGACCGCAGCGAAGCGGAGAGCAGGTGGGACGGCCGCGGGTTGGCCGTGAGCTTGCCGAAGTACTCGTCGGTTTCGAGCTCCTCGTCCGGCACCGCGCCCAGGTTGTTCCGGCGCTCCGTCAAGGTCGTCGAGGGCATGTTGATCGAGCCGTAGAACCAGACGCGGTCGCGCAGGATCGGGCCGCCCAAGGAGCCCGCGAGGAGCTCGCGGTCCCGCGTGTTCTGCACGTTCGAATTCTTGTTGTCGGAGACGAAGTCCGCGGGCTGGTACTCGGCACGGATCTCACCGTTGAACTCGTTCGTGCCCGACTTGGTGATGGCGTTGACCACCATGCCGCCCGTCCGCCCGAACTCGGCGGTGACGCCGCCACGCGTGATGCTCACCTCGGCGATGTCGAGCTCCGTGATGTCGGGCAGGATGTCGCCGTAGTGCGGGTTCGTAATGTTGATCCCGTCCACCAGGTAGAGGTTGTCCATCCGCGAGCCGCCCGCGTTGGGAGCGAGCCGCTGGTTCTCGGCGACGCCCGGGGCGAGTTGGAAGACCCCCTTGTAGGTGCGGGCGATCGGCAGGCTCTCGATCGTGTCGCTCGTGTAGTTGACCTGCGCCGACGTAGACTTGACGTCGATGACGGGCAGCGCCGCCTCGACGGTGATCTCGTCCGACACCGTGGGCGAGAGCGTCAGCTCCACCTGCGTGTCCTTGTCCAGCGCCACCACCGCCTCCCGCTTCGTGCTCCCCATCCCCGAGAGGTCGGCGAGCACCGTGTAGTCGCCGGGCGGCAGGCGCAGGATGCTCCACGCGCCGAGCTCGTCCGTGACCGTGGACTTGCCGGCGGGAAGGAGCGGACCGGAGATCGTCACGGTCACGCCGGGAAGAGGCGCGCCGTCCGCCCCGCGGACCACGCCCGAGACGGACCCCGTGGTCTGCGCGAAGGCCGCGCCCGCCATCATCAACAGCAAAGCCAGGAACCCGAGGAACCGATGAAACGTCCGGAGCATCGTGTGCCCTCCTCCTTTTAGGAAAAAAACCAGGATTTCGATCCTAGCACGGGGTGTGACGGGGCGGTGACAAGCACTTTCCCTGGATCGGCTAAACTTATCGTCAACCATGAATGCAAAGACGAAGGTCCTCAGTCTGGTCGTCCCGTTCCTCGTCGTTTCAGCCCTGAATGCCCAGCCGGCCCAGACGGGCACCGGCCTGCCGGGTCCGCTTCCCCTGTTTCCGGACGACAACTGGTGGAACGTGGACGTGAGCCAGGCGCCGGTCGATCCCGGGAGCAACGCCTATATCGACTTCATCGGGCGGGACCAGGGGCTCCATCCGGACTTCGGCGGGGACGCGGACGAGTTTCCGGAGATCTACGGGATGGTCTACATCACCGTTCCCGGCAGCCAGCCGCTCGTGCCGGTGACCTTCGTTGAATATCCCGAGGAGAGCGACGCCGGGGCTCCGGGCCGGCCGGCGGGGTATCCCATCCCCGAGGCGGCCAAGACCCAGCCCAAGTGGATCGAGGGCGGATATCCCGGCAATGTGGACGCCTCCGGCGACCGGCACATGCTGATCGTGGACCGCGACAACCGGATCCTCTACGAGCTCTACCACACCTTCTGGAACCAGGACCGCAACCGCTGGGAGGCGGGCTCGGGCGCGATCTTCCGCCTGACTTCGAACGCCCGCCGGCCCGAGGGGTGGACGAGCGCCGACGCCGCGGGCCTGGCCATCCTCCCCGGCCTGATCCGCCACGACGAGGTCTTCGGCGCCGGCCCCATCGAGCACGCCTTCCGCTTCACCGTGCGGGACACGAACGGCCAGGTCTTCCCCGCTTCCCACACCGCGGGCGGCCGGGCCGGCGCCCCGCCCATGGGCGCGCGTTTGCGTCTGAAGGCTGGGAAGGACATCTCGGGGTATCCGCCCGAGGTCCGCAAGATCTTCCAGGCCATGAAGACCTACGGCCTGATCCTCGCGGACAACGGCACCGACATGTACGTCACCGGCGCCTACGACACCCGCTGGAACAACGACGTCCTGAACCCCGCCTTCGCGAGCCTCGAGGCCGGGGATTTCGAGGTGATCCAACTCGGCTGGAAGCCGGGAACCACCCCGCCGCCTCCGCCGCCGGGCACCTGTACCGCGAGCGCCACCCGGCTTTGCCTGAACGGCGGGCGCTTCGCCGTCGACGCCCGCTGGACCCGGCCGGATGGCGGCTCCGACCTCGGCCGCGCCGTGTCTCTCACACCGGACACCGGCTACTTCTGGTTCTTCGACAGCGCCAACGTGGAGATGGTGATCAAGGTGATCGACGGCTGCGGCGTCAACAATCGCTTCTGGGTCTTCGCCGGGGGACTGACCGACGTCCGCGTCCGCATCACCGTGACCGACACCGCGACAGGGGCGGTCCAGAGCTACACGAACCCGCAGGGCACGGCGTTCCGGCCGATTCAGGACACGGGGGCGTTCGCGTGCCGGTGATCCCCCCACCCCGAAACCTCACCCCTATCCCCTCTCCCATCGCCCCCCCACCGGCCGGGAGAGGGGGACGCCTGCGGGTGATGTTGCCGTAGGGTGCGCTGTGCGCACGGGGAGGGCGGAGGAAAACAACACGTGCGCATAGCGCACCCTACAAGCACCAGCGGTTGTGGAGCGTTC
>DATEIO010000596.1:0-4921 GCA_035278895.1 Thermoanaerobaculia bacterium | reverse complement strand
CCGCCGTCCGGGAGAGGGGGACGCCTGCGGGCGGTCTTACCGTAGGGTGCGCTGTGCGCACGTGTTGCTTTCCACTGCCCTAAAACGTGCGCACAGCGCACCCTACAAACACCAACGCCACAGCTACGTTCCCCTCTCCCGGGGGAGGGAGGGCGATGGGAGAGGGGACAGGGGTGAGGTTTCGGGCGGGGGGATTCCGTCTACAATCCCGCCCCATGACCACAACCGATCTCCTGATCCACAACCTGGCCGAGGTAGCGACGCCTCTGGGATCGACACCCCGCCGCGGGGACGAGCAGCGGCGGGTGAGCCGCGTCAAGGGTGCCGAGGTGCTCTGCCGGGACGGCCGGATCGCCTTTGTGGGGACCGCCGAGGAGCGGCGGCGCCAGTTTGGCGAGCTTCCGGATGCGGAACGACTGGACGGCCGGGGCGGCACGCTCATCCCTGGATTCGTCGATCCCCACACGCACCTCCCCTGGGCGGGAACCCGGGAGGAAGAGTTCGTGGCGCGCCTGGCCGGCACGACCTACCAGGAGATCGCGGCCGCGGGCGGCGGCATCCTCTCGACCGTCCGCGCCACCCGGGAGGCGAGCGAGGAGACGCTGGTCGCGAACGTGCTGCGCCGGATGGACCAGATGCTCGCCTGGGGCACCACCACTGCCGAGGCGAAAAGCGGCTACGGTCTCTCCCGGGCGGACGAGCTGAAGCAGCTCCGCGCCATCCGCCGCGCGAGCGCGGAGCATCCGGTGGATCTCGTTCCCACGCTGCTCGCGGCCCACGAGATCCCGCCCGAGTACCGGCAGGACCGCGGGCGCTACGTGGACCTGATCTGCGAAGAGATCGTTCCCGCGACGGCCGAGGAGGGGCTCGCGCGGTTCTGTGACGTGTTCTGCGAGAAGGGGGTCTTCTCCGCCGAAGAGTCGCGCCGGGTGCTGGAAGCGGGAGCCCGCCATGGGCTCTCCCCCCGGCTCCACGCGGACGAGTTCGCGGATTCGGGCGGCGCCGAGCTGGCCGCCTCGCTCGGCGCCCTCTCGGCCGACCATCTGATGGCGGTGTCGGACGCCGGGGTCGAAGCCCTCGCCGGCTCCGGGGTGACCGCCGTGCTCCTCCCCGGCACCAGCTTCTTCCTCATGAAGGAGAAGTACGCCCCGGCCCGGCGCCTCATCGAGGCCGGCGTGCCCGTGGCGCTCGCCACGGACTGCAATCCGGGCTCCTCCCACACCGAGTCCATGCCCATGGTGGTCGTCCTCTCCGTGCTGAAGCTGGGGCTGACCATCGAGGAGAGCCTGACGGCCGCCACGCTCAACTCGGCCTGCTCCCTGGGGCTCGGTGGGGAGGCTGGCTCCATCGAGCCGGGCAAGCGGGCGGACCTGGTCCTTCTGGATGCTCCCAACCTCCTTCACTTGGTCTACCACTACGGGATCAACCCGGTTTCGGCGGTCGTCAAAGGCGGGAGGGTTGTCCGGCAGGCCGGATGACGTAGAATCGACGCCTCGATTCCGGATGAGAGGACGGCGACTCGATCGAGAGGAGGATCGACCATGCGTCTCAAAACTCTTCCCCGTACCCTGACCGTGGCCTTGCTGGCCGCCGCGTTCCCGTTTCTCGTCCCTGCCGGGGCCAAGCAGCAGGAGACGGCCAAGCCCGCCCCCGAGATCACCACGGCCACGGGGCTCAAGTACCAGGACCTGAAGGTCGGCGACGGCGCGGAGGCCGCGTCGGGCAAGATCGTCGAGGTCCACTACACCGGCTGGCTCGAGAGCGGCACCAAGTTCGACTCGAGCGTCGACCGCCACCGCCCCTTCACCTTCCGGCTCGGTGCCGGGGACGTCATCAAGGGCTGGGACCAGGGGGTCGCCGGCATGAAGGTGGGCGGCAAGCGCAAGCTGATCATCCCCCCCGATCTCGGCTACGGAAAGCGGGGAGCCGGCGAGGTCATCCCCCCGGGAGCCACCCTGATCTTCGAGGTCGAGCTGCTCGGCGTGCGATAAGCTTCCCCCTTCGAAAGGAGGAGGAAGCATGAGCGAGAGCGAACAGACCACCCCTTCGGGCCTCAAGTACACGGACCTCGAGACCGGGCAGGGCGAGGAAGCCCGGCCCGGCAAGACGGTCGACGTCCATTACACCGGCTGGCTCGAAAACGGCACGAAGTTCGATTCGAGCAAGGACCGCGGGCGCCCCTTCTCCTTCCCCCTGGGAGCGGGCCACGTCATCAAGGGGTGGGACGAAGGGGTCGCCGGCATGAAGGTGGGCGGCAAGCGCAAGCTGACCATCCCCGCGGACCTGGGCTACGGCGCGCGCGGCGCCGGCGGGGTGATCCCGCCGAACGCCACGCTGATCTTCGAGGTGGAGCTGCTCGGAGTGAAGTAGGGGGCTACTTCTCCGCCGTATACACCGGCCGGATGTCTACCGGTACGTCCTTCAAGCGGGCGATCGCGTCGCGCATCACCTGCGGCGGCTTGCCGTAGGTGTCCAGGAAGCGCTTCGTCCCCTCGTAGTCGCCGTTCGCCTGGAGCATCAGCATGTCGTGGAGAAGGTCCCTGAGCGCGCCGGGGAACTTCTCCGAGACGGCGCGTACGCGGCCGTCCTTGTCCACCGCCAGGCCGCCCTTTTCGAGCAGGTAGGTGAACTGCGCCACCACGCCCTGGCCGTGGGCTTCGTCCACGCCGAAGCGGGCGGAGCGGAAGAGGCCGGCTACGTAGGTGGGCTCGAGCGAGCGGCGAAGCGAGGCCGGCATTTCGCCGCGGTCGATCAGGGCGAGGATGTTGTAGACCCCCATGACGTCCGCCTTGGCCTCTTCGAGCGTGGCGAAGAGGTCTTTCAGCTCCAGGCGCACCTCGGTCTTCTTGCCGTTCTTCGTGATCGTCCCCGGCCCCAGGCCGTGGGAGAGCTCGTGGTGGAGCACCTCGTCGAAGTAGGCCTCGAAGGAGACGTCCTTCACCTGGGCCGGATCGAGCACCCGCTGGGCGATCGGGATCAGGATCTTGTCGTACTTGGCCCGCATGGTGTTGCGGAGCAGCACCTTTTTGGAGCCCTTGGCCTCGCGCACCCGCTCGTCGTTGGGCAGGTTGAAGGCGACCGTCTGCACGCCGGCCCGGGTGTCGCCCGAGGTGAAGACGGTGTCCACCACGCGGATCGGGCTCTCGGTGCCGCGGTTCATGTTCTTGTGCTCGTCCGGAATCGGCAGGTTCCGCTCCAGCCACGGCAGCCGCTCCTTGTAGAGCGTGAGCGCGGCCGACTCCTTGGGGAGGTTCACCGTGACGAACGCCTCGAACGCAGCCTTGTAGCCGAAGATCTCGTCCTCGTACGTCTCATAGGGGCCGATCGTCACCTCGACCGGGGCGTCCAGCTCCATCCAGGCGAAGTCGCTCGCGTAGTAGTCGTCCGACAGGAACGCGTTCGCCCGCAGCTCCAGGAAGCGCTTGAGCGAGGCGTTGCTCGTGAGATCGGCAGCCTCGTGGAGCAGCTTCGCCGCGGGCTCCAGGAGGTCGCGGTACTCCTTGGAGTAAGGCACCGCCACCAGGTCCTTGCCGTTTCTCCGGATGACGGTCACCGTCGAGGTGAAGCTCTCCTTGTCGCCCGGGTGCTTCTCGATCCAGGCCTCGAACTCCTCTTTGGTCATGTCCTCCGGGTAGTAGCCCGCGCCCGGCGGATGGGGCTTGGTGCCGAGAAACGGCTCGCGCTCGGCCAGCCGGTCCCAGGGGCCGAAGTTGATCCGGAAGTACTCCTGGGCGGCCTCGCCCGGCTTCCCCTTCAAGGCCGAGATCTCCTTTTGGAGCCCGGGATTCCCGGTCCAGGCCTGGCGCAGGAAGATCTGGTCCATGTACTCGGCCGCCTGGATCAGCTTGTCCAAGACCTTCCGGTCCTCCGCCGAGAGCGGCGAGAGGTCTGCCGAGAGCGGAACGCGGGCAAACTGGGCAACTCTCTTTTCGATGTCAGGCACGGTTTTGAGCTCCCCGCCCTGGGCGAAGCAAGCCGTCGCGGTGAGAGCCGCGAGGCAGTAGATGGTGAAACGCATCGACTCTCCTTTCCGTCGTTCTCATCGTGCGTAGGATGGCACACCGCTCGCAAGGAGGGCAAAACGGGCACCTCCCGCTCCCGGGGGCGTGCTGCAGGGGGAGTCGTTATGGCCGACCGAATCCGACCCTACGTATCCCAGGACAACTACTGGGTCCTGGTGACCGATCCGAACGAATACAGCTTCCGGGATCTGGAGCGCGACACCCAGACCGTCTGGGACGGCGTGGCCGACTACGTTTCGCTCAAAAACCTGCGGGATCTGGACGAAGGCGAGCAGGTGCTCATCTTCCACTCCGGCGACCAGATGACCTTCGCGGGCACCGCCCGGATCGTCTCCGATCCCTACCCGAACCCTCGGGAGACCGACGCGTCCATGATGGTGGTGGACGTGGAGCCCCTCGATCCCCTGGATCCGCCCGTGCCGCTCCTGGACATCCAGGACCTGCCGGAGTTCCAGGACTTCGACCTGGTGAACGAGCCCGAGATCGAGGTCGCGCCCATCACGCCCGAGCAGTGGAAGCGCATCTTCGAGATGAGCCGGGATGCGGTGGCCAACATCACCCGGGAGGACCAGTTGTGAAGCGGGCCTTGGCCGCGGCCCTTCTCCTCACAGCCGTCGCCCTCCCCGCCGCCGCGCAGGACATCGGCTTCAACTCCTGGGGCCTGCGCGCCGGAGTCTCGGACGATCCGGATCAGTTCGTGGCCGGCGTCCAGGCCGATTTCGGAGAATTCGTCACCAATCTCCGCTTCCAGCCAAACCTCGAGCTGGGCCTGGGAGACGACACCACGATCGTCTCCTTGACCGCCCCGGTCCACTACCGCTTCCCCCTCGAAGGGAGCCTCACCCTTTACGCAGGAGGCGGCCTGACCCTGGGCTTCATCGACCGCGACGAGGTCCGCG
>DATEIO010000595.1:0-6740 GCA_035278895.1 Thermoanaerobaculia bacterium | reverse complement strand
CACCTCGAGAGCTCCCCCGGCTCGTTCAGATTCGCGAACACCTCCTCCGGCCGGCCGCTTCTCGTTCTCGCCTGCGACCTCCCGGGAGTGCCGGCCGCCCTGCTGGCCGAGCTTGGAGCTTCAGAAGACTTCGATGGAGCTTTTCCCCGCTGGAACGGCCGGGTCGAGCCCCTCTGCGCCCTCTACGCCCCCGCCGCCCTCGCCGCCCTGGAGGACCAGGTCGCCCAGGGGCTCTTCGGCCCCCACCGCCTGGCGGAGCGGGGGGATCTCACCTTTCGCTTCCTCGAAGGGAAGGCGCTGGCGCGCTTCGGGAGGCCGGAGGTGGTGTTCGTGAACTTGAACGAGCCCGGCGAGGTGGAGCGGTGGGCGAGCGGACGAACACGGACGAACACGGACTGACGCGGACAGCAGAGAGCTTCGGTTTTCTGTCCGTGCCAGTCCGAGCCCGTCCGTGTCAGTCCGCGCGCCCGTGGTCTTCCCCGCACGGGCAGATCTCCCGCAGAAAGTCATACCGGTAGATCCCGGTGCCATGCCCGTCCGAGAAGGCGATCGAGATCGCGTAGTTGCCTACCGGCTTGATCGACTCGGCGGTGACCGGCTGCGGGGGGGGCTGGAAACGGATCTTCAGGGCGGAGTGGCCC
Organism: Thermoanaerobaculia bacterium; assembly: GCA_035278895.1. GTDB lineage: Bacteria > Acidobacteriota > Thermoanaerobaculia > Multivoradales > UBA5704 > DATARR01. The sequence continues at coordinate 6,099 of DATEIO010000595.1, read as the reverse complement.
TGGCAGCCAGCGCAGGGGCACCAGCCGCGCAGGTAGTCGTAGTCGTATTCGGCCGTGTGGCCGTCGCTCCAGGTCAGCCGGAGCCGCCCTTCTTCGGGCAGGCGCCGGACCTCGGTCAGGACTGGTTCCATGGTGGAGGCTCCTCGCGGAGACGGATCGTAGCACCCGTCTCGTGATAAAACCGGGGCACGGCCTTTGCTCTTCCGGCCGTCAGACGCTTCAAGGAGACGACTCTCATGCGCAAAGCGCTCTTCGCCTTCACCCTCTTGCTGCTCCCGACGCTGGCGTACGCCCAGCCGTCCGAGTTCGAGATCACGCCTTTTGCCGGCTACCGCCTGGGCGGCGAGTTCGACGCCTCGAACGAGGACTTCTTCGACACCAACCTGGACGCCGAGATCGAGGAGAGCTCCATCTTCGGCGTGATCTTCGGCATCCCGCTCTCCCGCAACTGGAAGCTCGAGCTCTCGGCCACCCGCCAGGAGAGCTCGTTCATCATCGACGAGGGGCTGCTCTCACCCACGGTCGAGCTGGGGGACGTGACTTTGAGCCACTACCACGCCGGCTTCGCCTACGACTGGGGCCTGGGGCAGGTCCGGCCCTTCGTCCTCGGCTCGGTCGGCCTCGCCCGCATCGAGCCCGACTTCCCGGAGCTCAACGCCGAGAACCGCCTGTCCGCGAGCCTGGGAGGCGGCGCCAAGATCTTCTTCAGCGAGAACATCGGCCTTCGCCTGGAAGGCCGGGGCTACTGGACCGACTTGGGCACCGACTGGGAGGACCGCTACGACCGGTACGACGACGACAGCGGCGGACTGTTCCAGGCCGAGGCGAGCGCGGGCCTGATCTTCGCGTTCTGACCTAAGCCACCGCAACTAGCGGGTGCACGCGGTTCCGGCCGCCGTTCTTCGCCTCGTAGAGCGAGCGGTCGGCCGCGGCGATCAGGTCGCGGGAGGTGACCCTGCCGTCTCTGGGGAGGACGTCCTCGAGCGAGGCCAGGCCGATCGAGATCGTCACGCGGGTGAGCGTGCCCTCCTCGATCGGCACCACGGTCCGCTGCACGAGCGAGCGGATCTTCTCCGCCACGATCCCGGCGCCCGACATGTCCGTTTCGGGGAGGAGCAGCAGGAACTCCTCCCCGCCGTAGCGCCCGATCCAGTCCGTGCTCCGCAGGCCGTCGGCCAGGACCTGGGAGATCCGCCGCAGCAGGGTGTCCCCCGCGAGATGCCCGTAGCGGTCGTTAACCGTCTTGAAGTGGTCGAGGTCGGCCATGGCGATGGTGAGCGGCCGGCCGTAGCGCCGGGCCCGCTCGAGCTCCCGCTCGAGCTGCTCCAGGATCGCCTCCCGCCGCAGAAGGCCCGTCAGGCTCTCGTAGGTGGCCGACTCGAACAGCCGGGCGTTCTCGAAGACCGTGGCGGCGTGATGACCGACGAGGTTCAGCAGGTCGACCTCCTCGGCCGGATACCCCCGGCGGCCTTCCTTGGGGCCCACGATCAGCAGGCCGATGAGCTTCTCCTGGGAGAGGAGAGGGACGAACAGGGTCGCCGGGTCGCGCCGTTCCAGGAGATGCGCGAAGGCCGGGCTCCCCGGCGCGAGCTGTGCGGCCGGGAGCGGCCGCCGGGCCTTCAAGAGGACGTCGACCGCGAGGTCGTCGAGCGGCAGGAGGAGCGCGGGGTCCACGCCGTCCGAAGGCGAAGCCGCGAGGACGTCCAGGAGGCCGGTCTCGGGAGCCGCGATCAGGAGGGTCACGGAGCGGGCGAGGAAGATCTCCTGAACGCGCGCGACCAGGTGCTCCGCCATGCGCGGGAGCTTCCCCAGGGCGGGGAGCTCGCCCGCCAGGGCCACCAGCCGCTGGCGCAGGGCGTAGCGCTCGGGGAAGAAGCGGCGGTCGATCACCCGGTGGAGCGTCCGCCGCAGAGGCGCGAACAGGAGCCCCAGGAGCAGCGTGGCGATCGAGACGGCCCACACCGGCTCCCGGCCGTCGAGCAGGTGGGAAAAGATCGCCCCGCCCGCGCCCAGGGCGCCGTAGAACACGAGCACGAGGGCGCCGGTCAGCAGGGTGTAGATGAGGCTGCGCCGCACCACCAGCTCCAGGTCGAAGAGGTGGTAGCGGAAGATGGCCGCGAAAAAGCAGATCGGGTAGCCCAGGAGCATGAGCGACTCCAGGGCCGCCGCCCAGGCCGGCAGGGGGAAGCCGAGCCTTTCCAGCACCGTGCTCGACGTGATGAACAGCAGCCAGGGGATCGTCCCGGCCAACACGAGGCCGGCCTGATGGCGGCCCCGGGGCTCCGGATGGTGGAGCGCCTGGAGAGTGAGCAGGACGGCCACGGTGAGCGCCCAGACCGGGATCCCCATCTGAATGACGAGGGTGTCGGCCTGCTCTGCCGTCCAGGGGAAGATCGGGGTTTCGAGGATCTCGGAGAGATACGTGGCCGCGCCCAGGAGCCCGAGCCCGAACCCGATCCCGTAATAGAGAGGCACGATCCACGGCCGCTTCCGCAGCCACGAGGGGCGCTCGGGGATGAGGGAGGCCAGGTGGAGCTCCAGGCCGATCTGCAGCCCGGTCAGCAGGTAGTAGGCCGAAGAGACCGCCGCGATGAGACCGGGGCGGCCGATGACGTTGACCGGCAGCGAGATCTCCAGCGCCACCGCCGCCGTGAAACCGAAGAGCAGGCGCACCCGGAGGTCCTCGGTGTTGCGAGTGAGGACGAGAAGGGCCACCGCGAGATAGCAGAGGGTGGTCAGGGAGTTGACGGCGAGGAGCCCCCAGCGGGGTGGAACCCCCGGGGCGGCCCGGATCGCCAGGGTCCTCCCCTCGCGGCTCACGGTCAGGGAGACCTCCCGGCCCCGCGCGAACCCCCGCGCGAGCGCCAGGTACTCGGAGACGCTGTGCACGGGCCGGCCGTCCACCGCGAGGATCTCGTCCTCGGGCTGGAGCCCGGCCTGCTCGGCGGGCAGCCCCGGCGAGACCGTGGCCACGAGGACGCCCCGCTCTCCCTCGGCCGGCGAGAAGCCGAGCCGCCGCGCCGCGCCGCGAAAGGTCTCCATCCCCTGGAGGACCAGGAGGCCCGCCACGATCAGGAAGAGCGCTCCGGAAAGCGCTACGCGAGTCCTTCGATTAGCTCGCAATCAAGGTCTCTCGGAAGTGATTGGCAGGAAATTTTACCTCATTTCAGATCGGTTTGCTCGCCGAGCGTGCGAAAATTAAGCTTCTTTCTTTCTCCGTCCTCGACGCGCCCTCGACGGAGGCCCGATCTGGCGTTTTGAGGTAGGATCTCCGGCGCTTCGGGAGCTCCAGAATGCCGCGCTATCCCCGGTTCTCACCCTCCGTCGACGACATTGCCGGCGCCGTCTACTCCGGCCTGGCCCACCGCCTCGCGTCACATCCCGGCGAGGTCTATCCCCTCCACGTGGGGGACACCTGGATGGAGCCGCCCCCGGGTTGCCGGATGGAGGACCTGAAAGTCGCCGAGTATCCGGGGATGCACCGCTACGCAGCCCCCCAGGGGATGCCGGCGCTCCTGGATGCCATCGTCTCCCGGGTGCGCGAGAAGACGGGCGTCCCGACCGGCCGGGAGAACGTCCTGGTGGCGACCGGCGCGACCGGCGCCCTGGGCGCGGTGGCGGGCGCCATCGTCCAGCCCGGAGACGAGGTGCTCCTCCTCGCCCCCCACTGGCCGCTGATCACGGGCATCGTCCAGTCGTTCCACGGGGTGGCCGTGGACGTCCCCTTCTTCGGGGTGGCCGACTCCCCGGAGACCGCGGTCGAGATCGTCCGGGAACGGCAGACGGAGCGCACGGTCGCCCTCTACCTCAACACCCCGAGCAACCCTACGGGCCGGCTCATCCCCGCCGCCTGGATCGAGGCCCTGGTCGAGTGGGCGCGCCGGCAGGACCTCTGGATCATCTCCGACGAGGTCTACGAGGATTACGTCTACGAAGGCGGGCACACCTACACCCGGCCGCTCGCCCCGGAGCGGGTCTTCGCCGCCCACTCCTTCTCCAAGGCCTACGGCATGGCGGGGAACCGCTGCGGATACGTGGTGGGGCCGGCCGACGCCATGGTCGAGCTCCGCAAGATCAGCCTGCACAGCTTCTACAGCACGCCGACGGCCTCGCAGATCGCGGCCGTGCGGGTGTTGGGCGGCCCCGGCGAGGCCTGGATCGCCCACGCCCGGCAGGAGTACAAGGCGATCGGGGACCGGGTCGCGGCGCGCCTCGGCCTCGAGCCTCCCAAGGGGAGCACCTTCCTCTTCCTGGACGTGGCGGACCACCTGGACGAGAGCGGGCTCGGAGGCTTCCTCGAGCGCTGTGTGGACCACGGGCTCTTCCTCGCCCCCGGCCCCAGCTTCGGCCCGTACCCCACGCACGTCCGCCTCTGCTTTACGGCTTCGCCTCCCGGCGTCGTCGAGCGCGGCGTCGAGATCCTGGCCAGGCTGCTCGGCCGATAACCAGGAGAGAAACCCCGCAAGCCACGGTCCCCGCGAGGAGCCCCGGCGGCAGGAAGCGGAGCTCGACCCGGCTCACCCCGGCCGGCACCCTGACCCCCAGGAAGGCGCCGTTGACCGTGAGGACCTGGAGATCCTTCCCCCCGGAGCGGGCCCGCCACCCCTTGGACCATGGGATGGACATCGCGAGGAGCGTCTCTCCCCCCGGGGGGATCTCCAAATCGATCCGGCCCGGAGAGCCGGAGAGGAGGCGGACCGCGTGGAGGCCGCCCGGCCGGGGGACAGGTTTCCAGTCGCCGGTCTCGCCGCGGAGCACGGCCACCCGGCCGGGATCCTGGAGCCCGGCGATCCATGGCTCGATCGCTCCCGGCTCCAGGACCTCGACGCCCGAGGGGAGGAACCAGCGGGGCAAGGCATCGGGATTGCCGAGCAGGAAGTAGGGCGCGTACCGGCCGCCGTCGAGCGGCACGAGCGTCCGGGCGGGAGCGCCCACGCTCGTCGCCACGGCCCGGACCCCCAGGAAGTCCAGGAACGGATGGTCCAGGTTCCGGAACGGCGAGAAGTAGCTCCCCATCGACGGGTTGAACCCGAAGGCGGCGCGGAGCACCCGCAGGGAGCGCATCGGGGCGAGCGGGTTGTGCGGGCGCACCTCGGCCAGGCCGTAGACCGGGAGGAGAGACGGGTAGACCATGTAGTCGCCTCCAACCGCGCGCCAGATCCGGCCGTCCCCTGCCTCCTTTGCGAGGATCTCCACGAACTTCGTCCGCGGATAGAAGAGCCCCGGAGGCCCCACCGGCAGATGGCTCCGTCCCCACGGCACGAGGTCGGCCCCGAGGACGATCCCGAGCGCCAGGACGGCCCACCGGGGCCGCCAGCTCGCGAGGAGCGCCGCCACCGCGAGCGCCGCCCAGAGCCCGAGGGTCCACCCGTCCGCGGCCACCGCCAGGCTTGCCACCCCGGCCAGCGCCAGGGAGGCCCAGATCCGCCAATCCCGCCGGTCGAGCAGCCGGTCGAGCCCGAAGGCGCCGGCCACGCACAGGGCGAGCGAGCCCACGGTGAGAAAGCGGGAGTAGGCGGGAACCCGGAGGGGCGGCACCGAATAGATCAGGTAGGCCAGGGGGAGGAGCTTCGCCGCGAGCAGCAGGGCCAGCAGGCCGAAGAGGAGGAACGGCCGGGCCCGCCGGTCCCGCACGGCGAAGAGGGCCATCACCGCTCCCGCGAAGGCGACGAGTCCGGTGTATCCCGCCTCGGATTCCGCCCAGTTGATGGGACCGCGAAACGGGTCCCGGTACGGCCGGCCGAAAGCGTGCGGGCTGGCCGGCACGATGGCGAGCCCGCCGTAGCCCGGCAGGAACCAGGTGAGGGGCTTCAAGAGCTCGACTTCGTGCTCGGGGATCTCCTCGGCCAGCGTCTCGTGGGCGCGCTGGGACTCGGGCACGAGGTGGAGGAACGGCAGGATATGGGGCGCCGCGAGGCCGAATCCCAGGACGGCCGCCAGGGCCGCAGCCCCGAGCCCCCGCCTGAAGCCCGTGGCCCGCCGCCGCAAACCCAGCCCGCACACCGCGGCGAACAGCCCGCCGACCGCGGCGCTCTCCGGGTGGCCCGAGAGCAGGAGCGCGGCCGTGATCCCCGCCGTCGTGGCGATCGCCCTCCCCGA
>DATEIO010000594.1:0-2897 GCA_035278895.1 Thermoanaerobaculia bacterium | reverse complement strand
GGGATTGTATCGCCCTCGATCCTCTTCAGCCTTCTCCACTCCTGTTCTGAATGGGTGGTCTTGCCTCCGCCGGTCCCTCACCACCCCGGCCCTCCTCTCCCAGCCCCCTCCTTGCCGCCGGGAGAGGAGGGAGACTGCTTGGCACAGGATAGCAAGGGCTCCCTCTCCCGGAAGGGCGGGAGGGGGCTGGGAGAGGGTTGGGGTGAGGGCCCGGGCGGGGGCGGTCCTTCGGCAACATAGAATCGCGTGATGACCAACCCCTTCTCCTACCCGCCGCGGCCTTGGGACCGGGCTTTGGCAGTAGCCGGCCGGGTGGAACGGGTGGTGCGGGCGGGGGTGCGGATGGTGCGGGCGGGGCGTTTGCCGGAGCGGATTTCCCCAGCCCAGGGTTTCCACCCTGGGCTATCCGAACGGCGCCCTGAGGGGCGCCCGGTGATCTATCTCCCCGCAGTGGCTTGGGGATACCGCTTCCAGCGGCCGCAGCACCTGGCCCTGGCGTTGGCCCGGGCGGGGCATCCGGTGTTGTACGTGGATGGATTTTTGCGCAGCCGGATGCTTCCGGCGCGGATTCTGTTGGCAGAGCAGGCGGGGGTCTCGGTGCTCCGGGTGCGGATTCCGGGGCGGTTGGACCCTTACCGGTCGGTGCTTTCAGGGGGGGCGGCGGTGGAGGTGGCGGAGGTGATTGCGGCGGGGGTTTCCAAGAAGCCGGCTTTGGTTCTGGTGCAGCTTCCGTTCTGGGGACCGGTGGGGAGAGAGATCTGCCGGCGGTTGGGGTGTCCCCTGGTGTATGACAGGATCGATCTGCATACGGGGTTTCCGGGGGTTCCTGCGGAGATCGAGGCGGCGGAGGCGGCGCTGATCTCCGGGGCGGATGTAGTGGCGGCGACGGCGGGGGCTTTGGCGGAGCTTCCTCGCGAGCGGGGGGCGCGGGTGGTGATGGTTCCCAATGCGGCGGATTTGCGGACGTTCGCGCCTCGGGCCCGGGAGCGTTCGGAGATCCGGATCGGGTATGTGGGGGCTCTGGGGCCCTGGTTCGACGTGGCGGCGGTGCGGGCGGCGGCTCTGGCTTTTCCGGCGTGGCGTTTCCGGTTGGCGGGGCGGGTGGAGGATTCGGCGGTGGCGGCGCTTTCGGAGCTTGCCAATGTGGAGCTTTTGGGCGAGATCCCGTTCCGGGAGGTGCCGGGTTTTCTGGGGGACGTGGATGCGGCGCTCATCCCTTTCCAGGACCTTCCTCTCACCCGGGCGGTCGATCCGGTGAAGCTCTACGAGGCTCTCGCCATGGGCCTTCCGGTGGTGGCGCGGCGGCTGCCGGAGACGGAGCGGTGGAGCCCGCCTCAGGTGTATCTGTACGAATCGCCGGAGGACTTCGTCGGTCAGTTGCGCCGGGCGGTCGAGGAGGATTCCCCGGAGCGCCGCTCGGAGCGGCGGGCGGCCTCGGAAGGCGAGAGCTGGGACCGCCGGGCGGAGGATCTCTTGGGGGTGCTCAAGAGCGTCAGGTAGCTCAGGCTGGTGTCCCAGATCCCCATCTTGGAGCGGCCTTCCTTGCGGAAGATGAAGTGGATGGGCTCTTCGTTGAGCACGAGCCCGGCGCGGCGGGCGCGGATGAGGATCTCGGGCAGGAAGGCGAAGGCGTCGTTCTTGAATTCGAGGGAGCGCAGGGCAGAGGCCCGGTAGACGCGGAACCCCGAGGTCTTGTCCTTGACGCGCAGGCCGTAGCGGACGCGCATCAGGACGTTCAGGGTCCCCGACAGAAAGCGTTTCCAGAGCGGCGTGCCTTCCACCTCGCTCGCTTCGAGAAAGCGCGAGCCGATCAGGATGTCGCTCCCCGTGGCGCGGGCGGCTTCGAGGAGGCGCGGGATCTCTTCGGGCTGGTGGTTCAGGTCCGCGTCCATCGTCACCACCCAGCCGGCGTCTTCGGGCACGGCGGCGAACCCGCGCCGGAAGGCGTTGCCGATCCCGGCAGGCTCTTCCTGGTAGAGCACGCGGAGGCGGCCCAGCTCGGCCGCGAGGCGCTCCAGGATCTCGCGCGTCCGGTCCCGGCCTTCGACCACGTAGACGATCTCCCAGGTCCAGCCGGAGAGGCCCGAGAGCGTCTTGTGAAGGCGCCGGGTGAGCGCCTCGGCGTTCTCTTCTTCGTCGTAGGCCGCGATGACGACGGCCAGGCGGCTCACGCGAGGGGTCTCCTGGCGACGACGGTCATGTGGATGAAGGCGTCCCACGCCGAGAAGTGTACGGCCACGGTTTCGAGGCCTCCCCCTTCGACCATGCGCCGGGCGTGGGCGCGGGAGGTCAGGCGGTTGACCTCGTCCGGGAAGAAGTGGAACGGCCGGCCGCTCGTCCTGGTCTTCATCCATTCGACGGGGGCGAGCACCCAGCGCGAGGAGCCGAAGGACGGGGGCCAGAAGAGGAGCGCGCAGCCGCCGGGAGCGAGCACGCGCCGGAATTCGCGGAGGATGGCCATCCCCTCGTCCGGCGGGAAGTGCTCCATGACCCCGAGGTTCCAGAGGCCGGCGATGGAGCCATCCGGAAACGGCAGGCTCCGCAGCTCTCCTCCCAGGAGGATCTGGTGCGGCGGGTTGCCTCGGGCCGAGAGCAGCGCCGGAAGCGACAGGTCGAGCCCCGCGAAACGCCGCTCTTTCGGAGAGATCCAGGCGGACGACTGGGCCGTGCCACACCCGGTTTCGAGAAACAGGCCGCGCGCGGGGAAGTAGAGGTCCGTGTAGTGGCGCACGGCCCGGCGCAGGACGGCCTTGCGGGTGAGCGACGCCAAGCGCCCGAAAAGGGTGGATTCCTTTTCGAGGGCCCGCCAGTGGCGGTCCCAGACTTCGCGCTCGGTGGGGACGGGAACGGTCATGAGGTGCGGATGATACATGGCCCCCCGCCCCGAAAACCTCACC
>DATEIO010000593.1:0-11889 GCA_035278895.1 Thermoanaerobaculia bacterium | reverse complement strand
TTCAGCCCGGAGGCCACGTCGGGGGCGGAGGGCGTCGCGCTCTTCCGGGAGATCAAGCGGTGGCACCAGAGCCTGCCGGTGCTCCTGATCACCGCGTGGACGTCGCTCGAAACCGCCGTCCAACTCGTGAAAGAGGGGGCGAGCGACTACCTCGCCAAGCCGTGGGACGACGAGAAGCTCTTCGCCTCGGTGCGCAACCTCCTGCGCCTGCGGGAGCTTCAGCTCGAAAACGCCCGCCTGCGCGGCCGGGCGCGGCGCACGTGGGACACCCTGGCCGAGCAGCACGACCTCCAGGGCGCCGTGTGGGCGAGCGAGAAGATGCACGCCGTGGTCACCCTGGCCCTCCAGGTGGCCCGGGCGGACGTGCCGGTGCTCATCACCGGCCCTTCCGGCGCGGGCAAGGAGAAGGTCGCCGAGATCGTCCAGGCCAACTCGCGGCGGAAGGACAAGCCGTTCATCAAGGTGAATGCCGGCGCGCTCCCGGACGAGCTTCTGGAAAGCGAGCTCTTCGGCGCCGAGGCCGGGGCCTATACGGGCGCCGCCAAGAAGCGGGTGGGCCGTTTCGAGGCCGCGGACGGCGGTACGCTGTTCCTGGACGAGATCGGCAATCTCTCCTATCCCGGGCAGATGAAGCTGCTGCGCGTGCTCCAGAGCGGCCAGTTCGAGCGCCTGGGGAGCAGCGAGACCCGGCGGGTCGACGTCCGCCTGATCTGTGCCACGAACGCGGACCTGAAGCGCGAGATCGCCGCCGGCCGCTTCCGGGAGGACCTCTACTACCGCCTGAACGTCATCGAGCTCGTGGTGCCGCCGCTCTCCGAGCGCCCGGAGGACGTGATCCCGCTCGCCGAAAGACTGCTGCGCGAGCTGTCGCCCGCCCCGACCGGCTCCCTCTGGAAGCTGGACCCGGAAGCCCGCGAGCGGCTCCTGCGCCACCCGTGGCCGGGCAACGTCCGCGAGCTCGAAAACACCCTGCGCCGCGCCGTCCTCGTGGCCTCGGGAGACACGATCCGGGTGGAAGACCTGGGGGTAGGCCTCCCCGCCGCAGCCCGGGGCCCGGTTCCCGTCGAGAGCGCCCCGCGCCGCTCACCCGCCGCGGACGACGAATTCTCGCTCGCCGAGCGCGTGAAGATCGAGCGCGCCCTGGAAGACGCCGGCGGCGTGGTCGCCAAGGCCGCCGAGACCCTCGGCCTCTCCCGCCAGGCCCTGTACCGCAAAATGGAGAAGTACGGACTGACGGTCGAGCGAAGGCTGCGGGGGTGAAGCCTCTCCGCTTCGCCGCCCGCATCCGCCTCGCGGTCGTGGGGGCCCTCTTTGCCACGGCTGGGGTGGCTGCGGCCGGGGCCTTCTGGCTTCAGTCCCCCTGGATCGTCCTCGCTTTCACGCTGTGCGTGGCGCTCGCGGGCTGGTGGGGGATCGAAAGGATTCTCGCTCCCGCCTCCTCCGTGCTCCAGGCGCTACGCGACGGCGTGCAGGGATTCCGGGACAAGGATTTCAGTCTGCAACTCGCCGTGGATCGAAAAGACGAGCTGGGCGAGCTCGTGGAGCTCTACAACTCCGTGGGGGACGTGCTGCGGGACGAGCGGACGGCTCTTCTCCAGCGCGAAATGCTTTTGGAAACCGTTTTCGAAGCGACCCCCACCGCGATCGTCCTCACCAACGCGCGAGACCGGGTCGTGTTCGCCAACCGTGCGGCCCGGCAGATGTTCGAAACCCGGGGACGGCTCGAAGGGCTCGTCTTCGGCCAGATCCTCGCGGAGTGCCCGGCAGTGCTGCGCGACGCCCTGGAGAGCGGGCGGGATTCGCTCTTCTCGCTCGATCAGGGCGGAGAAGAGGAGGTCTACCACATCGCCCGCCGCGCTTTCGAGCTGAACGGCCAGCGGCACGACCTGACGCTCGTCAAGCGCCTGACCCCCGAGCTGCGGCGCCAGGAGGTGGACGTCTGGAAGCGGGCGATCCGCACCCTCTCCCACGAGATCAACAACTCGCTCGCCCCCATCGCCTCCCTCGCCCGCTCCGTGCGCCACATGGCAGGCAAGCCTGAGCACGCCGGGCGCCTGGACTCGGCGCTGGACGTCATCGACGACCGCGCCACGCATTTGAAAGAGTTTCTCGAAGGGTACGCCCGCTTCGCCCGTCTCCCCCAGCCGATTCCGAAAGACATCGATTGGGACCAGTTTCTGGGCGAGCTCCACCAGCTCTTCCCCTTCCGCCTGGACGGCGCCCCGCCGCGCCGCCCCGCCCGCTTCGACCCCGGCCAGATGCAGCAGGCGCTCATCAACCTTTTGAAGAACGCCCAGGAGTCCGGAAGCCTCCCGGAGGAGATCCGCCTCGCCGTGGAAGATCTGGGAGAGGGAGGAGTCCGCTTCCGCGTGCTCGACCGGGGCGCGGGCATGAGCGACGACGTCCTCAAAAAAGCCCTCCTCCCCTTCTACACCTCCAAGCCCGGAGGCTCCGGCCTCGGCCTCCCCCTTTGCCGCGAGATCGTCGAAGGCCACGGCGGCCACCTCCGCATCGAGAGGAGGGAGGGCGGGGGGACGGAGGTGGTGTGCTGGCTGCCGGCGGGGTAGGCCTCTTGCACCGCGACATTTTTCTCCCGTAGGATATCCAGGACGAGATCGAAGGAGATCGCGATGCGTTGGGACGAAATCCGGCAGCGATATCCCCACCAGTGGCTCCTGGTGGAGGCGACTCAAGCCCATACGGTGGGTGAGCAGAGGATCGTCGAAGAGTTGGAGGTCCTGGAGACCTACTCGGACGTGATGTCGGGTATGAGGGCCTACAAGGAGCTTCAGCGGCAGTATCCGTTCCGCGAGCTCTACGTGCTGCATACGGATCGAGAGACGCTCGACATCACCGAGACCCATTGGTTCGGAATCCGCGCGGCCTCGTGAAGATCCGACTGGAGGACCGCCTTCCCTTTGTGACTGTTTCGGTCTTCCACGAGGGCCGAGAGATCTCCCTGGACAGAGTTCTCCTGGATACCGGGTCCGCTGGCTCCGTGTTTTCAGTGGACGAGGTCTCCAGATTGGGAATTGTCCCCGGTCCGACTGACATCCTGCGAAGAGTTGTCGGTGTCGGTGGGGCCGAGTTTGTCATCACGAAGCGAGTTGAGAAGCTTGCTCTGGGCGAGATCGAGATCTCCGGGTTCGCCATTCAGATCGGGGCAATGGATTACGGATTTCCCATCCAGGGACTGCTCGGATTGGACTTTCTCCTGCGGTCCTCGGCCGTGATCGACCTGGGAGAGATGGAGATCTACGGCTCCTCTCCGTAGACGCTCCTCCCCGGTCCGCGCAAGCCCCGCCCTGCGAGGCGGACGGTTCGCCTCGCGGAGTGGGACGTTCGCCCCGGAAAGCGAATGGTCCGCCTCGCGAGGCGGGAGATTCGCCCCACGAAGTGGGACGTTCGCCCCGAGAGGCGAACCATCCACTTCGGAAGGCGGACGGTTCGCCCCGCGAAGTGGGACGTCCGCCTCGAAGGGCGGACGGTTCGCCTTCCGGGGCGGGAGCCTCGCCTCGCAGGGCGGGAACCCCGCCTCCCGGGGCGCGTCTCCTGCCTCTTGAGGCGGGAGGCCTGCCTCTCGATGTGGACTGTCCACTTTGGTCAGTGAACCTCCCACTTTGCGAGGCGCGCCTCCTGCTTCACGAGACGGGCCTCCCGCTTCGCGGGGCGAACCGTCCGGTTTCGTCTGGCGGTGCCCGGAAAACCGGGGCGGGGCTCCGGCAGGGCGGGGCCGGTGTGGTCTAATTCCACCATGTTCCTCAAAAAGCTCGTTCTGGAGGACGTCCGGTCGATCGAGCACCTGGAGCTTCCGTTCCTGGAGACGGAGGACGAGACGCGGAAGTGGACCTTCCTTCTCGGGGAGAACGGCACGGGCAAGAGCACGGTGCTCAAGGCGGTGGCCCTGGTGCTCGCCGGGAGCGACGCCCTGCCGGAGCTGCTGGTCGAGCCGGAGAGCTGGATCCGGGTGGGGGCCCGGGGGGCCCGCATCCAGGCGGAGCTCGTCACGGCCCAGGGGGAGGAGCGCAGGATCGGGCTGGACATCCGCCGGGGCGAGAACCTCTTTGAGCTGTTCGAGCGCAACCGGGACAGCCTCCGGCAGCTGGACGCTGCGCTGCGACACACGTCCCGGAGCTACCTGACGGTCGGCTACGGCGTCTCGCGCCGGCTTTCCGATCCCCGGTACGCCGGCTCCCGGCCGTCCATCCCGTTTCAGAAGCTGCGCGCCCGGAGCGTGGCCACCTTGTTCTCGCCCGACGCCGAGCTCAATCCTCTGCAGAACTGGGCCATCGACCTCCACTACCGCTTGGGGGATGAGGGGCTCGAGCTGATCCGCGAAACGTTGGGAAGGCTCCTGCCGAACGTCGAGCTCTCGCGGATCGATCGCGACACGAAAACCCTTCTCTTCGCGACGCCGGACGGCGAGATTCCCCTGGGGATGCTGAGCGACGGTTATCAGAACGTGGCGGCCTGGTGCGGCGATCTCCTCTACAACGTCACCCAGGTTTTCGAGGATTACAAAGAGCCGCTCTCCGCCCGGGGGCTTCTGCTGATCGACGAGGTGGACCTCCACCTCCATCCGGTGTGGCAGCGCCAGCTCAAGCGGTTTCTCGACGACAAGCTTCCGAATTTCCAGATCGTGGCGACGACCCATTCGCCGCTTACGGCGCATCAGGCAGGGGAGGGGGAGCTGTTCTTCCTGCAGAGGGATGAGCCCTCGCGCGTGCCCGTGCTCCACCGGTATGCCGGCTCCCCACGCCAGCTGATGATCCACCAGGTGCTCGTGAGCCCCGTCTTCGGTCTCGCGACCATGGATTCGGAGCGCGTGGAGGAGATGCGACGGGAGTACGAAAACCTTTCGAAACAGGATCGGCGGACGCGGGTGGAGGAGAGGCGGATGCGGCAGCTCGCGGAAGAGCTCCAGGATCTGCCCGAGTGGAACGCGCACACCGAGCTCGAGCAGAAGCGGGCCGCGGTGCTCGAAGACATCGCCCGCGCGCTGCAGGCGAAGTAGGCGCTCGCGGTCATGATCAGGCTGGAAAGGGTCCGGACGGCGGCCGCCATTCCCAACAGCTTCCGCGGCCCCGGGCGGATCGACAGGCTCCTCCTCCTCGTCAAGGGAAAGCTCTCCGGCCAGCTCTCTTTCGAGGGGAGCGTGTGGAAGGCCGCCAAGGACCAGCTCAAGCTCGAAAGCGGCGGCAAATGCGCCTACTGCGAGGCGCCGACGACCACCGTGGCTCATGGCGACGTGGAGCACTTCCGCCCGAAGTCCAGGTACTGGTGGCTGGCGTACTGCTACGACAACTATCTCTTTTCCTGCCAGATCTGCAATCAGCAATACAAGAAGGACGAGTTTCCCATGACGGGAGCGGCGCTGGCGGAGCCGGTCCTGCCCGCCGGGGCCCTGACGGACGACGAGTTGCGGGCCGCGATCGTCCGCCTGACGCCCGATCCGCTGAACGACCCCGAAGGGTTGCCGAGGGCGGACCACCTCCAGGCGCTTCAGGCCGAGCAGGCGCACCTGCCCGATCCTTATCTGATCGATCCCGAGCCTCTCTTCAGGTGGGTGGCCGACCCGGTCCAGAAAGAGGTCGCGATCGCGCCACGGGACGCCTCACCCGAGGCCCAGACAGCCTTCGCGGCCGTCGACCGGTACTTCGGCCTCAACCGGGAGCCCTTGAGACGGTTGCGGTGGTCCGTCTACAAGGATCTGAAGACCTTCCGGGACGTCCTGGAGGCGGTCGAGCTGCCCCCGGGGATTCGGGAGACGGTTGCCGGCACCGTGCGCGAGATGATGGGCTCCGAAGCCGAGTTCGCGGGCATGGTGCGCTACTTCGTGCGGGACGAATGGGGGCTGAATCTCCCGTGATAACCTTACTCCCCGAATCTCGTATCGTGCTCCGGGGAGGAAGCCGCCCATGAAAACCAGGATCTGGATACCCGTCATCCTCGCCGCCTCGCTCGTGGCCTGCGCCGGGACGGCCCCCCGTTCCCGCTCTGCCGCCGACACGGGCGGCCGGGACGTCGAAGAGGCCGGGCTCGCGGCGGACGTGCGCCTGGCGCTTCTGGACAAGCTCGGCTGGGATGCCCTGGACGTCCGGGTCGAGGTGGACCGCGGAGAGGCGATCCTCCTGGGCGAGGTGGACAAGCGCGCCACCCAGGAGCTGGCCGAGGAGGTCGCGCTCTCGATCCAGGGCATAAGGCGCGTGGACAACCGCCTGCGATTGAAGCCCGAGCGCGCTCCGGAGACCGTGGTGGACCGGGCGGCCTCCGCGACCGAGAGCGAGGTCAACGACGCCGCTCTGGAAATGAGGGTCGGCAAGAACTTGTTGGCGGAGATCGGCCGCTATGCCCTCTCCCTCGAAGTCGAGGTCACGGACGGCGTCGCGAGCGTCCGCGGCACGGTGCCGGACCGCGAGCGCAAGGCCCTCGCCCTCAAAGCGGCGGAGGGCACGCCGGGGGTCAAGAAGGTGATCGACCTGATCGACGTCCGGGGCCGGTAGCGCCCGTCAGCCATTCTCATCCAAAAAACAGACGGAGGATCTGTGTCTCTCTTCAGTTGGCTCGGCAACCTGTTTTCCTCGAAACCCGCGAAGCCCCGGGCGGAGCTCGGCAGGAACGACCTCTGCTGGTGCGGCAGCGGGAAGAAGTACAAGAAGTGCCATTTGGACAAGGACGCGAAGGACCGCTACGAAGAGGCCCATGCCGCCCGCGTGGCCGCGCAGTTGAAGGGTGGGGCCGGTAGTGGCCGCCGCCGTCCTACGGCCGCTCCGGAGCGCCCGGCGGAGAAGGCCGAGCGCCGGGGCCGATAATTCTTCCAAGTCCCTCATGCACGACGACACCGGTCTCCGGGGCCCCGGAGACCGCTTCCCTCTGACCCGCCGCTCGGTGGTCCTGGCTGCCGGGGATGCCGATCCCCAGGTACGGGGGCAGGCGTGGGAGGCGCTGGTCGCGAGCTACTGGCGGCCGGTCTATAAATACCTGCGGGTGAAATGGCGGGCGGAGCGGGAGGACGCGGAGGATCTGACGCAGGGGTTCTTCGCCCAGGCGCTCGAAAAGGGGACGTTCGAGCGGTACGATCCCGCCAAGGCCCGGTTCCGGACGTTCCTGCGCACCTGTTTGGACGGCTTCGCAGTCAATGAACGCAAGGCGGCCGGCCGTCTCAAGAGAGGCGGAGGGCATGCGTTTCTCTCTCTCGACTTCGCGGGGGCGGAGGAGGAGCTGGCGCGCTTCGGGGCCGGCCCCGGGCTCGACATGGAGGAGTACTTCCATCGGGAGTGGGTACGCTCTCTCTTCAGCCTCGCGGTCGAGGATCTCCGGAGCAGTTGCGCCGCCGCGGGCAAGGCCGTGCACTTCGCCCTCTTCGAGCGCTACGACCTCGAAGGGCCCGACTCGCCCGACCGGCCGACCTACGCGGAGCTGGCGCGCGAGCACGGCTTGACGCCGGTGCAGGTTACGAACTACCTCGCCGCCATGCGCCGCGAGCTTCGGCGGCTGGTGCTCGAAAGGCTGCGCGAGCTGACCGGCTCGGAGGCCGAGCTGCGGGCCGAGGCGCGGCAGGTTCTGGGAGTCGATCTTCCATGATTTCCGACGCCGCCCTCCGGCATCTCCAGGACGTGGCCGACTGGCCCGACCTCTCGGGGACTCCGTACGAGATCGTGGAGGCGATCGGCCGCGGAGGGATGGGCACGGTCTACCGGGCCCGGGACCGCGACCTGGAGCGCGAGGTGGCGCTCAAGGTGGTCGCGCTTCCCGAGGGGGACTCGGCCGAGCGCCTGCTCCGCGAGGCGCGCATCCTCGCCCGCCTGGAGCACCCCGGCATCGTGCCGGTCCACGACGTGGGGACCCTGCCGGACGGCCGCATCTTCTACGCCATGAAGCGGGTGCGCGGGCAGCGGCTGGACGGGATCGTGCGCACGGCTCCGCTGCCGGAGCGCCTGCGGATTTTCACCCGCATCTGCGAGGCCGTGGCCTTCGCCCACGCCCACGGGGTGATCCACCGGGATTTGAAGCCCGAGAACGTGATGGTGGGCGCGTTCGGCGAGGTGCTGGTGATGGATTGGGGGGTGGCGAAGACGTTGACGGCATCCCCGGAAGCCCACGGCACCATCCTCGGCACCCCCGGCTACATGGCCCCGGAGCAGGAGCGTGGCGAGGTGGAGAAGATCGACGAGCGGACCGACGTGTGGGCGTTGGGGGCCGTTCTCGGGTTCCTGCTGGCGGGGGAGGAGCCGCCCCGGCCGCTCGCGGCGATAAGGCAACGGGCCATGGCGGCCGAGCCGGCGGAGCGGTATCCGAAGGTGGAAGAGCTGGCGGCGGACCTCTCCCGCTATCTCGCGGGCCTTTCCGTGGGCGCCTACCGGGAGAGCTTCGCCGAGAGCGCCGTCCGCTTCGTCCGCCGCTACCGGACGCCGATCCTCCTCGTCCTCGCCTACCTCGTCATGCGAGCGTTGCTGCTGATTTTCCTCGGCCGTTAAAGAGAATCCCGGAAACGTTGGATAGAAGGGCAGGAGGAACGAACGACCATGAACAAACCGCTTTTTGGTCTGCTGTTGGGAGGAGTCCTGGGAGCCTTTGATGGATTGTCGGCGCTCCTTTCGGCGCCCGAAACCCGGCCCGAGATCCTGGGGATCGTCATCGGCTCCACGGTCAAGGGGCTGATCGCCGGGGTGCTGATCGGGTACTTCGCGAAGAAGGTGAGGTCGGTGCCTCTGGGCATCCTCTTCGGGCTCGCCGTGGGGGCTCTGCTGGCCTGGCTGGTGGTCCTTCTGGGGAATCCGTACTTCTGGGAGATCGTCCTGCCCGGGAGCCTCGTGGGCGTGATCGTGGGCTACGCCACGCAGAAGCACACGGAGGCGCCGCGGTCTACGGAAACCGCCTAGAAAGGACCCAAAGGACACCAAGGACTGCAAGGACGACAAGGACGGGGTTTTCCTGTCCTTGATCGTCCGTGTTCGTCCGTGTCAGTCCCGCTTTTCCTCCGGAACCGCCGACGGCGACTCCCCCACAAGCTCGCGGATCTCGGGGAGGCGCGCTTCCGCGTCCGCCTCTCCGAGATCGATGAGCCTCTGCAGGTAGTCCCTTTGGAACATCAGCATGCTCAGGAGATCCGAGGAGTCGGTCTCCTTGGTGCCGAGGCTGCGGGTGAGGTAGCGGAAGGCAGGGGGGAGGCGTGGCTCGTACTGGGCGGCGAGGCGGCCCAGGTCCTGGGAGGGGCGGAGGACCTGGATGTCCACTGGGCGCAGGCCCCCGCGCTCCTCGAAGGGGAGCTTGGCGATCAGCGAGTTCAGGGCGATGAGACGGCGGACGTCCTCGTCCATCACATCCAGAAAGACCGCGTCCAGCAGGTGGCCGAGAATCTGGGCGGGAGGCGGATAGCCGTGGCTCTTGGGCCGCCCGGCCTCCTCGAAGCTCGGGTCGTAGCGCGGCGAGATGGCGAGGATGCGCGTCGCGCCCAGGCGCAGCGCGGGGGCGAGCGGCGCCGAGAGGCGGATGCCGCCGTCCCCGTACCAGTCGTCTCCCAGGCGCACGGCCGGGAAGAAGAGGGGGAGAGCGGACGAGGCCATGATGTGATCGACCGAGATGCGGGCGTAGACGGTCCGGCGCTGGGGCTGGTTCCAGGGATCGATGCGGCTGCCCTGGACCCAGGTGACGGTCTGCCCGGTGGAGTAGTTCAAGGCCGTGAGCGCCACGGCCTTCAAAGCTCCCCGCTCGAGATTCCGCTGGATGCCGATGATCTCGCCGTCCACGGTGGCGGAGGCCCGCTGGAGCGTGGCGTAGAGCGGCCGGGTGTCCACGAGCCCGCGGACCTCGGGCGCCATGGCCGTGCCGCCGGAGACCAGGCGGGAGGCCCAGCGGGTGAAGTGCCGGGCGAGCGACGGCGTGTCGACCCGGAAGATGTCCTCCACCTGGAGGCCGGCCCAGAGGTCGCAGAGATCGTTCGCCGCCTCGGAGAGAGGGCCGGGGTGCGCCGCATAGAACGCGGCGTTGATCGCTCCGGCCGAGACGCCCGTGATGATGGGGAACCGGAGGTGGGGGAGGTTCCTCGCCAGGCACCGGACGACCCCGACCTGATAGGCGGACCGGGCGCCGCCGCCCGAGAGCACGATCGCGAGGTCCCCGCCCTTGCCCTCCCGGGAGATCGCCTCCCGGGTCTCCTTCCCGATCGGAGGTCCTTCTTCGACGCTGGCCGGAAGAACGTCTCCCGTGACATGATCCGTGGACTCTCTCTGCACGGCATCACTCTACGAGAGGAAGAGGCGAAATGAAAACGGTTCTCACGATTGTGGCCGTCCTCCTGCTGCTGGCCGTGGCTCTGCTGGGCTTCATCTTCTCGGGCGTCTACGACGTGGCGGCGAGCACGCCGGACAACGGGCTGATCGCCTGGGCGCTGGAGACGACGCAGCACCGCTCGGTCCACCGGGCTGCCGAGGCGTTCGAGGAGACCGCGAAGATCCCCGATCTCGAAGATCCCAAGAGAATCCAGAACGGCTTCGTTCACTACTACGAGATGTGCGCCACCTGCCACGGTGCGCCCGGAGTTCCCATCTCGGAGATCGGCCAGGGCCTGAACCCCTACCCGCCGGAGCTGACGGCCCACGCCGACGAGCCCGCCGAGAACTTCTGGATCGTCAAGAACGGCATCAAGATGACGGGCATGCCCGCCTTCGGAGTGACCCACAGCGACGACGAGATCTGGGACATCGTGGCCTTCCTGAACCGCATGCCCAAGCTCTCCTCCCAGCAATACCAGCAGATGATCGTGGACGCCGGCCTGATGGAATTACCACCGCCGGTCACCGGGCACACGCACGCGCCGGGGACTCCGCCGCATCAGGATTGAGCCCAGGGACTGCAAGGACTGCAGGGACTGCAAGGACGAGAACAAGGGACAAAGGGACAGTCTCCCCCCGGTCCCTGCAGTCGTTGCAGTCCCTGCAGTCCCTGGGCGGGCGGTGGAAAAGGGGGGGTGAGGTTTCTTCCCTCCTTCGGATAGACTCTCCCGCCATGGAGCTGGGAGACCTCGAGCTGACCCTGGTCAGCGATGGCGAATTCCGTCTGGACGGGGGCGCCATGTTCGGCGTGGTGCCGCGGGTGCTGTGGGAGAAGGCGAGCCCTCCGGACGACCGGAACCGCATCCACATGGGCACCAACTGCGTCCTGGTGAAGCGAGGGAGCGATCTGCTCCTCATCGACTCCGGGATCGGCGACAAGCACGACCGGAAGTTCGAGGAGAATTACGGGATGGACCCGGAGGCCGTGCGCCTCCCCGATTCGATCCGCCGGGCGGGGTATGAGCTCGAGGACGTCACCCACGTCCTCCTCTCCCACCTCCACTTCGACCACTGCGGCTGGAACACCCGAGTGGTGGACGGCCGAGTGGTGCCGACGTTCCCCAGGGCGCGGTACTGGCTGAACCGGGGGGAGGTCGAGCACGCCAGGAACCCCAACGAGCGGGACCGCGCGAGCTACTTCCCCGACAACTGGGAGCCCCTCTTCGCGGCCGGCGTGGCCGAGCTGTTCGACGACGAGGCGGAGCCGATGCCCGGGGTGAAGGCGATCCGGGTTCCCGGACATAACGGGAATATGTGTATTGTTGTACTGGGTGGAGGTATCGGGGAGAAGGCGGTCTTCTGGGCCGACCTGGTTCCGACCGCGGCGCACGTGCCGTATCCCTGGATCATGAGCTATGACCTCTATCCGTTGACGACTCTCGAAAACAAGAAGCTCTGGCTGCCCCGGGCGGTTGAGGGGAATTGGCTCTGCATCTTCGAGCACGATCCCCGGGTTCCGCTGGGACGGCTTCAGGAGGAGAAGCCCGGCCGCTACCGGGCGGTGCCGGTCGACGTTCCGGCATCCCACCCGGCGCGCGCCTGACTCGATCCCCTG
>DATEIO010000592.1:0-5265 GCA_035278895.1 Thermoanaerobaculia bacterium | reverse complement strand
AACGCAGCCCGAGCTTCCAGCCACGCTCCTGCAGACGCTCCATCGCGCGCAGCCGCCGGTCGATCGAGGGGGTCTGGTGCTCGTACGACGTCTGCACCTCCTCGGGCGTCAGGCTCCAGGCCACGACCACGTTAGGCACTGCATCCATCTCCAGGAGCGACTTGATCTGCGTGCTCTTCGTCCGCAGCTCGAGAGAGGCCTGGGGAAAGCGGGCGAAGAAGGGGACGAAGCTCGCCGCGAAACGCGTCACCGGCTCGAGCGCCAGGCTGTCGCAGTCGTAGCCCGAGAAGAACCAGAGCGGCCCACCCGCGGCGCCGCGGATCGTCTCTTCGATCTCCCACTGGAAATCCTCATAGTTGACGAAGATCACGTAGTGGGCGGACCGGTACATCCCCTGGAGGAAGCAGTACCGGCAGTCGTAGATGCAGTTCAGCATGTGGGAAAAGCAGAAGCTATTCGCCCCGGCGATCCCGAAGCCCTCCGGCGCCTCGTGCACGAAGTTGCGGTGCTTCCTGGCCAGGATGAGCGACGGGCGGCGCTTCTGCAGCCGGAAGCTCTGAGCGCGGCGGTTGAAGATCTCGCCGTAGCGCGCGCAGGGGACCACCTCCGCGTCCGGAAAGCGGCTCTGGATCTGGAGCGTCCGCGGATGGCTCAGGATCTCTTCTTCGACGTAGATCATTGGAGGACCGCTCCTACCGGCGCCGGAAGCCGGATGGGGATCTCCGAGAGCCGGGTTTCCAGGAGGCGCAGCACGTCGCGCCCCTCGCGGGCCCCGGAGAGCACCGCGCCGTTTTGCGAGGACTCGGGGTCGAGCACCGCGAGGCGCTGGAGCAGGCGCCGGAGCCGTCGCTGCTGGCCGGCCGTGAAGGGCCAGCGCTCCACGATCTCCTCATAGAAGGGAGGATCGGCGGCGATCTCCGCCACCTCGCGCGCGAGATCCGCCAGGTCCTGCCCGAAGGCGGCGATCTCCTCCAGATTCTGTTCGATCAGCTTCTCGATCATGGCGGAGGACGTCCGCCGCGCGAGCGTGGCGTCGGGGTTGTCCGAGATCACCTTGAAGCAGTGCACCAGCTCGGCGAGCGAGAACCGGCAGGCGGTCGGGAAGAACCCCGCGGCCTCGGAATCGTAGACCCAGGGAGGCGAGTACTCCTCCTCCACTCTTTCAACCGTGAGAACGGGTGCCGTGGGGCGCGGGGCGTCGAGGACGAGCTGCGGATACCAGGAGGCGCCGCTCGCGGAGTCGGTGATCTTGTGGGCGATGAACGACTCCCCCACCGGCCGGCGGCCATGGCCGCCGACCCCCACGTTCAGCCAGGCGTTCCCCATCGCGCCGCCCGCGAACAGGTGGAGGAAGGCCGTGGCCGCTGCGGCCGCCGCCTTCCCCTGCCCGGAGACGGCGAGCCAGGCCCCGTCCCCCCGGTACATCCGGAAGGGACACTCGCCGACCGGCTCCATCCGGAAGCGGTCAACGAGAGGGCGGGCCTCTGCTTCGAGAGCTACGACGAAGCGAAGCATGGTGATCCGGCTCCCTTCGCCTTCTTGACTCGTGAATCCGCGTTCCACGGGTCCTCCACATCCCTGAAGCAGGGACGTCCAAGCCAAGCCCATCTCCTCGGGCGCGCGGATCAGAAACGAAGCCGGTCCGGCCCTCAGGCCTGCGAGAGCCGGTCGTGGTGGCCGGAAAGGCCACGCCTCCATCCTCGCAAGTCTGGAGGTATTTCGTCAAATCCTGTGCACCCTCTCCCCGCCTTCCTCCCTCCCCGGATGGAATAGAATCCCGGTTCGACTGTCCATCAAGCCCGGAGGGTCTACCCGAGTGCTGACCAAGGTCACGATTCGCAACTTCAAACGCTTCGACGAAGTCAGCATCGAGCTCGGCAACCCCGTTGTCTTCATCGGCCCCAACAACTCTGGGAAGACGACGGCCCTTCAAGCGCTGGCGTTGTGGGACATCGGGCTCCGCCGTTGGAACGAGAAGCGTGGAGGACAGACTCCGGAGAAACGGCCGGGAGTGACCATCAACCGGAGAGATCTGATCGCAATCCCAGTCCCCAACGCCAACCTGCTCTGGAGAGGGCTGCACGTCCGCGACACCCGCCGGTCCAGCGAAGGCAAGAGCGAAACCCAGAACGTTCGGATCGACATCGTCGTCGAGGGAGTCACCGAAGGAAGCCTTTGGACCTGTGGTCTCGAGTTTGATTACGCGAACGAAGAATCGTTCTACTGCCGCCCTCTCCGCAAAACAGAGACCCGGAATCCGGAGAGATGGTCCATCCCCTCGCAAGCCGCAGTCGACCGGATCGCGTTCCTGCCGCCAATGTCCGGATTGGCCGCCAACGAGACTCGCCTGGACCCCGGTGCCATCAACGTACGCCTGGGCGAGGGACGAACCGCCGAAGTGCTCCGGAATCTCTGCTACCAGATCGCGAATTCATCGCCCGAAGAGAACTGGTCAAGGCTCCGCTTCAGGATGCAAGAGCTCTTCAAGGTACGCCTCGGCGAGCCGGAGTACATCCCTGAGCGGGGCGAGGTGACCATGACCTATGTCGATCCGTCAGGCATCGAATTGGACATCTCCGCCTCCGGACGGGGCTTGCAGCAGACTCTCCTGCTCCTGGCGCATCTCACCCTGAACCCGAAATCCGTTCTCCTGATCGACGAGCCGGACGCCCACCTGGAGATCCTGCGTCAGCGCCAGATCTACCAGGTGCTGAGCGATACCGCACGGGAGCACGGGAGTCAGATCATTATCGCCAGTCATTCGGAGATTATTCTGAACGAAGCCGCCGACCGGGACGTCGTGGTCGCCTTCGTTGGAAGACCTCATCGGATCGATGACCGGGGAAGTCAGCTGCTGAAGTCGCTCAAGGAGATCGGATTCGATCAGTATTACCAGGCGGAGCAGACAGGTTGGGTCCTGTATCTGGAGGGATCGACGGATCTCGCCATTCTCCGGGCCTTCGCCGAAGTCTTGGATCATCCGGCTCAACAGGCTCTTGAACGTCCGTTCGTGCATTACGTTCAGAACCAGTACAAGAAGGCGCAGGACCACTTCTTCGGCCTCCGGGAAGCCCGCCAGGATCTCCATGGATTTGCGCTTTTCGACCGGCTCCAACAACCCATGGAACCACGACAGGTCCCGGAGCAGTGGATGTGGCGCAGGAGGGAGATCGAGAACTATCTCTGTTATCGCGAAACCCTCCTGGGCTGGGCCAAAGCGGAAGCCGAGAGGAATCTCGGCCCCCTTTTTGGCGGGCAGTGGTTGAACGAGATGGAAGAAGCCATCTCCCAGGTGCAATCGGCCATGGAAACCCTGGGCAAAGGATCTCCCTGGTCACCGGATACCAAGGTCTCGGATGACTTCCTCGACCCTTTGTTCGAGAATTTCTACAAGCGGCTGGAGCTGCCCAACCTGATGCGCAAGACGGACTACCACACGCTGGCCCGGTACGTTCCTCGCGAGCTGATCGATCCGGAAGTCGGTCAGGTTCTGGACCGAATCCACGAAGTCTGCCTGCGGGCCCACGGCAACTCGGATTCGAGCATCTCCTGAGGTCCTTCCTCAACCCCGTGGATCACCCTGCGCGCCAGAGACGGGGTGCCGGTGCTTCTGGAACGCTGGTAGCTTCCGCAAGCGGCAGGGCGATCGTGAAGGCCGCGCCGCCTTCCGGAGCCTTCTTCTCCACCCGGATCTCTCCGCCGTGGGCCTTTACGAGGTTGCGGACGGTGACGAGCCCCAGGCCCGTCCCCTGTTTCTTGCCGGTGGTGGCGAACGGCTCGAAGAGGTGTCCGGCGGCCTCTTCGGCGATACCCGGGCCGGTGTCCGCCACACGGACGTGAAGCGTGCCGCCCGCGGCCCAGGCACGAACGGAGATCCGCCTCTCCTTCCCCCACGCGGCCAGGGCCTCGCGGGCGTTGATGACAAGGTTTTCGAGGACGCGCTGAATGCGGTCCGGATCCAGGGTGACGAGAAGGGGATCGCACAGCCGGAGGTCGGCCTCGGCGGCAATCCCCCGCTCTTCGAGGTCGGCCAGAAGCGGACGGAGCACGTCGCCGAGGAAGGAGCCCGCGGACACGGTCTCGAGCGCCAGCTTCGGCGAGCCGCCCCGGGCGAAGTCGAGGATCTCCTCGATCATCCGCCGCAGCCGCTCGGATTCGCCGCGCACCATGTCCAGCTCGCGGGCGATCGTAGCGGTATCGACCCCGCGCAGGGCGTGCCCGTGGGCGAGGTCGGCGTAGCCTTTGACGAGGGTCAAGGGATTGCGGAGATCGTGGACCACGGCGCTCGTCATCTGGCCGATGGCGGCGAGCCGGCTCTCCCGCTCGTGGAGCTGCCGCTCGGTCTCCTTGGCGCGCAGGTGGGCCGCGATCCGCGCTTCGAGCTCGCGCAAGGCAAAGGGCTTGACCACGTAGTCGTCCGCCCCGACCTCCAACCCTTCCGCCAGCGCCTCGGAGCCAGCTCTCGCCGTGACGAGGAGGATCGGCGTGGTGGCGAACGCGGGATCGGCGCGCAGGCGGCGGCAGAGCTCATGGCCGTCCATGCCGGGCATCATCACGTCGGAGACCACGAGGTCCGGCTGCACGCGGCGCGCGGTTTCGAGACCGGCGATGCCGTCCGCGGCGGTCTCGACCCGGTAGAGGCGGGAGAGGCGGCCGGCGATGAAGCTCCGCAGGTCGGCGTTGTCCTCGACGAGCAGGATGCGCGGCGCGCCCTCGGGAGGTTGCGGCCGCGCCTCCGGCCCCCGGGCCCGGCGCGGCAGCTCCACGTCGGACAGCAGGGTCTCCCGCATCGAGCGCAGGGCGTACTCGCGGGCGGCCAGCGCGTCGGCGCGGACCTGGGCGAGCTGGTCTTCCCGCCGCCGCGGCCCCTTCCTCCGCTCCCGCGAGCCGGCCACCCGGCGCGGCAGCTCCACGCGGAAGGTCGAGCCGTGCCCCAGGCGGCTTTGCACCGTCACGTCGCCGCCGTGCAGGCGCGCGAGCTCGCGGGCCAGGGCGAGCCCGAGGCCGGTCCCCCCCTGTCCGCGGGCCAGGCCGCCGTCCACCTGGTGGAAGCGCTCGAAGATCCGCTCGAGCTGACCCGGGGGAATGCCCGGGCCGTCGTCCTGGACCTCGAAGACGACTACATCCCGACCCGTCTCGGCCCGCACGGTCACACACCCGCCGGGCGGGGTGAACTTCAAGGCGTTCGAAAGGAGGTTCGCGGCGACGATCTCCGCCTTCTGGGGATCGAAGACCGAGTCGGGCACCTCGTCCAGCCGCTCTGTC
>DATEIO010000591.1:0-2567 GCA_035278895.1 Thermoanaerobaculia bacterium | reverse complement strand
GCCCAGCTCGAAGAAGCTGTCGTGGGCGCCCACGCCCGCGATGCCGAGCAGGCGCTCGATCTGGCCCGCGATCCAGGTTTCGGTCGCGTTCCGCGGCGCTACCCAGGGGCGGGGGAGGCTCGGGCGCTCGTACACGGAGAGCCCCGTGGGCGCCGGAGCCTGCTGCTTCTCCGCCGGGGTGGAGGCGAGATGCGGGGCCTCCACCCAGAACCGGCGGCGCTCGAACGGGTAGAGAGGCAGCTCCAGGCGGAGGCGGCGCTCCTCGCGCCAGAGCCCGGCCCAGTCGACGGCGGCCCCAGCCAGCCAGAGGCGGCCCAGGGTGCCGAAGAGGAAGGCCGCGTCGTCCTGCCGCTCGTGGGCGTGGGGGAGCGAGGGGAGGGCGATCCGGCCGCGTCCGGCGTCCGGATGCTGCAGGGCGAGCGCCGAGAGCCCCTGCCCCGGACCCACCTCCAGGAGCACGCGCGAGGGGTGCTTCCACAGCTCGGTGAGCCCGTCCGAGAAGCGCACCGGGCCGCACAGGTGACGGGCCCAGTAGCCGGGGTCCGTGGCCTCCCCGGCGGTCAGCCAGGTCCCGGTCACGTTCGACAGCAGGGGGATGCGCGGCGCCGCCGGCCGCAGGCGGGCGACCCGCTCGGTCAGGCGCGCGGCGAGCGGCTCCATTCCCCGCGAGTGGAAGGCGTGGGTGGTGGGGAGCTGCCGCGCGGCGATCCCCTCCTCCTCCAGGCGGCGGGCGAGCGCGGCGACCTCTTCGGGCGGGCCGGAGACCACGCAGAGCTGCGGCCCGTTGACTGCCGCCAGGTCGAGCCCCGGCGTGAGGCGGCCGCGGGTCTCGTCCTCGGACAGCGGCACGGCCAGCATGGAACCCGCGGGCAGCTCCTCGATCCAGCGCGCCCGCTCGGCGACGAGCGGCAGCGCGTCCTCCAGGGAGAAGACCCCGGCCAGGCAGGCGGCCACGTACTCGCCCAGGCTGTAGCCCAGGAGCGCCTCGGGGAGGACGCCCCAGGAGATCCAGAGCTGGGCCAGGGCGTACTCCACGGCGAACACCGCGGGCTGGGCGTAGAGCGTGCGGTGAATCCGCCGCGCGGCCTCGTCCGCCTCCCCCCGCCCGAGCATCCGGCGCAGGTCCAGGCCCCCTTCGGCCGCCCGCTCTCCTCCGGCGAAGAACACCTCGCGCAGATCGTCGGCAAGGATCGCGAAGCAGCGGTCGAGGGCCGCGCGGAAGACCGGCTCGGTCGCGTAGAGCTGCCGCGCCATGCCGGGGTAGTGATCGCCCACGCCGGAGAGCAGGAAGGCGACCGGGCGCCGGCCTCCGTCCTCCCGTCCGGTGAGGAGGCGGCGGGGATCGCGCTCCGCGAGGATTCGCCGCGCCTCGTCCCCGTCGCGGCAGACCAAGGCCCGGCGCCAGGGGAAGGCGCGCCGTCCCACCTGGAGTGTGAACGCGGCGTCGGCCAAGCTCGCGTCTTGGTTCTTTTCCAGCCAGGCGGCCAGGTTGTCCGTCGCCGCCTCCAGGGCGGTCTCGGTGCGGGCGGACAGCACCAGGAGCTGCCAGGGGCGCGACGGGCCGGAGGGCTCCCGCGGAGGGGCCTCCTCCAGCACCACGTGCGCATTGGTGCCGCCCTGCCCCAGCGAGTTGACGCCGGCCCTTCGCGATCCGCGGGCGGGCCAGGGAGAGAGCCGGTCGTTGACGCGGAACGGGCTCCGCGCGAAGTCGATCTTGGGGTTCGGCGTCTCGAAGTTGAGGCTCGGCGGGATCTCGCCGTGCTCCAGGGCGAGCACCGTCTTGATCAGCCCGGCCACGCCGGCCGCGGCTCCCAGGTGGCCGATGTTCGTCTTGACCGAGCCCAAGGCGCAGGAGCCCTTCTCCCCGGTGTCTCCGAAAGCGCGGGAGAGGGCCGTCACCTCGATCGGATCGCCCAGGGCCGTGCCGCTGCCGTGGCACTCGACGTAGTCGATCGTCCCCGGCTCGACCCCGGCGCGGTCGAGCGCGGCAGCGACCACCGCGGCCTGCCCCTCGATGCTGGGGGCCGTGTAGCCAACCTTCTGCGAGCCGTCGTTGTTGAGGGCGGAGCCCAGGATCACGGCGTGAATCGGGTCGCCGTCCGCGACCGCGTCCTCCAGGCGCTTCAACACCACGAGGCCCACGCCCGCGCCGTAGATCGAGCCGTCGGCTTTGGCGTCGAACGCCCGGCAGTGGCCGTCCGAGGAGTCCGGTCCCGACTCCTGGTAGACGTAGCCGGACCGCTGCGGCACCTTGATCGAGACGCCGCCTGCGAGCGCCACGTCGCAGTCCCCCGTGAGCAGGGCCTGGCAGGCGAGGTGGGCGGCGACCAGCGAGGTCGAGCAGGCGGTCTGCACGTCGACGCTCGGCCCCCGGAGGCCGAGCCGGTAGGAGACCTGGGTGGTCAGGAAGTCGCGGTCCGTGCCCTGGAGCAGCGGGCCTGCGCCGACCTCCCGCAGGATCGCCGGGTGGGCCAGGAGGTTCGAGATCAGGTAGCTCGAGGCCGTCACCCCGCCGTAGAGGCCGATGGCGCCGGGGTAGCGGCCGGGGTCGATCCCCGCGCTTTCCA
>DATEIO010000590.1:0-17598 GCA_035278895.1 Thermoanaerobaculia bacterium | reverse complement strand
CCGTTCGATCGCCTGGGAGGGTGCGGGCACCGTGAAAAGCAGGGCGGCCGCCAGGCCAAGAGCAGCAGGGCCGCGGCGAATTCTTGAAACCATGAAGACCTCCTCCTGATCCGCGGGGCGACCCGGAGCCGGCACGGCCCGAGCGCCCGCGAAGACTGATCCATCGATCCTGGTGACACCAGTGTCCCAGAAAAAGGGGGAAAATCGCTCTCCCCCGGATGTAAAACTTCGTCTTTCGGCCACCGTCCCCCGTCCTTCCGGGGAAAGGGTCTCGCCGTTGTCAACGGATCGGCTTCCGAGGACACTTGTGTACCGGTGGAGTCCATCTTTTGTGCGTATCCGCTGCTGCGGAGAGAGGAGGGAAGGGATGTTCTGTCCTGAGTGCGGTTTCGAGACCGAGGAGGACATTTCGATCTGCCCTGAGTGCGAGGTGGAGCTCGAGGCGGAGGAGGAGGGGGCTCCGGCGGAGCTCCAGTTCGTTCCCCTGATCGAGGCGACGGAGGTGGATTTCTTCGCCTGGGCGACCTCCCGGCTGGAGGAGGCCGGGATTCCCTGGTTCGTCCAGAGCGAGCCGTCGTCGGGCCGGCTCTCCCGGGACGGCGGGGAGGCGCGCCCCGAGCCCGGCTCCAAGGTGGCCGTGGTCTACGTGGCGGACAGCCGGGTCGAGGAAGCCCGGGCCCTGGTGATGGACGAGATCCCGGTCGAAGTCTAGGGCTCTTCTTTGGAGCGGGCGGCGGGAGGCGCTCCGGCGTCGGGCCTGGGGGCAGGCTCTTTCGTCGGCGGCTCTTTCGTCGACACGGGCTTCGCGGCTTCCCGAAGTGAGATCTTCTCGAGCCTTTCCGGATTCTTCTTGAGCTCGCGGGCGAGGCGGGTGCCGAGCCTCTTCTGCATGTCCTTGCGGTCGGCGGGCGAGGCGATCCGGCTGGCATCGATCCAGCCGCCTGCGATCATGCCGTGGCCGCCCCCCTTGCCGCGGCTGCCCACGATGCGCCGCATCACCCCTCCGGCGTCCGCCCGGGTGTTGGTCGTGCGGATCGACAGGTACAGGCGGTCGCCGTAGTAGCCCGTGGCGAGCGACCAGGTGCGCCCCTCCATGCGCAGGAGGAGGTCGGCGATCTCCGGCACGATGTCCGGCTGCTCGACCGTGCCCAGGTGGGAGATCACGAGCGTGTCGACCGACTCCAGGTTTTCGAGCGCGTCGTGGAGGTTGCTGAAGTAGGTGAGCGGCAGGCGCGGGTTCTGGATGCGGGCCAGGAGCCGGTGGTTGGCCAGGGGAAAGAAGTGGTCGAAGATCGCCTTGTCCGGTCCCGTGTACTCGCGGGAGAACTCCTGGGTCTCCGAGCGGATCGCGTAGATGAGAGCGGTCGCGAGCGCGTGGGTGGGCTTGACCCCGGAGGCGAGGAGATATTCGGCGAGGATGGTCGCGGTCGCGCCGTACCTGGGCCGGACGTCGTAGAACGGTCCGCTCTGGGTGACCGGCCGCACCGGGTGGTGGTCGATCACGACGTCGGGCACGACACGGGGCGGGATCTGGTTGTTGCCGCTCTTCGGCTGGCTGTCCACCAGGGCGAAACGCTGGTATTTCTTGAGGCTCAGGTGGCGGATGTGGCTCAACGGGAGCTTCAGGCTGCGCACCATCTCCTGGTTTTCGGCGCGCCCGATGATCCCCCCATAGGCCGTGGTGACCTTCTGCTTGAACGCCGAGCGGAGGATGCAGGAGAGGATGTGGGCCGAGGCCAGCGCGTCCGGGTCGGGGTTGTCGTGCGTGAGCACGAGCCACCGGCCGCCCTGGCCTTCGCGCAGGACCAGATCCTTGAAAGCGGCGAAACAGCTCCGCGTGGTTTCGGTGATCATCTGGAGGCTGGGGCGTCGGCGGGATCAGGTCGCCTTGC
Organism: Thermoanaerobaculia bacterium; assembly: GCA_035278895.1. Lineage (GTDB taxonomy): Bacteria > Acidobacteriota > Thermoanaerobaculia > Multivoradales > UBA5704 > DATARR01. The sequence goes on along the minus strand of DATEIO010000590.1, from coordinate 15,706 downwards.
CCAGAGTCGTGGCAAACTCGGCGCGGGCGGATCGCAGGGGGGTGATGTCCTCGCCCGTGGCCGCGGTGCGCGCGATGAACTCGTCGACGGCCTCGAGGCTCTGGAACACCTCGTAGCGGCCGGTCAGCTCTTCGTTCCCTTCGAAGTGGCGGACCCAGACGAAGAGCTTCGCCGGCCCGTCCTCGTCCGGCCCGGTCACCGACGTCTCGAACGTCACCCGTTTCCCGTTGCCCATCGTGCGGTCTCCCTTTCGGACCCCTAGTGTACCCCGGCCGGGGGGCAGGCATGAGATTCGCTGGAGAATCCGGTGGGAGGACCGCTCCATGCAGTGGATCCGTGCGCTCGCCCTCACCCTCTCCTGCGCGCTGCCCTGGGCGGCCGCCGCGCTCGACGCCGTCCCGCCGGCCGACCCCCGGCCGAACGTCCAGGCCTGGGCCCGGGTGCTCGAAAAGTATGCCAGGGACGGCGGCGTGGACTACGCCGGCCTCCGCCGGGACCGGGCGGACCTGGACGCCTATCTGGCGAGCCTCGCTGCCGCGGCCCCGGCCTCCTGGAGCCCGGCGGAGAAGACCGCCTTCTGGATCAATGCCTACAACGCCCAGGTGCTTTATTACATGGTGGACCGCACACCCGGCCTCGAATCGGTCCGGCCGGGGGACGACTTCTTCACCAGGTTGACCTCCGAGGTCGCGGGCCAGCCCCGCACGCTGGACGAGATCGAGACCGCGCTGCGCAACCAGGGAGACCCGAGGGTCCTCTTCGCCCTGACCTGCCCGGCCGCGAGCTGCCCTGGCCTGCGTGCCGAGCCCTACCGCGCCGAGGCCCTGGACAGCCAGCTCGCTTCCCAGACCCGCGACTTCCTCGCCAATCCCCGGAAGGGCCTCCGCTACGACCCGCAGGAGAACACCCTCTACCTCTCGCCCATCTTCAAGCAGTACGCCGGAGACTTCACCGGCGGCAGCCCCGTCACCGCCCTCTTCGCCTTCGGCCGGGGTGGCCTCGTGGACTGGGTCGTCGATCACGTGCCCGAGGAGCTGGGGAGGAGGCTCCGGGAGAGGGAGCCGGGGGTGGAGTATCTGGAGTTCGAGGGGCGGGTCAACGGGCGATGACGGCACCGCGCAGGTTGTAGGGGCGCAATTCATTGCGCCCAATCTGGCCTCTTTCCCCACCCGTGCTACCATTCCCCGCCGGCGCGGGACCGCGCCTCACCAATCATGATCCAAGAGCTCTTCCATATCGGGTCGTTCTCGATCAGCCCCTTCGGGGTGATGCTGGTCCTCGCGTTCCTTTCGAGCTACCTCCAGCTCCGCTGGGGCATGAAGCGGCTGGGCATCGGAGACGAGGAGGACGCCTCCGCCCTGATCTTTGCCGCGGGCGTCGGCGGGATCGTCGGGGCCAAGGTCTACTACGCCATCCTCACCCGGGACTGGCACGTGCTCTTCGACCGCTCCGGGCTCGTCTGGTACGGCGGCTTCATCCTGGGCGCTTTGGCCGTGATCTGGATGATCCGCCACCGCCGGCTCCCCATCTGGCCGCTCGCGGACGCGGTGGCGCCCGGGCTCGCCCTGGGCTATGCCGTGGGGCGCATCGGCTGCTTCCTGGTGGGGGACGACTACGGCCGGCCCACGGACCTGCCGTGGGGGCTGGCGTTTCCCGTGGGCATTCCGCCCACCACGGCGGGGAACCTGCGCGACGCCTTCGGCGTGAGCATCCCGGCCGCGGTCTCGGACGACACGCTGCTCAAGGTCCACCCGACCCAGCTCTACGAGACGGCCATGGCCCTCGTGATCTGGGGGATCGGCGTGTGGCTCTTGAAGCGGGAGAAGCCGCCCGGCACGGTGGCGCTCACCGTGCTCGCGCTCCTCGCGGTGGAGCGTTTCCTGGTCGAGCTTCTGCGCGCCAAGGACGACCGCTTCTTCGCCGGCTTCACCCTGGCCCAGGTGATCAGCCTCGGCGTCTTCCTCCTGATCCTGGGGATCGGCTGGATGCGCCGCCGCAAGCTCGAGCCGCGCGCGGCATGAGGCCCACGCCGCCCCGCCTGTTGACGATCGCGGGGTCCGACTCGGGCGGCGGGGCCGGCATCCAGGCCGACCTCAAAACCTTCGCGGCCCACGGCGCCTATGGGATGAGCGTGATCGCCGCGCTCACCGCCCAGAACACCCGCGAGGTGCGGGCCGTTCTCGAAACCCCGCCGGAGATGGTGGCGGCCCAGCTCGACGCCGTGCTCGAAGACGTCGGTGTCGACGCGGTCAAGATCGGCATGCTCGCGAGCGCCCCGATCGTCCGCACCGTGGCGGACCGGCTGCGCGCGCACCTCTCCGGGAGCGGCGTCCCCGTGGTGCTCGACCCCGTGATGGTGGCCAAGAGCGGCGATCCGCTTCTGCGGGACGACGCCGTCGACGCGGTCCTCGCAGACCTGGTCCCCCTCTGCACGCTCGTCACCCCGAACCTTCCGGAGCTCTCCCGGATGACGGGTCTTCCCGCCGGCACCGAAGAGGAGCGCCTGCGGGCGGCCCATGCGCTCGCGGTCCGGGGCCCGGCGGTGCTCGCCAAGGGGGGGCACGCGGAGGGGGAGGAGGTCGTGGATCTCCTGCTCGAAGGCGGGCGCGTCCACCGCTTCACCCATCCACGGCTCCACACCTCCGCGACGCACGGCACCGGGTGTACGCTGTCCTCCGCGATCGCGGCCCGGCTCGGGGCGGGGGAGGACCTGCCGCGCGCCGTGGCCGGGGCGGTCGAATACTTGCATGGGGCGATGGCGGCCGCGTACCGGATCGGGGGAGAGGGCGGACACGGCCCCGTCGACCACCTGTACAGACTGAAGCCCCGGGAAGAGAGGTAAACGTGAACGACATTCTCGATCTTCTGGTCGTGGGCGCCGGGCCCACGGGCATTGCCATCGGCGCCGAGGCGCAGAGAAACGGCTTTTCGGTCCTCCTCGTGGACCGCGGGCCGCTCACCGCCGCCATTCAGGGCTATCCCACCTTCATGCAGTTCTTCACCACCCGCGACCGCCTGGAGATCGCGGACGTCCCCTTCACCATTCCGGACGAGAAGCCCACGCGGCAGCAGGCGCTCGCCTACTACCGCTTCGTGGTGCAGCACTACCAGATCCCCACGGCCCTCTTCGAGGACGTGGAGGAGGTCCGAAAAGAAGGCGACCTCTTCATCGTCCGGACCGTGCGGAGGATCGGCGGCCCGCGGACCCTCCGCGCCCGCTCCGTGGCGATCGCGACCGGCTATTTCATCAACCCGCGGCACCTGGGCGTGCCGGGGGAGGACCTCCCCTGGGTCTCCTTCCGCTACACCGAGCCGAACCCCTACTTCGGCCGGGACGTGGTCGTGATCGGCGCCGGCAACACCGCGGCCGAGGCGGCGCTCGATCTCTGGAGGAGCGGCGTGCGGGTCACCCTGGTGCACCGCGGGCCGCACATGAAGCCCGGGGTCAAGTACTGGCTCAAACCGGACATCGAAAACCGCATCGAGGAAGGGTCGATCCCGGCCCATTTCCACACGACGGTGCGCGCCTTCCTCCCCGAGGGGGGAGTCGAGGTGGAGACCCCGTCGGGCCTCCAGGTGCTCCCGGCCCAGGCCGCCCTGGTGCTCGTCGGCTACCAGCCTGACGCCGCCTTCGAGAAGCGTTGCGGCATCGAGCTCGATCCCGAGACCCTGATCCCCGTCTTCGATCCCGAGACCTGCGAATCAAACGTCCCCGGCCTCTACGTCGCCGGAACCCTTCAGGCCGGCCGGTGGACCGACCGCATCTTCATCGAGAACTCGCGGGATCACGGGCCCAAGATCGTGGCCCATTTGAAGACCTGGCTGGCCATGCCGGTGGCGGCGGGGCGCTCGTAGGGGGGCGAAGGACACCAGGGACACCAAGGACACCAGGGACGAAAAAGAATTTGTCCTTGGCGTCCTTGCAGTCCTTGGTGTCCTTCCTGTTTACATCAGTAACTGACCTTCAACTGATACGTCGTCCTTGTGGACGAGTAGCGAAGGACGCGCACGTAGACGTTGACCGCCGTGCTCCCGGTGTTGGTCCAGGTCGCCTGGTCCGCGGTCGTGCCGCCGGCTGTCGAGCTCGCCACCGCGGCTCCCGTGGTCGAGTTGTAGATGTAGAGGTCGTAGTCGACCGTGAGGCCGTTGAGCAGCGCCGTGACCGTACGGCCCGCGGGCAGGCTCAGGCGGAAGTAGTCGTTCTGCTGTGTGGTCGAGTCGTTCAGGAAGGTCCCGGAGATCTGGTTGCAGGTCCCTGAGATCGCCTGCGGCGCGGCCGCGCTGTCGTTCGGCTCGACGTCCGAGATCGCGGTGCAGGTCGAGCCGGTCTGGTAGCTGCCGGTGAGCGTCACGCCCGAGTAGGCTGCGTAGCCGTTCAACATCACGTGCCAGGTGCCCGCGGTGGGCGTGGGGAAGGTGCAGGTCTCGTTGTTGCCGCCCGTGTACGGCCGGCAGTCGTAGACCGCGGTCGTCGGCGCCGAGCCGAAGCGCACGTAGAGGTCGGCGTCGCCGGTTCCGCCCGAGGTCTGGAACTGGAGGTTCGAGGCGCCCGCAGGCACGCTCATCGTCCAGAACTGCTGGTTGCCGGTCGCGCCCGAGATCCCGGTGACCGGAACGCCGTTCGACAGCACGTTGCCCGTGCAGGCCGAGGTCGTGGCCTGGGCCTGGCCGGAGTTGCCGGAGCCGCAGCTTCCGTTCGACGCCGTCACCACGTAGTAGTAGGTCGTGTTGCAGGAGAGCCCCGTGTTCGAGAACGACGGGGTGGACGACGTCCCGACCGACGAGTAGGGCCCGCCGCTCGTGGTCGAGCGCAGGATCGTGTACGAGGTGGCGCCGGAGGAGGCGCTCCAGGAGAGGTTGACCTGCGACTGGGACGCCGCGCTGGCGGTGAGGCCGGTCGGCGCGGAAGGCGGCGTGCAGGGGCCGCCGCTGCCCGCGAGGCCGTTGGTCGTCGTGGCGCCGGTGTTGCCGGCGTCGAGCCAGTTCGAAAGGCGGGTGCTGTTGGTGCCGCCGCCGGTCCAGGAGACGCTGAAGCGGCCGTAGTAATCGGAGAGGTTGTTGCCCGTGGCGCCGCAGGAGGACGGTCCGCCGTGGAGCTGGCCTACGAAACGGCCGGCGGCGTTATAGAGCGGCGAGCCGGACGAGCCGGGCTCGGTCACGCCCGGGACGGTGACGGGGCCCGGAGGATCGGTCGCCCAGCGCGCCCAGAGATGGGTGCCGTCGCCCGGCGAGGTCGGGCTGTTGTAGCTCGTGCTGATCAGGTCGGAGGTGACGTAGGTGATCCGCATCTCGTCCGTGGACGGGTGGTGGATCGAGGCGCAGGGCGCTGCCGCGGTGCAGGTGTGGCTGCCGGTCGAGCGGTCCCAGCCGGCCCAGTAGTGGTTGTAGGCCGCGACCGGCGGATCGTCGAGCTCCACCAGGGTGAAGTCCGAGGCGGCGCTGGCGGCGCGGAAGAAGGAGCCGGTGTGGAACTGGGTGAGCGCGCCGTCGCCGGCCGCTCCGGAAGCCGCGCTGCCGGGCGCCCGGCAGAAGGAGTTCTTGTAGTTCCAGTAGACCACGAGCGAGGCCGCGTTCGCCGAGGTGATCGAGCAGTGGTTGGCGGTCATGAAGTACATCTTGCGGTCGCCGGCCGTGTCGTTGACGAGCGAGCCGGTGCAGAAGGTGGAGCCGCCGGTCGAGATCACGCCGACCGCCTGCATCTCCTCGCGCCAGGTGTCGCCGGAGGCGAGGCACTCGACGTCCATGTTGCAGCTTCCGGACTTGCTGTAGTCGTCGGCGGGGATGGTGCCGAAGCCGCGGTAGCCCTGGTTGATCCAGCCGAGCTCGAGCTTGACCCGCGGGACGAGCGGCTTGGGCACGGTGAGCTCGACGATCAGGTCGTTGGTGACGACGACGGGCGTCCAGAGCTGTCCGTGGGCCTCGTTGTCCGCAGCGGTGAAGGCGCGCGAGACCTGGGTGCCGTCGGCGGCGTAGAGCAGCAGGCGGGCCTGCCGCGGCAGCCGGAACTGGGTGAAGCCGAGGTTCAAGGACGTCGTGCCTTCGCGGCCCACGATGCGCAGGCGCCAGAGCATCCGGCCGTCGCCCAGGTCTTCCCAGTTGCCGTTCTTGGCGGGGGTGATGGACACCTTCTCCGGAACGGCGAAGCGCGGCGGCAGCCCTTCGCGGTCGCGCGCCACGTCCTCTTCCCCGAGGCGCACGAGGTCCAGCCGGTTGGGGACGACGGATTCCAGGCGGCTCACGTCGAGCACCCGTTGGCCGGCGGCGGTGGGTACGACGGTCTCCGGGGCCGCGTGGGCCACGCTCCCGAAGGCGAACAGCAATAACCAGGCGAGCTTACGGCTCATATCCCTCTCCTCCTGTCAGGAGCAGGGCGGCCCCGCGGGGCCGCCCTGCCGGTATCGGTCAGTAGCTGACCCTCAGTTGATAGGTCGTCTGGGTGGACGCGAAGCGGTGGACGCGGACGTAGACGTTGATCGCCGAGGCGCCCGTGTTGGTCCAGGAGGCCAGGTCCGGGGTCGTGCCGCTGTTCAACGAGCTCGCGACCGCGCTGCCATTGGTCGAGTTGTAGATGTAGAGGTCGTAGTCGGCCGTCAGGCCGTTGAGCAGCGCCGTCACCGTCGCGCCCGCCGGCAGGCTCAGGCGGAAGTAGTCGTTCTGCTGATTCGACGAGTCGTTGGTGAACGTCCCGGAGATCTGGTTGCAACTCCCGGAGACCACCTGTGCGTTGTTGGGCTTGTTGTTCGACTCGACCTCGGTCGTGTTGGTGCAGATCGGGCAGGCCGACGTCGTCGCCTGCACCTGGGCCGAGTTGCCGGAGGCGCAGCTTCCCACCGCCGAATTCACCACGTAGTAGTAGGTCGTGTTGCAGGTGAGGCCCGTGTTCGCGAAGGAGGTCGTGGAGGAGCTCCCCGCCGGCGCGTAGGGTCCGCCGTTGGTCGTCGAGCGTTGGACCGTGTACGACGTGGCGCCGGAGGCGGCGCTCCAGGAGAGGTTGATCTGCGTCGGCGACACCGCGGAAGCGGAGACCCCGGTCGGCGCCGCGGGCGGCGTGCAGGGGCCGGTGTTGTCGTCGATGCCGTTGGTGGTCACGGCGCCGGTGTTGCCGGCGTCGAGCCAGTTGGAAAGGCGGGTGCTGTTGGTGCCGCCGCCGGTCCAGGAGACGCTGAAGCGGCCGTAGTAGTCGGAGAGGTTGTTGCCGGTGGCGCCGCAGGCGGACGGTCCGCCGTGGAGCTGGCCCACGAAGCGGCCGGCGCTGTTGTAGAGCGGCGAGCCGGACGAGCCGGGCTCGGTCACGCCGGGCACGGTGAAGGGGCCCGGAGGATCGACCGCCCAGCGCGCCCACAGGTGGGTGCCGTCGCCCGGCGAGGTCGGGTTGTTGTAGCTCGTGCTCACCATGTCGGTGATGACGTAGGTGATCCGCTTCTCATCGGTCGACGGATGGTGGATCGACGCGCAGGGCGAAGCCGCGGTGCAGGTGTGGCTGCCGGTCGAGCGGTCCCAGCCGGCCCAGTGGTGGTTGTAGGCCGCGACCGGCGGATCGTCGAGCTCGACCAGGGTGAAGTCCGAGGGGGAGCTCGCGGCGCGGAAGAAGGAGCCGGTGTGGAACTGGGTGAGCGTGCCGTCGCCGGCCGCTCCGGAAGCCGCGCTGCCGGGCGTCCGGCAGAAGGAGTTCTGATAGTTCCAGTAGACCACCAGCGAGGACGCGTTCCCGGAGTTGATCCCGCAGTGGTTGGCGGTCATGAAGTACATCTTGCGGTCGCCGGCCGTGTCGTTGACGAGCGAGCCGGTGCAGAAGGTGGAGCCGCCGGTCGAGATCACGCCCACCGCCCGCATCTCGTCGCGCCAGGTGTCGCCGACAGCCAGGCACTCGACGTCCATGTTGCAGCTTCCGGACTTGCTGTAGTCGTCCGCGGGGAGCGTCCCGAATCCGCGGTAGCCCTGGTTGATCCAGCCGAGCTCGAGCTTGACCCGCCGGTGAAGCCGCTTCGGCACGGTGAGCTCGACGATCAGGTCCTTGGTGACGACGACGGGCGTCCACAGCTCGCCGTGGGCTTCGTTGTCCGCGGCGGTGAAGGCCCTGGAGACCTGGGTGCCGTCCGCCGAGTAGAGGAGCAGGCGGGCCCCCTGCGGCAGCTTGAAGCTGGTGAAGCCCAGGTTCAGGGACGTCGTGCCTTCCCGGCCGACAATGCGCAGCCGCCAGAGCATCTGGCCGTTGCCGAGGTCTTCCCAGGTGCCGTTCTTGGCAGGGGTGATCGAGACCTTCTCCGGAACGGCGAACCGCGGGGGCAGCCCCTCGCGGTCGCGCGCCACGTCCTCTTCCCCGAGGCGGACCAGGTCCAGCCGGTTGGGGACCACGGACTCCAGGCGGCTGACGTCGAGCACCCGGTGGCCGGCGGCGGTGGGAACCACCCCGCCGGGAGCAGCGTGGGCCACGCTGCCGAAGGCAAACAGCAACAGCCAGGCGAGCTTACGGCTCATATCCCTTCCTCCTGTGGAGCAGCGCCATTCGCTGGCGCAGTTACTAGACGTGGTGCGGCTCGGCAACCAAGGCGCGCCTTTTGGCGTACCTGGGGAGATCGTGGGAACTTTCGGCAGGAATCTGTGGTCCAATCGTCAAAGAGCAGTCCCGGCGAAAGGGGGCTCCATGAAGTCTTTCAAGCTCTGGATCGGCGCGCTGATCGTGTTGTTGCCAGGAATTTCTTCTCTGGCGGCCCAGGAGGAGCCTGGGCCGCAGGTCTTCGGCGAGACCATCGACGTGCGGGTGGTCAACGTCGAGACCGTCGTCACCGACGAGAAGGGGAACGTGGCGCGGGGCCTCTCGCCCGGGGACTTCCGCCTGCTCGTCGACGGCAAGGAGGTTCCGGTCGAGTACTTCAGCGAGATCGTCGAAGGCGCCGCCGCGGCCACGGGCGACGGCGAGACGGTCTCCTCTCAGATCGGGAAGGGGGAGGAGGTGGGGCGGCGCTACCTGGTCCTCGTCGACGACTCCTTCTCCGTGGCGAGCACCCGGGACGAGCTGCTGACCCGCCTGGAGCGCGACCTGCCGGAGATGAAGGCGGGCGACGAGATGGCGGTCCTCGCCTTCGACGGCGGAAAGATCGACGTGCTCTGCCCCTGGACCGCGGACCGCGCCACGCTCGCCACGGCGCTCTCCGGAGCCCGGAAGCGCCCGGCCCACGGGCACCAGTTCCTGGCGCAGCACCGCTCCCTGGATGCGGACACGGAAGTGGCCGTGGAGGGGGCTGCCGCGGCGCTCGATGGCAAGGAGATCGCCGCGCTCATCGCCACCCTGAGCAGCCGCGTGAGCCCCGAGGTGAGAGCCCGGCTCGGCAAGACGGCGCAGGCCGCGGCCTCGGCCCTGCGCGGTTTCGAGGCCCCCCCGGGCCGCAAGGTGCTGATGTTCCTGACCGCGGGCTGGGCCCTGTCCGAGGCGCCGCAGCTCTACGGGCCGGTGATCGACGCCGCCAACCGCCAGGGCTACACCGTCTATCCTGTGGACGCCGCCTCTTCCGACGCCCAGGGGATGAAGGTGCTGGACGCGATCGCCGTCCGGACCGGCGGCAAGGTGGCGAGCACGGCGAAGATGGACGTGCTCCGCCAGGTCGCGGCGGACACCTCCTCCTACTACTGGCTCGGCTTCACCCCGGCCTGGAAGGCGGACGAGTCGCGCCACAAAGTCGAGGTCGAGGTCCGGCGCGCCGGTTTCAAGACCCGCTCCCGGGGCAGCTTCTCGGACCTCTCGCGCCAGGCCGAGGCGAAGATGAAGGCCGAGAGCGCCCTCCTCTTCGGAGCCCCGGAGGAGGAGAAGAGGCTCATCGTCCAACTGGGAGAGCCCAAGAAGGCGGGCCGCAGGCAGATCGAGGTGCCGGTCACCGTGGGCGTGCCGGTCTCCTCGCTCGCTCTCACGCCGCAGGGCAACGGCTACATCGCCGAAGCTCCGCTCGCCGTGGCCGCCGTGGACGAGAAGGGCGGCCGTTCCGAGCTCCCCACCTCGAAGCTGCGCGTGCTGGTGAAAGAGGTGCCCAAGGGCGGTGGCTACGCCCGCTTCCAGACCCTGGTCAAGCTCAGAGACGCCGAGCAGAGGCTGGTGTTCACGGTGCACGATCCGGTGAACGGAAGGGTGCTCTGGGGCGAGGCCATGGTGCACCCGCAGGACAAGAAGGTGCGGTGAAGGAAAAGAGCACGGACTGACATGGACGGACACGGACGGCAGAGCCCGGGCGTCCGTAGTGGTCCGTGCTGGTCCGTGTTCGTCCTCCCGCGAGGACGATCCGATCCTCTCCACCGGTCGATCTCGCCCCCGAATCCCCTGAAAACCCCCGGCACCTTCTTTGCTCTTTGCTGAAAGCCGCTCTTGGAGAGGAGTAGAAAGCGAGGAGATTGTGAGGCGACTTCTTCTTGCGGTTCTCGTCCTGGCGGCTCTCGCCCTTCCCGCGGTGGGGCAGGAGCCGGCGGATACGTTCGGCGAGTCGATCGACGTGCGGGTGGTCAACGTCGAGGCGGTGGTGACGGACCGGAGCGGCCGGCGGGTCGGGGGGCTCTCGGCCGGAGACTTCCGTCTGCTGGTGGACGGCCGGGAGGTTCCGATCGAGTTCTTTTCGGAGATCGTGGAAGGGGAGGCGGTGTCCCCTCCCGCAGAGGAGGAGAGCGCGGAGACGCCGGCTCCCGCCCCGGTCACTGCGCGGCAGGGCCGGAGCGTTCTCGTCTTCATCGACGAGAGCTTCTCGGTCATCACCCACCGAAACCAGGTGCTCCGGCACATGGTGGAGGATCTGGCTCTCCTGGGTCCGGAGGACGAGATGGCGGTGGTGGCCTTCGATGGGCTCCGAATCGACCGGCTCTCGGGCTGGAGCGGGGACACGGCGGCGCTCGCCGAGGTCTTCAAAGCCGCGGCGGAGCGCCCGTCCTGGGGGATCCGGATCGTGGCGGCGCGGCGCTCCGAGGCGGGCTCGCGGGAGCTCCAGGCCGAAGCCGCGAGCCAGGATGGCGACGACGCCTTCTCGCCCGGGGAGATCGGCAGTGTCAGCGAGATCCGGGACCAGGCTCGCCGGATGCTCGCGCCGTCTCCGGCGATCTACTCCCGGTATGTGCAGGTGCCGGAGGCCGCCTCGGCCGCCCTGCGCGCCTTTGCCGGCGAGGCCCGGGGCCGCAAGGTGCTGCTCTACCTGTCGGGCGGCCCGAGCTCTCCGGCGCTCGCCCGGGACGCCAATCAGCTCGGCTTCACGATCTATCCGGTCGATGTCCAGGGGATCGACACCACAGTCATCAGCAACGACGCGGCGAGCGCCGGTCCGGGCCCCTTGCTCTTCGACCCCACCGAGCGGCTGACCGAGGAGAGGCTCGAGGCGCTGGCGCTGGCGACGGGCGGCAAGGTCTCGTTGAACGGCAACCGGGAACGGGCGCTCGAACGGGCGGTGGAGGACACCCGGGCCTATTACTGGCTCGGCTTCACGCCGTACTGGCGCGGCGACAACCGGAGCCACTCGATCCGCCTGGAGATGCGGCGGCGGGAGCTGACGGCGCGGTCGCGGAAGAGCTTCCTGGACCTCTCGCCGATGCGGGAGACGGCGCGCCGCACCGAGGAGATCCTGATGCTGGGCGGCAAGGCGCAGTCGCGGCTCTTGCGCGTGGAGCTGGGAACGCCCGAGCCGGCGGGCGCGCGGCAGGTCCGCATCCCGGTCTACCTGGACGTCCCGTTCGAGGCGCTGACGCCGCTCCCGCAGGCGGAAGGCTTTGCGGCCCGGGCCATCCTCTCCTCGGGGGCCGTGGACAAGGACGGCGGCCGCTCAGGGCTGACGCAGGTCCCCTTGTATCTCGCTCTGCCGCAGGCGCCCGCTCCCGGGAGCTTCGCCAAGCTCACGACCACGGTCACGGTGCGGCGGGCCGAGCAGCGGCTCGTCTTCACCCTCCGCGATCCGGTGACGGACACGGTGCTGTGGGGCGAGACGGAATTCCGGCCGTAGGTGAGCGGCCCCAGGGAAGACAGGTCCCCCGCCCGGTGTTCTCAAGAGAGAACCCCCCGGGCGGTTTGCATTGCCGCCCTCTGGAGAAAAACCATCATGAATCTTCTGAGATCCCGATCCTCTGCCGCTCTGCTGGCCGCCCTCCTGGCCGCAGCGCCCGCCGGGGCGCAGCAGCCGCCGGCCGCTCCGGAGGCGCCGCAGAGCGTCTTCGGCGAGCAGATCGACGTGCGGGTCGTCAACGTCGAAGTGGTCGTCACCGACCGCCAGGGCAACCGGGTGCAGAACCTGGGCCCCTCGGATTTCCGCCTCAAGGTGGACGGCAAGGTGATCCCCGTCGAGTACTTCTCCGAGGTGCGCGGCGGCCAGGCCATCGCCGGCTCCGGCACGGACGCCGAAGCCGCGCCGCTCCCCGGCCTGCCGAGCCTGGCCCCGGGAAGCCCGGTCGGCACCAGCTACCTCGTGTTCATCGACAACGTGTTCTCGATCGGCGCCCGCCGGAACGAGGTGCTGCGGACCCTGAAGGAGGACCTGGCGCGCCTGGGCCCCGAGGACCGCATGGCCATCGTCTCCTACGACGGGCGGCTGCAGATGCTGTCCACCTGGTCCAATTCCGAGCGCGACCTCTCGCGGGCGATCGACAACGCGATCCACGAGCCCTCCTACGGCGCGCAGAGGCTGGCCGAGCTGCGGATGTTCGAGACCTCGAACAGCCTGACCGGCGAGCGGATCGAGCCTGGCCCGCGCGCCTCGTTCGCGGAGCGGCTCGACATCGACGAGCTGGGCTTCGTGCAGCGCCTGGCCGGGCAGGTCGAGCGCGCGGTCCACGGCGCGGTGTCGACGCTGCGCGGCTTTGCCGCGCCTCCGGGCCGCAAGGTGTTTCTGATGCTCTCCGGCGGCTGGCCGTTCTCGCCGGCGGACTACGCGATCAACAACCCCAACCGGCCGGTGCTCACGACGAGCGATCTGCCGCGGGGCGAGGAGATCCTGCGGCCGCTCATCGACACGGCGAACCGGCTCGGCTACACGATCTATCCGGTGGACGTCCCGGGCGTCGAGGCGCAGGCCACGAGCGCGCTCACCCAGGGGCCGATCGCGGGCGGGATCAACATCCGCGAACGGGAGAACGAGGCGTCGCTCGAGTTCGTGGCCGAGCAGACCGGCGGCCGGGCGCTCCTGAACTCGGGGCGCGCCAAGGCGCTGGAGACGGTCTCGTCGGACACCCGGTCCTACTACTGGCTCGGCTTCACCCCGACCTGGGAGGGCAACGACAAGCGGCATGACGTTTCGGTTGAGCTGGTCAAGCCGCTCCCGGGCTTCAAGGTGCGCTCGCGGGAGAGCTTCCTCGATCTCTCGCGCAAGGCCGAGGTGTCGATGATGGTCGAGAGCGCCATGCTGTTCGGCAACGCTCCGGGCTCGGCGCCGATGCCGGTGCAACTGGGCGCTGCGGCCGCCTCGGGCCGGAAGCTCATGCAGGTGCCGCTCACGCTCGCCATTCCGGTCGACGCGATCACGTTCGTGCCGGTCAATGGCAAGTACGTCTCGGAGCTCGAGCTGCGGATCGCGGCGCAGGACGAGAAGGGCAACCAGGCCGACATGCCGGTCGTCCCCCTGTCCCTCTCGACGGACCAGCAGCCTCAGCCGGGGGGCTACGTGCGCTACGAGACGACGCTCACGCTCCGCAAGCTCCGGCACGACCTGACGATCGCGATCTTCGATCCGCTTTCGGGCAGGATCACGACCGCGGCGGTGAAGGTGGCGCCGCCGAAATAAGGACGTCCCCTTATAATGCCTCTCGGACGGAGTCTTTCGAGGAAGAAGCCTATGAAGCCTGAAACGCGGCGGTTCGCCATCCTGTGTGCCCTGCTCCTCGCCCTGGGGAGCTTCTTCGTGGCCGGAGCGGGGGCCCAGAAGCCCGCGGCCAAACCGGCCCAGCCCACCGGCTCCCCGAGCGGAGAGCAGGAAGGGTTCTTCATGGACACGGTCAACGTCAACGTGGTCAACGTCGACGTCTACGTGACTGACAAGAGCACCGGCAAGCGGGTCACCGGCCTCACCAAGGATGATTTCGAGATCTTCGAGAACGGCCGGCCGATCCAGATCACCAACTTCTACGCGGTCGAGGACGGGACGCCGGTGAAGACGCCCGAGGAGGAGGAGCCGGCGCCCCAGACCGCGGAGGCCGCCCCCGGGGCACCTGCCCCCGCCACGGTCCAGGAGGAGCGGGCGCCGCTCCCCGAGGACCAGCGCCTGCGTCTCGTGGTCTACATCGACAACTTCAACCTCCGTCCGTTCAACCGCAACCGGGTCATGCGGGAGCTGCGCGCCTTCATCGGCACCCATCTCCACAAGGGCGACGAGATGATGCTCGTCACCTACGACCGCGAGCTCCACGTGCGGCGCGCCTTCACGAGCGACCCGAGCCTGATCGCCGCGGCGCTCCTGGAGCTCGAAAAGGTCTCGGCCCAGGCCGTCCACCAGGACTCCGACCGCCGCGACGTGATGCGCCGGATCGAGGACTCCCAGAGCGCCACCGAGGCCGAGGGCTACGCCCGCAACTACGCCCAGTCGGTGTTCAACGACCTGTCCTTCTCGATCGACGCGTTGAAGGAGATCACCAACGCGCTGGCCGGCATGCCGGGCCGGAAGGCCATCTTCTATGTGAGCGACGGCATCCCGATGATCTCCGGACACGACGTCTTCTACGCCGTCCAGAACAAGTACGGCGAGCGGAGCGTCTCCATGACCGAGGCGTTCACCTACGACGCCTCGCGCCGCCTCCAGGAGCTGACGGCCCAGGCGAACGCCAACCGGATCACGTTCTACACGATCGAGGCCACGGGCCTCCGGGTCTACGACTCGAACTCGGCCGAGAACCAGGGGCCGGGCCCCTCGGCGCCGGGCCTTTCGACGCTCATCGACTCCGTGCGCATCTCGAACCTCCAGAGCCCGCTCCAGCTCCTGGCCGAGCGCACGGGCGGCATGGCCGTGCTGAACGCCAACAAGGTCACCCCGTACCTCGAGCGGATCGCCGACGACTTCGGGAGCTACTACTCCCTGGGCTATACGCCGCCCCACTACGGCGACGGCCGGTTCTACAAGATCGAGGTCAAGGTGAAGAAGAAGGGGCTCGTGGTGCGCCACCGCGAGGGCTACCGCGACAAGAGCACCGAGGCGCGGATGAGCGACAGCACCTTGGCCGCGCTCAACTTCCCCTACGAGGACAACCCGCTCGGCGTCTCGCTCGAGTTCGGCCCGCCCCAGGCGCGGCAGGACGGCTTCTACGTGATGCCACTCCTGGTGCGCATTCCGCTGGGCAAGCTCGTGCTCGTGCCCCGCGAGCAGACGCACGAAGCCAAGGTGCGGGTGTTCGTGGCCGCCATGGACTCCTCGGGCAACACCTCGGAGGTGCAGCAGGCGCCGGTGCCGATCAGCATCCCGAACGCCGACGTGGCCACGGCCACGGGCAAGGACTACGTCTACTCGATCTCGCTCCTCATGCGCCCGGGCGAGCAGCGGGTGGCGATCGGCGTGCGGGACGACGTGGCCGGAGAGGCCTCTTTCCTGAGCCGTGGCGTAAGGGTCGGTGGCGGCTCGCGGCCGGCGCGATAGACTGGGTGAGGATGGACAGGAGGCGGGATGCGGGAATGGATTGAGCTGTTTCGCTCGCTGGGAGAGTCGCTCCTCGAGGTGCTCCAGGCCGAGCTCGAGGCCCTGCAGAAGGATTTCACGACGTCCGGCCGGCA
>DATEIO010000589.1:0-6001 GCA_035278895.1 Thermoanaerobaculia bacterium | reverse complement strand
CGGCGGCGGACGCGGGCGAGGCCGTCGAGCGCCTGCGCCTGGGTCTCGCGATTGCCGGCTTCCTCGGCGAGGCGCAGGGCCCGGAGGCTCAGGTCCTCCGCGGCTTGGGAGTCATCCTCAAGGCGCGCCAGGTGGAGGAGAACCATGGGCTGCCGCAGCCGGTCCCCGCTCCCTTCGAGGAGCGCCAAAGCCTGGGCGTAGTGGCGCCGGGCCTCCGTCTTCCTTCCCATCCCTTCGAGGAGATTGCCCAGATCGCTCAACGCCACGGCCTCGCCCGTGCGGTTGCCGAGGCTCCGCTGAAGAGCGAGCGCCCGTTCCAGGCGGGCGATCCCCTCGCGCTCCCGGCCGCTCCGGCCAAGCAGGAGCCCGAGCTCGCCCAGCACGCCCGCGGCCTCGCGCTGCCGTCCCGCGGCTTCGAGCAGGGGAAGGCCCGCCGTGAAGCCCTCGACTGCCCGCCGGTCATCGCCCAGGGCCGCCGCGCAGCGGCCGAGGTTGACCAGCGCCCATCCTTCCTGGCCGCGGTCTCCGATCTCCCGCCAGAGGGCCAGGCTCCGCTCATGGTCTTCGAGGGCGCTCTCCGCCTCGCCTAGAGCGGTGTGGAGACGGCCCAGGTTGGTGAGTGTGGCGGCTTCCCGCGCGCGGTCGCCGAGCGCGCGGCTGACCACAAGCGCCTCGCGATAAGCGCCGAGCGCCTCCTCCGTCCTGCCGAGGGAGACCTGGGCGATCCCCAGGCCGTTCAGAGCGTCCGCGAGCTCCTTTCTTCGGCCCTCTTCCCGGAACAGGAGGACCGCCGTTTCATACGCCCGGGCGGCTTCGGCCTTGTCCCCCCGGGTCCAATGAAGACCGCCGAGCACGCTCAGGGCGTCGGCCTCCCGCGAACGGTCCCCTAGAGAATGGAGGAGGGGGATGGCGGCGCTCACCCCTGCAACGTCGCCCGTGGCGAGGAGGCGCTCGGCGGAGACGCGCGTCCGGTCCGTGGAGGTGGCGAGGCGGGGTCCTTCGACGCGGAGACGGTAGCGCCCCGGGGCAGCCTTCGGATCGAGGGAACGGACCTCCAGCCGGTAGAGGCCCGAAGCGTCCGCCACGACCGGCACGGGCTCCGGCCCCTCCGTGCCGTTCGGGCTGTCCACCGCGGTGAGTCGCCGGCCGTCCGGCGCCGTCAAGGTCACTGCGATGTCGATCCCCGCCTGATCCACGGTCAGCCCGGCGTACTGGCCGGCTTCGAGGTCGAAGAGGTAGACGCGCGACCCGTCTCCGGCCAGATCTTCTTCGGCCGCCGTGCCGGGGGTGAGGCGGAGCCTGCGTTCCGGGACGGGGAGCGTCTCGCGCTGCGGCTCCGGAGGTCCGCAGGCCACAAGGAGGAGAAAAACGACGCTAAGGCTCCACCCGCAACGCATACTCCTCGATCCGCTCCTCTCCGTTTCCGGTCCGGCCGAAGAGGCGGACCCGGAAGTCGCCGGTCCCCAGGGCGCTGCGCGGCAGGGTCAGGCTGAAGGAGCCGTAGGCGTTGGGAGTCAGGCCCCGGTCCCCCCAGACCACCCGCCCGGCCGCGTCCACGATCTCCACCCGGTATTCCTTATAGATACGCTGCCCGGCCGGGCTCAGGATGACCGTGAAGAGACGCGCGCCCGAGGGCACGGTCGCGACGGGCGGCGGGCTCCCTTCCCCCCGGGCCGTGCCCGAGGCGAGGTCCAGCACCGGCGCGTTGAGCTCCGGCCGGGAGAGGTCGTCCACCGTGCGGCGCAGGGAGACGACCCAGAGCGACAGGCCAACGACCGCCACCGCGAGCATCGCGGCCAAGGCCTGGAGCCAGCGGGGAGGCGAGGGGCGGCGGAAGGGGGTGACCGGTGCCGGGGCCTTCCGGATCTCCTCCCGCACGCCCTGCCAGACGGCGTCCACGGAGACCTCCTCGTCCGCCCCGAAATCCGGATCGTGGAGGGCGTCGAGGTCCAGGAGCAACTCCGCGCACTCGCGGCAGGCCACGAGGTGGCTCTGGACGCGCGCCTCTTCGTCCGGGGGAAGCTCCCCCGCGCGATAAGCGACGAGCACGTCCGGGTCCAGGTGGCTCCTGAGATCGTTCATGAAAGCAGGGTCTCGTCCAGCGCGTCCTCGAAATAGGGTCCCAGCTCCTCGCGCAGCCGCTTGCGCGCCTGGAACAGGTGGACCTTGACGGTCTCCGGCGACAGCCGCAGGAGGACCGCGATCTCCTTGTACCGCATCTCCTGATCCACGCGGAGGAGGAGGCACTTCCGCATCTGCTCCGGCAGCTTCTCAATCGCATCGCGGAGGAGCCGTGCACGCTCCCCGGCGAGCAGATCCTCCCCGGGCACCGGGCCGCCCGCCGGCTCCTCCGTCTCGATCGGTACCTCCTGCCCGGCCCGTTTCCCAGCGGCTCCCGTCCGCAGCCGCTTGCGCAGGGCGTTCGCCGCCACCTTGAACAGCCACGTCTCGAACGGCGCGTCCCGGCGGAACGAGCCGACGCCCCGATAGATCCCAAGGAATGTCTCCTGGGTTAGGTCGAGGCAGTCCTGGGGAGGAAAGCCGCGCTTCGCGAAGAAATGGTGGACGGGGCGGGTGTAGATCTCGCACAACCGGCGGAAGCTCTCCTCGACGGAGACTCCCGCCTGCAGGTCCGCAAGGATCGCTCGAACGGTCTCGGCGCGGTCAGCCATGGAGACACAGCCCTGGAGGCCGGAGGTCTCCACGATATCAGGAATCGGGCCCTCGCCTCATGAGAGAGACTCGCCTGAGAAGAGGACGTTGAATCGGATATAATCAGACTGTAAGGAGAGTTTAAATGTCCGAATCAGAGCTCACCGAAGAGGGTTGGGAGTTCCAGATCAAAACCGTCTCTCCGGCATTGGCAGAGAAGGATGTCCGCAAGCTTCTCGAAGAAGCGCTCCAGGAGGCCTTGGCGGAGGCCCGGCAGAAGCAGGGTGGAGATCTCGACGCCCGGGCGGAGCTTCGAGGCGCCTTCGGAGGTGCTGGCGAGCTCGTCGCACTCCTGGTATTCCTGGGAAAAGCCGTCCTGGGCGGTGCCGCGGGGGCGGCCGGGAAGCATTTTTTCGATAGTTATTTGAAGCCAAAGCTGGAACGGCGTGGCCTCTTTCCTTCCGGTCTCAAGCGCGAGACGGAACGGAAACCCTGAGGCGAGCTCTTGTCGTCAGGTCAGCTCGTTGGCTGGGGGGAGGAGCCCGGCGCGCTCGAGCTCGCGCAGGCGGAGGTGCTTTTCCTCCTGGCAGGCAGTCTGCGCAACTCTTGGCCGGATCTCTACAAGGCCACCCGGTATTTCAACGGCACATGGGTGCAATACATAAATGGCATCGCGGAGGTGTTCCGGAAGGACATCGCTGCGGTCAGTTCTCGCGCCGACGTGGTCTTCCTGTGGTCGCAGTTCGAGAAGACTCTGCTGGTTCAGAAGTCACCGAAGGAGGTCAGGGCGCTTCTCGACCAGGTGGGCCAGGAGATCGGGGATCGGCTCGGGAACGGCGGCGATCCACTCCTCGACTTGGCGGAGCGCAATGTCCGGGCGTGCACGGCCGTTCGCGGCCTGTTGAAGAGCTTCGGCGTCGAGCAGACTATCCTGCTCCCGGTCCCGGTCCTCCTCATCCCCGACGCGCATCGAGGGCAATCCCCCCTGGCTTGGACAATGCCCGGAAGGACCGAGATCCGATGGGCTCTTCAGCGCGAGCCTCGGGCTTTCTGGGCTGCGCTGGCCGTGCAATCGGTCCTGGAGCACGAGTATCTCTCCCACCTCGCTCCCAAAAGTCATTTGCTCTCGCCTTCGGTGAGGGAGGAGTGGCTCATGGCAGTGTTGCTCCTGGACGTCCAGCGCCGGAGCAACGCCGATCATCGCCTCTTGTGGTATCTGCGCTATCGGCTTGGCGGGATTGGCGAGCTCACGATGCTGCGGCTTCCGGACGCCGCCAGCACCATGAGCTCCTACGAGCCCTATTCCAAGGTCTACAGGAGGTTCAACCGGGAGCTCCTGAGCTTGCCGGCCGACCCTGGTGCCGCGGCGCGAGCCGATGAAATCCTCGAGCTCCTGGATACCTCGCCCCCCGAAGTCTGGGGACGCCTCTTGGGAGGCTCCTGGGACGGCAGCATCGCCGGATTCCCTCAGGAGTTTTCTTGACCGAGCAAGGAAACCGGAGTAGCCTAGTTTTCATGGGCGCGAACAACCGGTCTCCGCTTCCTCTGGTGCGCTACCGCCTCGCGCGGGCGGCGCTCGATCTTCAGAGCTTCACGGTATTTGAGCTGGCCGCCATGGCGGCAGTGCCGGTCAACACAGTCTACAGCTTTCTTTCGGACCTGGGTCCGAGCGTGGCCCAGGAACCCCTTTCTGGGGGTGCACCGGGGCGCCCGAGAAAGATCTATACCCTCAAGAACGAGGCTGTCGAGACGCTTCGTGCGGGTAATTTCGAGGTGGCCAGGATGCTGCAGGAAGCAGGCATCGAAGCGTTCCCGGGCCCCGCCAGGGCCGAGGTCCAGGAATCTCGCGAGAGCCAGTCTGGGATAAGGCTCGCGAGCCTCCGGAAGCTCTACGTCGAAGAGCTCAAGGATCTGTACAGCGCGGAGAAACAGCTCCTCCAGGAGCTGCCGAGGATGGCCAGGAAGGCCCAGAGCAAAACTTTAAGAAATACCTTGGAGCATCACGTCGAGGTGACCAGGGCGCAGGTGGAGCGCTTGGACCGTATCTTTGAATCCCTGGGCAAGAATCCCCGAGGCAAGAAGTCCCGAGGGATGAAGGGATTGATCGAGGAAACCAGGGAGATCCTGCCGGAGAAAGCAGAGCCCGAGATCCTCGACGCGATCCTGGTCTCCAATGCCAAGAAGATCAAACATTACGAGATTGCCGGCTACGACACGGTGCGCACGTACGCCGAGCTCCTGGGCGAGTCCGAGCATGCCAGACTCCTGGAACGAACCCTCAAGGAAGAGGAGAGCACGGACCAGAGGCTGGTTCAGTTCTCCAAAATCGACCTTCCTGCCAAGGCATTCGCGTAGGGAAATCCTTTCGTTCCCAAGAGCTGAGGTGCCCCGCTACCGGCAGGCCGGCCGGCCTAGCGGGTCCATCTTCGGTGAGGCGTCGAGAAAGATCAGGGCGTCGAACTGCCGCCGCGGCACCATGGGGTAGTCGCTGAATTCGTAGACCTTTCCCGCCTCGAAGAGGGAAGAGTCCAGGTCCATCAGGAGGAAATCCTCTCCCAGGTCGTGGAGGAGCCGCTCGACCGCGCCCTCGCCCGGCGCCGGGCGGGGACCGCAATAGTTGAAGGCGGGCCAGTCGATCGAGACCTCGCGGCCGATCAGGGCGAGGCTCACGTAGGAGCCCTTCTTCAAGGTGCGGTCGAGGATCGTGCCCATAATCAGGCTGTAGAAGTACTCGGGGCTGTTCTTCGCGATGTGGTGGTTGTGCGCCCAGAGCACCGTCTTGGCGCCGGGGTAGCGCAGGTTGCGGATGGCCTGGAAGAGGTAGGCCATTCCCTTGTCCCGGGCGTCGAAGGCGCGCTCCGGAGCGGTTTCGCGGAAGAAGAGCTGGTCCATGAAGGTGTCGAGGCCGACCTGCCGGACCTTGGCCCATCCGAAATCCTTCTTGGAAGTCCGCCGGACGATCGACGCCGCCTGGCGTGCGAAGAGGTCCGCGACGGCCGCCAGCGCCGCCTTGCAGTCCCGGTAGCGGTCCTCGGGGAGAGGGTCGGGAAAGAAGGTTTCGACCACTCCCTCGCACCGGTTGATCCCCGCGATCCTGGGATCGTCCTCCGCGAGGCCGATCCGTTCGAGGAAGCCGATCAGGGCCTCCGCGTCCTCCTTCTGCTGGAACTGGATGTCGAACCCGTAGAAGTGGACCCGGTCTTTCGGATTGCGGTGGGAGCGGTTCCACTCGCACATCCATTCGGCGAGCTCGCGGGTCTCGGCGCTCGCCCAGACGGGGAAGACGCCTTGGATCAAGGCCTCCTCCGCGGTGCCGTCGCAGGTCTCGACGTAATGGGCGACCCGGTCC
>DATEIO010000588.1:0-3680 GCA_035278895.1 Thermoanaerobaculia bacterium | reverse complement strand
GGCGCTTCGACGTGTACAGTCATCTCACTCCTCCTTTTCCGTGGGTACGATCCAGGAAAACACCCACTTCAGAGAGGATGGAGCATGACGTAGCGTGAGGGTCAAGCCCCTTTTATAATTTCTCCGAAGGAGCGAGGAGGTGGCGCGGTAGCTACGGAGCAGTAATTAGCGCCGAGTTGAGGCTAGAGCTCAGAACCGCTTGTCAATGCCAGCTTGCTTCAGGACGGCATTGGCTGTGTGCCGAGATTTGATTTCCCCATCGACGACAAAGCGGCGCTCCGTAAGAGGGCTGAACCAGATCTCATGGTCGCCCTTGCCCTGCCGCTCGAAGCGGCAGCCCTAGGAGAGTAGGAGCTTCTTGAGCTGCGGAGTGAAGGATGAGCCCATATCAGGAGGCTAGGCGAACTTTTTCCTGGCGGTGGCTCGTCAACTCGAAGGCGATCGCATCCATCGACTCGCCGGAGAGGAGTTGGTTCGCCTCCAGAAGCTCCGGAACCATGGTTCGAAGCTTCTCGGCAAGAGCCTCGACAGTCGGCGCCTCCGTTGCCAGTCCAGGCACGTCATCGCTCGTCGCGACCCAGACGCCTGCTTCAGGATCCCAGTCGGCATGGACCTTGTACACAAAGCCTCCCATAAGGTAGACAGAATACCATAGTCGCTTTTAGGGTACTGTGGAGAACGAGAACGATCAACTCAACGTCCGGCTGAACACCACCTGCGACTTCACCCGCGCAAATCCGAGCCGCTCGTAAAACCGATGGGTCCGCTCGCGGACGACGTTGCTTCTCACGCGGAGCGTCCGGTATCCGTGCCCCGCCGCCCAGTCCGCTGCGGCTTCAACCAGTCGTTCTCCGATGCCCTGGCCGCGCCGGGATTCGTCCACCACGAGACCCAGGATTTCGGCAAAGGGATCGGTTTCCACGGGGAGGGCTCCGCCGACGTGGCACCAGGCGACGACGGCTCCGTCGTCCGCCTCGGCCACGAGGACGGCGTGGTCGCTCCGCTCCGCCAGGGCCCGGAGCCGGCGCTCCGACTCTTCGGGACCGGAGGGGTAGCCGAGTTGGGTGGCCAGGACGGCGATGGCGGCGGCGTCGGACGGGCGGGCGGGACGGAAGGTCATGGAGAAGGTAAGTATAGAACTTGCAGGTGCCTTCTTGCCGGGGGAAACCCGCCTGCTCTACCCTGGGGACATGATGACACAGACACACACCAAGGTCCGTCCATTGGGCACCGCGGGACCGGCCGTTTTTCCGCTGGCGCTCGGGTGCATGGGGATGTCGGGGATGTACGGCCCGGCGGATGAAGCCGAGAGCATCGCCACGATCCACGCGGCGTTGGATCACGGCGTGACGCTGCTCGACACCGGCGATTTCTACGGCATGGGGCACAACGAGATGCTCATCGGCCGTGCGCTCCAGGGACGCCGGGACCAAGCCCTGCTCTCGGTCAAGTTCGGCGCTCTGCGCACGCCGAACGCTGCCTGGAGCGGCTTCGACGCGCGTCCCGCGGCGGTCAAGAACTTCCTCGCGTACAGCCTGACGCGCCTGGGCGTCGACCACATCGACATCTACCGGCCGTCGCGGCTCGACCCTGCAGTCCCCATCGAGGAGACGATCGGGGCCGTCGCCGAGATGGTGAAGGCCGGCTATGTGCGCTACATCGGATTGTCCGAGGTGGGGCCGGAGACGATCCGCCGGGCGCACGCCGTGCACCCCATCTGCGATCTGCAGATCGAATACGCGCTGGTGAGCCGCGGCCCGGAGACCCAGATCTTCCCGACGCTCGCGGAGCTGGGCATCGGCGTCACCGCCTACGGCGTGCTTTCGCGGGGGCTCCTCTCCGGCTCGAAGCCCGCGGAGAAGGGGGATTTCCGCGCCTACCTGCCGCGCTTCACCGGCGAAAACCGTGAGCAGAACGAGCGCCTGGTGCAAACGCTCCAGGATCTCGCCGCCGAGAAGGGCGTCACCGCCACCCAGCTCGCGATCGCGTGGGTGCTCGCCAAGGGCGAGAGCATCGTGCCCGTGATCGGCGCGCGCAAGCGGACGCAGCTCGAAGAGTCGCTGCGAGCGCTGGAGGTCGAGCTGTCGCCCGCGGATCTCGCCCGCATCGAGGAGGCCGTGCCCGCGTCGGCCGTGGCCGGCACGCGCTACGATGCGCACCAGATGAGAATGCTGGACAGCGAGAAGTAGGTGCTATTCTTCGCGGGATGGCCGAGAAAAAACCCGAAAAGCCCGCTTATTGGGCTCCGAAAGCCGGCGAGCGCGGAATGAACGAGCTCCACTTCGCCGCCTATTGTGGCGACGCGGAGGGCGTGCAGACCGCGCTCGCCGAAGGCCTGGACGTCGACGGCCAGGACGACAACGGCTACACGGCGCTCCACTGGAACGCCGACATGGGCTGCACGCCCGGCGACCGCGAAGAAATCGTCAAGATCCTCCTCGCCCACGGGGCCGCGATCGAGACCCGGGATTCCATGGGACGGACGGCCCTGTTCGTCGCCGCGAGCTCCGGCAGCGGGCAGATCGTCCGGGCTCTCGTGCTGGCGGGGGCGGACGTCAATGGCCGCTCGAATTCCGGAGCGACCCCGCTCATGCTCGCGGCGAGCTCCGGAAGCCTCGACGCGGTCACGTTCCTGCTCGCCGGAGGCGCGGACGCCAACGCGTTCACGCCGGACGGCACCACCGCCATGGACATGGCGATGGGAGCGGAGTTCGAAGACGTGGTCGAGGTGCTGCGCGTGCGGTGTGAGAACTAAAGCCCCATCCGCGCCAGGATTTCCTTGAAGCGCGGCTCTTCCCGCAGGGAATCGAAGCGGGGATCGATCCTGATCCACACCAGGGCGGCCTCGTGCGCCGACTGGGCTTGCTCCAGCCAGCCCAGGGCGGCTTCCTTGTCCCCCAGGGCCGCACGGATGCCGGCAACCTGCGAGGAAAAGGGGAGACCGCGGAGCGAGAGGCGCTGCAGTTCGAGGAGGATCTTCTCGCTCGCGTCCCGCTTTCCAGCTTTCGCTTCCAGATAGGCGGTCGCGGACTTCAGGTTGGCATCCTCGGGAGAGATCTCCCGGGCGCGGGCGAAGGCGGTCCGGGCTTCGTCGAAGCGGCCCTGCTGCACGCGGGCGCGGCCGATGAAGTAGTGGGCCGTCGAGGACTTGGGATCCTGCTTCAGGGACGCCTCGAGCTCCTGGACGGCCTCGTCGTAGCGGCGCGCCCAGTAGAGGCGGTAGCCGAGCCCGGCGCGGACCTGGGCCTGGACGGGCGCCAGCTCCGCGGCCCGGCGCGCCGCGGCCACCGCCTCGTCCGTGCGGCCGGTGGCTTCCAGAACGATGGCGAGCCAGAGGTGAGCCGTGGGGTTTTTGGGGTCCAGCTCCAGGGCCCGTTTGAGCTCCGCCTCGGCCCCGGCCCAGTCCCAATCCGCATGCAGCTTGACGAAGCCCAGGACGGCGTGGGCGGTCGCCTGCCGGTCGTCCAACTCGATCGCCCGGAGCGCCGCCTCCCGGGCCGCGGGATACTCGAAAAGCAGGGCCCGCGCTTCGGCCAGACCCGCAAACGCCGGAGCGTAGTTACCGTCTGCGGACGTCGCCTTCTCGAACTTCCCGAGCGCTGCCCGGATGTCTTCCGGGTTGCGTTTCACGAGAAGCTCCTGTCCCTCCTCCACGGCTTTCACGGCCGCCGGATTGGGAG
>DATEIO010000587.1:0-5138 GCA_035278895.1 Thermoanaerobaculia bacterium | reverse complement strand
CGTTCTCTTCGCGAGCCGGGGCACCGACCTCGTCGCCGGCCAGCAGGATTCCGCAGGCACCTACGACATCTTCCTCTACGACCGGCGCCAGGGCACGACCACCCTGGTCAGCCGGTCGAAAGACTCGCGCGTCCAGGCCGCGAACGGACAGTCCATGGTGGGCGGAGTGAGCGCGGACGGCAACATCGTTGCCTTCTCCAGCCTCGCCACCGATCTCGTCTCCCAGAGCAAGTCGAACGAGCTCTTCGACGTCTTCTCGTTCGACCGGCAGACCGGAACCGTGACCCTGGTGAGCCGGGCGTCGCAACCGAACCGGACAGGCAACAGCTCCTCCGTCTTCGCTGCCATGAGCCCGGACGGCGCCTTCCTCACCTTCCACAGCAGCGCCACGGACCTGGTGGCCGGGAGCGGAGCCTCCCCTCAGGAGGTGAACGCCTACCTCTTCCAGCGCAGCTCCGGAAAAGTCGCGCTGCTCAGCCGGGCGGGAGGCACCTCCGGGCCCGCGAGCTCCGGCGAGCACCCGATCGTCAGCGCCGACGGCCGCTACGCCGCCTTCATCAACAACAGCGGCACGAGAACCGTCGTCCTCCTGGACCGCGCCTCCGGAAAGAGGGTCCAGCTCGGCTCCACCCACGCGCCGCCCTACGTGGCCCCCGGCTTGAGCGACGACGGACGCTATGTCCTCCTGAGCAGCGAGGGCACCGACCTCGTCCCCGGGCAGAGCGACACCAATGCTCAACCCGACCTGTTCCTCTTCGACCGCGTCACCGAAACGACCACCCTGGTGAGCCACATCCCCGGCTCGCCGCTCCAGACGGGCGAGCGCGGCGCCTTCGCAGGCCGTTTGAGCGCCGACGGCCGCTACGTCACCTTCTTCAGCCTCTCTCCGGATCTCAGCCCCGGGCTGTCGTGGACCACTCAGCAGAGCGTATATCTCTACGACCGGACGACCGGAGACGTGAAGCTGATCAGCCGCTCCGCCTTCATCCCCTCCCAGGCCGCCAACGGAGGCTCCCTGGATCCCGTCATCAGCGCCACCGGAGGCTTCGTCGCCTTCACCAGCACCGCCTCCGATCTGGTCACCGGGGATTTCAACGGCGGCACTCCGGATGTGTTCCTGTACGTTCCGGAGCAGGAGTGAGCAAGTGGCTCGAATCCTGGATTCCCGATGCGTGCTGGCCGTCCGCGATCTGGCGGTGTCCACCCGGTACTACACCGACGTGCTCGGCTTCGACCAAGATCCCATCGAAGCCGAGGGCTGGAGCTTCCTGACCAAGGACAACTTCAAGCTGATGCTGGGAGAGTGCCCCGACGAGAAGCCTGCCGCCGACCTGGGAAACCACTCGTACTTCGTGTATCTCTATGTAGACGAACTGGATCAGTTCTACGAAGAGGTGACCTCCCGGGGAGCCGAGGTCCTCTCCAAACCAGCCGACAAACCCTGGGGCCTCCGGGAATTCGGCCTGCGCACCCCGGACGGCCATCGGATCACCTGCGGCCAGCCGATCAAAACCGGCCCAACGAGATGAGAATCACGGTCTTCGCAATCAAAGCCGAGGTTACCGATCCGCGAGCAGAGACATTCGCGTTCACCGCGCAGAAGACGATGTACGGCGGCAAGCACATCACCCAAGGCGATACGATCTTCGTCTTCGCGAGCGAGAACGAAGGGGGGCCCGGTCTCATCGCGAGCGGGGTCGTCACCTCGGCCGAAGCGATCGCAAGGAAACCCGGGATTGCCCGGCAAACGCCGCGCGTGAGCATCACCGTCCGACGCACCGCGCTTGCGAAGCGGCGCCTGGGGCGGAGCGAGCTCAAGGTTTTTTCCGACTGGAATGATGGTCGGCCCGAGACCGAGCTCAATTTCAAATTCTATCGCCAGGCCACGAACAAGATCGTCGGCATCTCGGAGGAAGCGGCGGCGTTCCTCCGCGGATTCTTTTGACGCGGCCGCCGCTCCGGGTTGAAACCCATCGGATTCCACACATCTCGTCTGGGGGGGGTGGGGGCAGCGCCCCTTGCGGGCGCTGGCACGTAGCCACGGGTTTCAACCCGTGGTACGGAGGCCGCAATCTATTTCTGGGCCCCTTCAGGGGCGCTGGCATGGGCGGGAGCGGAACGCCTCTGATGCTGTGGTGCCCCAGTAGTCCGGTTGCGCCCGCCTTGCTACGCCCCTGAAGGGGCTCGAAAATGAAATCGAGCCTCTGGAACCACGGGTTGAAACCCGTGGCTACGTGCCGGCGCCCACAAGGGGCGCTTCACCAGGCAAGGGGGATATACTCTGCGCATGGTGGATGCGAAGGTCGCCGAGCGGGCGAGGTCGCTCACAGCAGTGAATGACTGGAGGCAAGAAAGGACCGAATGAAATTGCAACGATCTTGGGCCATTAGCGGCATCGAAAGGAATCTCCCGCTGGCTGCTTTCGGGCTCGTCACCCTGATCGTGGGGGTGGTAACCGGCTATTTCATGTACACCCATCCCGAGGGTCTTAATCCCGACTGGCCCCTTGGGATGGCCTTGATCGCACCAGCCGTGTTCGTATTTGGCGGTTTGCACATGATCGCCGCAGGGCTGGGCCAACCTCGCCTCTCCATCCTCATGCTCAGAGCCATACTCTTGTGCTTTTGGGCGATCCTTAATTGGGCTGGGTTCTTCTCGACTCACGTTCAGTGTCGCGCAACGGTATCCTTCCTCGGTGTTGCAGTTTTTGGTTGGCAGCCTAGCGAGACGGAGTGCCTGGAGAGCCTGCGAGCCCTTGTGGCATCCATCGACACGGCTATTCTCATTGTTGTCGCCGCCTTTCTATGGCAAAGATATCGAGCCTCTCGCAAGAAGGAACCGACTCCACCCACTCGCTCTACTTTCAAGGCTTGAGGCCAAGCCAAAGGACTGCAAGAACATCAAGGACATCAAGGCTGTTGTCCTTGGTGTCCTTGCAGTCCTTTGGGTCCTTGTTTTTTCGCCTAGCAGGACGCACGCCCACACTGTCTGCTATGCAGGCTCCTTAGACCACCACTTCGTCGCCGGGCTGCACGTTGGGCACGGCTTCGTTTACGAGGCGGCGCAGCAGGTCGGCCAGCTCCGGCCGTTCACCGGGGGCCCATTGCGCGAGCACTTCGGTCAGATGGGCCCGGCGCGCTGCCACGAGCTTCTCCAGGACAGCGCGGCCCGCGTTCGTGAAGTGCCGGCCCGCGATCAGTCCGGCGGTCCGGAGCTCTTCGGCGGCGCGTTGCAAAGCTCCAGGTCCGAAGGGTGAATAGCGCCCGAGCGCTTCGACGGTGGTCTGGGGCTGCTCACCCAGGCGGACGAGGAGCCACGCGGCGGCGGGGCCGAGGCTGAGGCCGGCTCGCGCGACGATCCGCTCGATGTGCTGGAGCCGGACGCTGCGGTCCACGGCCACCAGCCCGCGCAGGAGCTCTTCGTGGGAGTCCGGCGCTTCGGGCATCGCCATGGCTCCGCCCACCTCCTGCCCCACCTCGCCGCTTGTGGCCGCAATCGTTTCGCGCAGCGGGCGCTCCGGGAGTAGCCAGCTCAGTACGAAGCCGACGACCGCCATGATGCCGGCGATGAGAAAGATGGTTCCGGTGGCCTCGGTGAACGCCTGGGCATAGGTCGCGCGGACCTCCGGTGACAGGTTCGCGATCGTTTGCAGGCCGAGGCCCGCGCCCGGCTCGACGGTTGCGGCTCCAGGCAGGAGCGTGCGCAGCTCCGCGGCGAGGCGCGAGGCGAAGATCGCGCCGAGGACCGCCGTTCCCACCGAGCCCCCGATGGAGCGGAAGAGCGTGTTGCCCGAGGTGGCGGCGCCCAGGTCGCGATAGTCCACGGCGTTCTGGACCGCGATCACCAGGACCTGCATGATGAGCCCCATCCCGAGGCCCAGCAGGAGCATCATGCCCACGATCGCGGTCCGGCCGGTCGATACGGTCATCCCTGAGAACAGGAGGAGGGCCGTCATCATGATCGCCGTCCCGAGGATGGGAAACATTTTGTAGCGGCCGGTGCGGCTGATGAGCTGCCCCGACAGGATCGACGTCGTGAGCATTCCCGCCATCAGCGAGATCATCTGCAGGCCCGACCCCGTGGGGCTCGCGCCTTTCGCGACCTGCAGGAAAAGTGGCAGATAGGTGACCGAGCCGAACATGGCAAAGCCCACGATGAGCGCCATGGCCGAGGTGATCACGAACGTACGGTTCCGAAAGAGGCGCGGGGACAACAGGGGCTCTTCGGCGCGCAGCTCGATCAGGACGAACCCGATCAACGCCACGGCGGCGAGAGCCGCGAGCCCGAGCACGACTGGCGAGCTCCAGGGGTACACGGTCCCTCCCAGATCTGTCACGAGAATGATTGCGGAGAGCGCGGCCGCCAGCAGCAAGGCGCCCGCGTAGTCGATGCGGTGCCGCTGCCGCGTGCCGCGCGACGGCAGGGTGATGGCGATCACGCCCAGCGCCACGATCCCCAAGGGCAGGTTGATGTAGAAGATCCACCGCCACGACCAGGCCGTCGTGAAGTATCCGCCGAGCAGCGGACCCGCCACGCTCGACAGGCCGAAGACGGCGCCGAAGATCCCCTGGTACCGGCCGCGCTCGCGGGGCGGGATGATGTCGCCGACCGCGGCCATGGTCGTCACCATGAGGCCTCCGCCGCCCAGTCCCTGAAGGAAGCGGAAGGCGATGAGCTGCCCCATGCTGCGGCTCAACCCGCAGAGGGCCGATCCGATCAGGAACAGCACGACCGCGCTCTGGAGCACGCCTTTCCGGCCGTACAGGTCGCCCAGCTTGCCGTACAGGGGGGTGACGACCGTCTGGGCGAGCAGGTACGAGGTCACGACCCACGACAGGCGCTCCAAGCCTCCCAGCTCACCGACGATCGTCGGCAGCGCCGTGGCGACGATCGTCTGGTCCAGGGAAGCCAGGAGAAGTGCCAGAAGGAGACCGCTGAAGGCAACGAGGACTTGCCCTCGCGCGAGTGGCTTCGCGCTGGGTTCTGCTGCAATGGATGTCATGGGCAAACTCCGATTCGAGAACGGCTGGGCAGGGCCCGCGCGCACCAGAGCCTGATGCTCTGCAAGTTCACGACCAGGAACCACCAGGAACCTGTAGGGAAGGCCCTATGTGGCCGCCCTGGATTGCCGAGACCTA
>DATEIO010000586.1:0-8218 GCA_035278895.1 Thermoanaerobaculia bacterium | reverse complement strand
CGTCGCCCGGTTGATCTCGTCCGCGAGCACCACGTTGGCAAAGAGCGGGCCGGGCACGAACTCGAACGACTGGGTCTTCTGGTTGAAGATCGACACCCCGATGATGTCGGACGGCAGGAGGTCGCTCGTGAACTGGATGCGCTGGAACTCGAGCCCCAGCGAGCGGGCGAAGGCCTGGGCCAGGGTGGTCTTGCCCACGCCGGGGACGTCCTCCAGGAGGACGTGGCCGCGGGCGAGCAGGCAGACGGTCGTCAGGCGGATGACCTCGCGCTTCCCGCGGATCACCCGGGCGACGTTGTCTTCGAGGCGGCGGATCGGCTCCGCCGCGAGGGACGGGTTGGTCGTCTCGACGGCAATCGATTCCATCGTGTGAGGTCTACGCAGGTAAAGGGGCGTACGTTTAAGGGAGCAGATTATAGCGAATGCTTCATACGAATCGACACCTGGAATTATACAACCGCGCTTCCGGGCTCCCCTCTTCCGGGGAGGGGCTCCCGGGGGAGATTGACCGCCTCATTTACGTCTTCTAAGATAGGGATGCCGAGCCCGGAGCAGGGCGCCATCCCCGCCGTTCCCTCACTGCCGAGGAAAGCGCAGTACAATGGTGACTCGGTACCCCCTGGCCCTAAGGAGCGAAAAAAAATTTATGGCAGAAACGAAATTGGACCGGCTGAAGGCCATCGACGGCACGCTTTCCCAGATCGAGCGGCAGTTCGGCAAGGGGGCGATCATGCGCCTGGGCCAGCGCGAGACGCTGGCGCTCGAGTCGATCTCCACGGGCTCGATCGCCGTGGATCACGCGATCGGCATCGGGGGCTTTCCCCGCGGCCGGGTCGTCGAGATCTACGGACCCGAGTCGTCGGGCAAGACGACCCTCGCCCTCTCCGTCGTGGGTCAGGCCCAGAAGCGGGGCGGGATCGCAGCCTTCATCGACGCCGAGCACGCCCTGGACGCCGAGTACGCGAAAAAGCTTGGCGTGGACATCGACAACCTCCTCGTCTCCCAGCCGGACAACGGCGAGCAGGCGTTGGAGATCGCCGAGATGCTCGTGCGCAGCAACTCGGTCGACGTCGTGGTCGTCGACTCGGTCGCGGCCCTCGTGCCCAAGGCCGAGCTCGAAGGCGAGATGGGCGACTCCCACGTCGGCCTCCAGGCCCGCCTCATGTCGCAGGCCCTTCGCAAGCTGACGGCGATCGTCGCGAAGTCCAGGACGTGCCTCGTCTTCATCAACCAGATCCGCGAAAAGATCGGGGTCATGTTCGGCAACCCCGAGACCACGACCGGCGGCCGGGCGCTCAAGTTCTACGCCTCGGTGCGCATCGACATCCGCCGCATCGCCTCGCTCAAGGAAGGCGAGGAGGTGACCGGCTCGCGCTCGAAGGTCAAGGTGGTCAAGAACAAGGTCGCCGCCCCCTTCCGTCAGGCCGAGTTCGACATCGACTACGGCGAGGGGATCTCCCGCACCGGCGAGCTCGTCGACCTGGGCGTCGAGCAGAAGATGGTGGTCAAGAGCGGAGCCTGGTACTCCTACGGTGATCTCCGCCTCGGCCAGGGCCGCGAGAACGCCAAACAGTTCCTCCGCGACAACCCGGACCTGGCTGACGAGGTCGAGGCCAAGATCCGCGAAAAAATGGGCCTGCCCACCAACGCCCCGGCGCCGGTTCCCGCGGCCGGCTGACCCCAAGTCAAAGACATTCCGCAATCCGGCGGACGCCTTCCTCGAACCTCTCGGGCTCCGGCAGGAGCGAGAGGACGAGGAAGTCGTCCGTCGTGAAGTCGAAGAAATAGCCGGGGTGGACGAGGACGCCTTGGCGCTCCAGAAGCTCCAGCGCCAGCTCTTCGTCCGAGACCGGGCGGGCGAAGCGGAGAACCGCTGCCCAGCCTCCCTCGGGCTCGAACAGCTCGGCCTTCAGCGTCGCGCGAAGGGTGGCGAGGTTTTCCTGGAGCCGTCCGAGGATCGCCTCCCGGATGCGCGGCGCCAGCTCCAGCAATCCCGGGAGCGCCTTCTGGACCGGCGTGGCCACGGAGAGATAACTGTCGGCCACCAGCTCCAGGGCGGAGATCACACGGCGGCGGAGATCGGGGGGGCCTCCCACGCGAATCCAGCCCAGCTTCCAGGAGGGCAGGCCGGCGCTCTTGGAGAGCCCGCCCAACGAAAAGGAGAGGGCCTCATCCGTCCTTGCGGCGGCCGGAGCGGCGGCCAGCGGGTAGTCGGCGAAAACTTCGTCCAGGATCAGCGGAAGGCCCCGGGCGGCACAGAGGGCGGCGATGGATTCCTGCTCCGAGGCGGTGAGGAAGTTGCCGGTCGGGTTTCCCGGATGGACCAGGGTCAGGAGCCGCGTCCGTTCCGAGAGGGCCAGCTCGATCGTTTCCGCATCGGTCGCGAAACGACGGCCCGGGCTGCGATGGAAGTGGCGGAGGACGAGCCCGTCGAGCGCGGCCAGGCTGTCGAGCAGAGGATACGAAGGCGCGGCGGTCAGCACCTCGTCTCCGGGGTCTCCGAAGAGCTTGAAGAGGAAGGAGTAGGACTCGGAAGTCGAGGCGGTCAGCACGAGGTCTTCGGATGAGACGGGATCCCCTGGCCGGGAGAGGTGGGCGGCGAGCGCCTCCCGGGCTTCGAGAATTCCGCGCGGGTGCGGGGCGTACCCGGAAGCCGCGCCGCGGGCGAGAAGCGCGGCCAGCTCCTCTTCGGGGTAGGGAATCCCCACCCGCGTCGGGTTCGTCTCGGTGAGATCGATCACCGGCAGCCCGCGGGCAGTCCGCTCCGAAACCGCCCTCGTCAGGCGGTTCAGCGGGTGCTCCCAGGGGAGGCGGCTCGACAGGCTCCAGGCTCGCTTGTTCAACTCGCACACACCATAGAGGGAAACGTCTCTCGACCACAAGGAGAAACGACATGCGGAAAGCCCTGTTGCTCAAGCTCACCCTCGCCCTCACGCTCGTGCTCGCCGCCTCGTCGACGACGGCGGTCACGGCGCTGCCGACCTGCAGCTCGGCCTATTGCGCCGCGAATCCGAATGTCAGTTGCGTCTGGTTCGGCAAGGTCTGGAACTGCTACGTCTGGCTCGACTCCCACTGCTGCTGAGCGACTTTCGCAGCAAAGCTCTACTCATCTCCGGCTGGTGCTTCAGGGTGAAGGGCAAGAGCCTGAAGCACCAGATTAAAGCTCTTGTCATAGGCCTCGGCATCACGCCATCGAGTGAAGTCGGGGATCACCAGCTCGCGGATCGCTGCAGCGAGATCGGTCCCATCATCGCCTTGGGCTTGCCAACTCTCAAGGGTCCGGTAGTCCGTCAATCGAACCGGAATGATCACCGGATTTTCACGAGTGTGGCGCTTCAAACCCTCCTGGAGCTCTGTGCGGACCCAGGGGCTTTGCATGCTGTGCTCGGAGAGGATCAGGAGGAACCTGTCGTGGCGCTGGATCGCCTGACGGAGCTCGTCTGCAAGCACGCCAAGCCGAATGTCGTCCACATCGAGCCAGCATGAGATGCCCCTTGCGCTGAGATCGTTGTGCAGCTTCTGAGCGAATTCCTGGTCCCACGAAGAGTAGCTGATAAAGCAGGAGCGGTACCGGATGGTCTCCCAGTTGAACGCGTCCAGATAATCCACGAAAGGCGCCGGAAGACCGGCACCGCGCAGGAAGGACAGGGGGATCTGACCTCGTGATAAGGCGAGAGTCTCGAGATCGACCCGAGACGGACCATAGTGGATGACCGCTCCAAGCCCCAGGGTGGCACCCAAGTCGAGCCCATCCAGGGTCGTTCCCCCCATGTTGCTGTCGCCAAAATAAGTCCGGGCAAGACGGGCCTGGCTCAGGTCAGCCCCTAAAAGCCAGGCTCTCTTGAAATCGGCGTCCGTCAGATCCGTGCCCGTGAGATCTGCGCTGGAGAGGTCCGCCTCCAGCAGCTTCGCACCGTTGAGAAAAGCCCCTGAGAGATCGGCGTCGCGCAGGCGGGCCTGTGTAAGGTCGGCCTCATAGAAGTTGCAGCCGGAGAGGTCAGCTCCTTCCAGAAAAGCCCTGGGGAGGCGAGCATCCACAAAATAGGCTCCGGCAGCCGTTGCGCCACCGAGATTGGCGCCCTCCATTCGGCACAGCTCGAAGTTGGCGCCTTCGAGCCTGGCTCGGACCAGTCTCGTTTCCCACAGGTTGGCACCGCGGAAATCCGTCCCCGTAAGATCGGCTTCGGCAAAATTGGCTTCGGCGAGATCGGCCCCGTTCAGATGGACATTCCGCAGCCTTGCACGCTCCAGATAGGCGTCCACGAGAAAGGCTCCTGCCAGGTCTGCACCGTTCAGAGAGGCCCGCCGGAGGTCTGCCTCCAGGAGCCGGGCACCTCGCAGATTCGCCTTTCGGAGATTGGCCTGGAAAAGATCGGCCTCGATGAGATCGGCTTCTTCGAGGTCCACCGGCACAGAGCGGTGGCTCCGGCGCCAAGCATTCCAGGAGGCCACGCCTTCCCGGAGGATCTGGAGTTGTTCAGGATTGGCCATAGAGAACCTCTTTAAGCTCCCGGACGATGTCCCTATCGTACCCGGGATCTCCATGGTTGAGTATTCTCCTATCCCCCCTCTAGAATCATCGCTGGAAAGGGGGAAGACCATGCCCATCGCCGCCGAATCCATCCCCGAGGCTGCTCCGTCCCCGGAAGCGGAAGCCCCGATCGTCACGGGAGAGGACTACATCCGGAGCCTTCGCGGGCGCGGGCTCCGGGTGTTTTTGTTCGGCGAGCTCGTGCCCGAGCCGGTCGATCACCCGGTGATCCGGCCTTCGATCAACGCGGTGGCCGAAACCTACGACCTCGCGGCGCGCGAGCCTGAGCTCGCCACGGCGGTCTCGCCTCTCACCGGGGAGCGGATCAACCGCTTCCTCCACATCGCGGCGAGCCCCGAAGACCTCGTGATGCAGAACAAGATGCAGAGGAAGCTCGGGCAGCTCACGGGCACCTGCTTCCAGCGCTGCGTGGGCATGGACGCCTTCAACGCCCTCCACTCCGTCACCTGGGAGATCGACGAGCGGCACGGCACGCGCTACCACGAGCGCCTGAAAACCTTTTTGACCGGCGTCCAGCGCCGCAATCAGGTGGTGGGCGGCGCGATGACGGACGTCAAGGGAGACCGGTCGAAGGCGCCGCACCAGCAGGACGATCCCGATCTCTACGTCCACGTGACGAAGCGCACGGACGAGGGGATCTGGATTCGCGGCGCCAAGGCGCACCAGACCGGCTGCCTCAACTCCCACTGGATGATCGTGATGCCGACGCTGCGCCTGGGTCCCGAGGACCGGGATTTCGCCGTGGTCGGCGCCGTGCCCGTGGACGCGCCCGGAATCACCTACATCTACGGCCGCCAGTCGTGCGACACGCGCCACGCGGAGGGCGGCGATCTGGACGCCGGCAACGCGCGGTTTTCCGGCCAGGAGGCCATGGTCGTCTTCGACGACGTGTTCATCCCCAATCCACTTGTGTTCATGGACGGGGAGACCGAGTTTGCGGCGATGCTCGTCGAGCGGTTCACCTGCTACCACCGGCGGAGCTACGTCTGCAAGAGCGGGGTGGGTGACGTGCTGATCGGCGCCGCGGCCGCGATCGCCGAATGCAACGGCGTGGACAAGGCCTCGCACGTGAAAGACAAGCTCGTGGAGATGACGCATTTGAACGAGACGATCTATTCGACGGGCATTGCGTCGTCCTACCAGGCGCGGCCGATGAAGTCCGGGTGCTATCTGAACGACGACATGATCGCGAACGTCTGCAAGCACCACGTGACGAAGATGCCCTACGAGATCGGCCGGCTCGCCCAGGACCTGGCCGGGGGTCTCATGGTGACGATGCCTTCCGAAAAGGATCTCGAAAGCGAAGAGACGGGCGCCCTGCTCCGCAAGTATCTGCGGGGACGCGCGGACGTGCCGGTCGAGACGCGGATGCGGATTCTGCGCCTGATCGAAAACATGACGCTGGGCCGGAACGCGGTCGGGTATCTCACCGAATCCATGCACGGCGCGGGCTCGCCCCAGGCCCAGCGCATCCAGATCGCCCGCCAGATGGAGCTCGATTACAAGAAGCAACTGGCCCGAAGGCTCGCCGGCGCCGGCGAAGAGGAGCCGACGCCGGAAGAAGGCGGATACTTCGAGCGCGTCTTCGAGCCCGAGACCTGAGCGTCAGGAATTGCGGACGGGCGATGCCAGCTCCGCTTCCTGGTTCTTCTCGGCGCTCTTCGACGTGGCCTCGCCGTAGATCCGGCCGTCCTCGGAAGGCTTGTAGAGCGCTCCCTCGGGATCGCGCGGCGGCTCGTCCTTCTGCTGGCGGCCGGCCTGCTTGGCGGCCACCTTGTCTCCGAGCGACGGCACGATCTTGGCCATCGTCGTGTTCATCTTGGCCATCATGCCCACCTTGACGTCGCGCTCGGGATGGGTGGCGGCGTGAAGGATCGCGGCGGCCACCTTGTCCGGCTCGATCGTCGGCGTGGGGAGCTTGGGCTCCTGGTCCATGTAGTTCCTGGCGTGCTGCGGGAACGGCGTGTCGACGGCCGTGGGCTGAATGAGCGTGATCGAAACGGGCGCCTTGTCCAGCTCTTCGATCTCGAGCCGCAGGGAATCCGTGAAGCCCTTGACCGCGTGCTTGGTGGCCGTATACATGCCGATCAGCGGGACCGCAGCCTCGGACACTTCGCTGCCCACGTTGATCAGCGCGCCGCCTTGCACCTTCAAGTGCGGCAGCGCGATGAGCGAGCCGTAGACCACGCCCCAGAAGTTGACGTCGAACAGCCGGCGGCTGTCTTCGTCGCTGACCTCGTCAAGCCGCCCGTAGATGGCGAGGCCCGCGTCGTTGACCCAGGTGTCGATGCGGCCGAAGCGGCCGATCGCGGCCTGAGCGATCCGCTCCACGTCCTCGCGGCGGCCGACGTCGGCGGTCACGGCGATGGCCTCGCCGCCATTGGCGTTGATCTGCTGCACGACGTCGTTCAAGATCTGCTCGCTGCGGGCCGCGAGGACGAGCTTCGCCCCTTGCTCGGCGGCCGCCGCGGTCGTGGCCAGACCGATGCCGCTCGAAGCGCCTGTGATGACGATGACTTGCTGGTCGAGGGGTTTGAGTTTGAGAGCCATACTTCCTCCTTCGCTTGAAAACAGGCTGCAACGCCTGTGCCGCTGTGTCAGACTGCGGCGCCGATGACGACCCTGACCACCCGCCAGTTGAACCGCGCCCTGCTCGCCCGGCAGGGGCTCCTCTCCCGCGAAAAGAGGACCGTGCCCGAAGCCGTCGCGCGGCTCGCCGGGCTCCAGGCGCAGTTGGCGCGGCCTCCGTTCGTGGGGCTCTGGACACGCCTCGAAGGCTTCCGCCGCGGCG
Source organism: Thermoanaerobaculia bacterium (assembly GCA_035278895.1). Taxonomy (GTDB): domain Bacteria; phylum Acidobacteriota; class Thermoanaerobaculia; order Multivoradales; family UBA5704; genus DATARR01. The sequence continues at coordinate 875 of DATEIO010000586.1, read as the reverse complement.
ATCTCCTGGACGCGCTCCGCAAACGCCAAGTCGTCCGCGTGACCGCGATGCGTGCCACGCTGCACCTGATGACGGCCGCCGATTACGCGGAGCTGCGCGGCGCCTTGCAGCCCGGGCTCTCGCGGGGCATGCAGTCGATCCTCCGCGACCGGACAAAGAGCTTCGACCTGGAGGGAGTCAAGGCGGAGGCGCGCACCTTCTTCGGAGGCTCACCGGAGACCTTCGACGCCTTCCGGATTCACTGCAAGACGAAGCATCCGGACGCGGACGAGCGTGCGATGGCGTACGCCGTCCGCACCCACCTTCCGCTCGTGCAGGTGCCGACGGACGCGGCATGGGGCTTCCCGGCCGCCGCGGCGTTCGCTCTGGCGGACGAGTGGCTCGGGATGGGGATTTCAACGGACGAGGCGCCGGCTCACGCGCTGGTCCGGCGGTACCTCGCCGCGTTCGGTCCCGCAACGCCCGGAGACGCGCAGGTGTGGTCCGGTCTCTCGGGACTGCGCCCGGTCTTTGAAGAGCTCCGCCCGGACCTGGTCACTTTCCGCGACGAGCGCAAGCGCGAGCTGTTCGACCTCCCCGAAGCGCGGCGCCCCGAAGAGGACGAGCCGGCGCCCGTCCGCTTCCTGCCGGAGTTCGACAACCTCGTGCTCTCCCACGACGACCGCACCCGCGTGATGGCGGACGAGCACCGCTCCAGAGTCGTCTCCAAGAACCTCCAGGTGAGCGCCACCTTTCTCGTCGACGGCTTCGTCGCCGGAACGTGGAAGGTCGAGCGCAAGAAGAAGACCGCGGCCCTGGTCCTGGAGCCCTTCGATCCGCTCGCCAAAAAGACGCTCGCGGCGCTCGAAAAGGAGGGAGACGCGCTGCTGCGGTTT